>JAWOHM010000112.1:0-7202 GCA_046485165.1 Thermoplasmata archaeon
GAAGTGACCTCGTCTATGGCTTCCACAAGAACCTGGGTGACAGGGCTGCAGTACAGCGGGACAGAAGGATGGATGTAGGTAATATCGCCGGTGTGGTCCAGGTGGGCATGGGATAGAAGGATGCCATCCAGGTAACTCCTGTCGTGGTTCTGCATGTATTGCTCGAATGTGACCAATCCCGCCACATCCAACAGCCCGGAATCCGGCCTCAGGATGCGGCCCTTGGCAGGGAGGCCCCGGAAACCAGCCGGCCTTATCATGTCCTCCCGGTATATCCCGGGTATCATGGGCAGCGCGCCGATGATGAGGCGGTCCCTGAACTCGGTGTTGGACCTGGGCTCCACGAATTTCGCGAAGAACGTTCCCTCATACCCCATTCGAGTCCCGAAATCCAGCATTATTCTTGTATCATCTGATTCCACCAGTATCTTGTTCCCGCCTATCTCGCCCGCGCCCCCGAACACCGTCACGTTAACCATGTTTCCCGCTCCAGAACTGTCCTGACTGATGAATGCGGCAAGGGGTAAAAAAGGTTGCGGACTCGGGACATTGTTGAAAAATCAAGGATGGGTCTGTCCAGATTTGAACTGGAGTCAAAGCGTCCCGAACGCTCTAGTATAGACCAAGCTAGCCCACAGACCCTTCTGCTATAACTGAAAGGATAAGGTTATATAAAATATTGCAGACAGCTTGGTCTATACTATACAGAGACCCGATTCCTCATCCTTTCCGGAGTTTCCAAAATCTGTATGAAACGAAACTCCGACGAGCCGCGTTTGAAAACAATCTGGATACGGAGCGTCTCGCGCCCACAGACCCTTCTGCTATAACTGAATGAAATTGATTATATAAAATATTGCAAACGAGCTTGGTCTATACTTTACAGAGACCCGATTCTTCATCCTTTCCGGAGTTTCCAAAATCTGTATGAAACGAAACTCCGACGAATCGGAAAAAGCAATCTGGATGCCCGATTCGCGCCCACAGACCCTTCTGCTATAACTGAAAGGAAACCAAATTATTGCATTGATGCAAGAGTTTCAACCCTCTATCGAGATGGAAGCCATTATCTCCTCGACTTCCTGCAATGTGGCGGCAAGCATGATTATTTTGTCTCCGCTCTTCAATTTATCCTTCCTCATTACGCGAGGGTAGCTTATTTCAAATTTTGGCGCTCTAGCATCATTCCATATTATGTTATCGAGACCGGCGCTCAACACTTTCACTTTCGATTCTTGTTTGTTGTAATAATACCCCGATTGCTTGGGATTAATAGTGATTCTTGATTTTCCCTCAACTTCCCTGATATGCCCTATGAACAAGGCCTTCGTGCCTATGAACCTCTCCTGGATGTCCCGAATTGTCTTTTTCTTTGTGACGAAGATGTCGGGCACATTGATTGTGTAGAATTCATAGGAATCTGGATTGAAGGTCAGTAATTCCCTGAACACCATGGATATACAGGGTTTCAGCAATGCCTGGGCAAGGAGCTTTTCGGACATGTCCTCAACGCAAATGATGACGTCGCAGTTCAGATGGCTGAAGAACGGCATCATCTCTGGCTTGCGCACTTCCACGGCTGTGAAAATGTTGCTGCCGAACTTCTCTATCAACTGCGCCATGTGGAGGACAAGCTGGTCTGGATGGTCGCTGACCAGATTGGGTTCGGATTCGCTCAACCCAAGGCTTTCCGTAATCTGTTGCTGGACCGCGTCCAGACCTGTCCCATCCTTCTCGGTTTGCTCCGACAACACCACAAATTTAGTCGTCTTTTCCTTGCCCTTGATGATATCCCTTAAAATGTTTGAATCAAGTATGTCATAGATTTTTACTGTGATGGAGAGGGAATTCTCAAGCCCCTTCTCTCTGATTTTACAGTTTATGCGCTCAATTTCCTTATCTATGCTTTGATTGGCCATCTTCTCGGTCAGTATGATTATGTCCTTTTTCGGGTGTGGGATGGCTTGGGGCCGGTCGCCATTTCCCTTCCTGTTTGTGTAATCGGCTATTTTGACAACCTCATCCATTATGCATTGCAGTTGGGGCCAATTCCAATTGACGATTACAATCTGGGATGTGTTCTCAAAGGGGTCGTAGATTCTGTCAGGCAGCTTTGCGGGTTTCACTTGAGCCCTCGGGGTGAACGATTTGGCCTTGGAGCGCAGCACCTGCTTCGCAGCCCTGACATCGGATTCATCATACGCAATCAGGATGATCTGGTCGCCCGCTTCTATCTTCGTGTCCGGGTTAATCAGCAATTTTCGTTCCATGTGGCTGCAGACCTTTTCCTGGCTGCTGTAACGCCTCAATATTCCAATTGGGGTGGTATTCGAATTGAGAAGGGACTTCTGTATGTCATAGAAGCTCATCTCCTTGTGATTTTTCACATATTCCCTTGGCAATTCAATATAATATATCTCATTGGTATCTTTGTACTGGGTGGTCAGGAGCCTCCTGACGAATTCATCGATGTTCTTGTCGATTATGGATTGAACGAAGAGGTATGTCGGCATCCTCTCAAGGTATATTGGCTCTGTGATTATGTGATGCTCACCTATCTCCTCGAAATATGCCTTCACCTCTATCTCCGAGCTTTCGCAGTATGACAGGATATTCGTCTTCTCATCGACGAACTGGAGGACTATGTTGATGTCGTGGGCCACCTTGCCCCTTACTTCATCGGACATCAGGTATTTCTTGACAGCCCTTTCTACAGCGGCCACATATGAATCCCTGTACGTGCTGATATCGGAAAAGTTCTCCGGTGAGAGGACCAGGATGCTCTTCGCCTTCTCCAGCTGAATTTTTTTGAAGGTGTTGAAATCAACCGGGCTGGCCTTGATTCCGTACACATCCGCCCTTATCTTCTTGTCCACTATCCTCACTTTGTCAATTTTCGGGTCCACGATGATGACGGGGGGTTTTGAAATGGGGTCCAGTTCATCCGACCTCAATTCCGTCAGGATGCCGTTGAGGTTTCTGTTGACGCCCAGGATTATTATGTGACTGTCCCCATAGAACACGCGCCTCTGCTCTATCATTCCCCTGTTTATCAACCGATGCAGGAAATATCTGGAGAACTCTCCGACGGTCAATGCCAGGAACAAGAATCCGGTGACCACTATGACAAGGCTGGAAACTTTGCCTGAAAAGGTCACTGGGTCCTGGGGGTACTCAGTAAAAAAATTCAGGATGATGAAGAAGGCGGCATCCAGGAACCCTATGCCCTCGCTGAGAGAATAGATGGCTGAAGATGTCATGTTTATCCAGAGAATGATTACGGTTATCTTGAACCAGTGCGAGAAAGTGATGTTGACGAATGCATTTTTGACTTTTGAGCTCAGGTTCGCGTACTTGTTGTTCATGAATGAATATGTTTTGTTCATGGCCTGTACCCCATGCTATGAATTGGTCAATCGATAAAAAACTATCTAGGCAAGGGGCGGATTCACAATTCATTACCGGCCAATGAGACATGTTGAATGAATTGATGTTTTGCATCAATCGAGTCTGGTGAAAAATTTTTGCATCCGTCTCATTGAACATGTCCGCCTGGATACCGCAATTTTTAAATTTGCGGATGAAAGGCGGAATGGTTCAATTAAGGGCTCCCCCAGCAATCCTGTAATTTCATCAATATGGACTCAACCAGAATGAGTTCTTAACAATATGAAATCACGAAATTCAGGGTGACAACTGAAAGGGATACCCCCGGCTTTAGCCGTGGGGAGCCCTCATTTTCGTTTCTCGAATGATAGAAATCAAATGGATGGAACCCATGCCCTAATTCATCTCTGGAACAATGCCGCACACCCAGATGCGGAATTGCTGGTTGTACTTGGTTGCAAAGCAGAAGATATTAATAGATAAAAGCATTCTCTCATTAAGGTGAGAGCACATGGCTGCAAACAATGAATTGAACCTCGACATATACAACACGTATGTAAAGAAGATTCTCAAATGCAAGGATATAGAGAAACTGGATGAGATTCTGGATTTCCTCAAAGTGCATAATTATCAGAAGAATGACCTGTTCAACAAATTAAACCTCAGCATTGATGTTGCAAGGATACTAATGCCTTTGAAAAATCCATCCGGGGCAAATGATTCAGAAGGGTCGGAAGGGCGCGATGACCGATACCAAAATTCATCGGGAGATTACGTCATCGCGGAGGAAATAATCATTCAGGCATTGCAGAAGATTCTTGAAATAAACGAGGAACTGGATGAGAATTAGTTAATTTTCCTATCCTATCTCATTGCCTGCATGCATTTTACGACCACCAGCAATTTCCGTTTGAAAGAGTGCCTCAGCCGTCCGCATCCCTAGGAGAACCAGGGCGACAGAATGGCCAGATAATAATAGAGAAATGCATTGGTGACCAGGATGGCCGCCATGGCCACTTTGAATCCCGTTTTCCTGGTTTTGTGCCTGAACATCCACATCCCGAGGATGCCGCCGACAGCCCCGCCTGCCAGCGAGACGAGGAACAGGCTTGCCTCCGATATCCTGCCATGCCCCTTCCTGGCCCGGCCTTTGTCAATGCCGAACAAGGCCAGGGCGGCCAGGTTGATGGTGAGTGCGTATGCCAACACCCACTCCAGCGGTATTTCCATGCAGGAGGAATTGCCATCTGTGATATTTACATTGCGGGGGATGAGGTTCAGACGAGGTAGAGCACCGTTCCGAACACCACCATTGTGGTAGCCATGACCACGGGCATGAAGGGATAGGCGCTGCCCTTTCCGAAGCCCCGGAGTATCGGCCTGGTTATGAGATCCAGAATCTTCAGACACACGATGAATACCAGCACCAGCGCGGGCGTGAGCAGGGACATGACTGCCGCACAGGCCATGACATCCCCCCTGGCAAGCTTGAAAAGAACGCCGAAGGAGCGGTTCGAAATCAGAATGAAAATCAGTATCAGCATCCATTTTGCCGCGAAAAAGTAATGCGCGTCCTCCTCCAGGTTCCATATCTCAAAGGCAAGGAGCACCAGAAGGGAGAGCACCCAGACCTCAACGAACTCACTCTGGGCCTTCATGTACTTCAGGTCGCTGAGCGTGGCCACGGTGAACGAGCCAAGGAGGAAGACCAGGCCGTAAAGCTGGAATTGGGTGAGCTCCAACACCAACCAATCTGAGAGCATGGGTTTCCGAATGGGGATGCTGGGATATGTAGTTTTGCATCGATTGTCTGCAAGCATTGTTGATAAACAGTTAAATATAATATAATCATACAGGAGAAACAAGCCGTGCTTTGGCAAAGTTGAGGAGGATTGACATGTCGTTTATCAGGGACAGAAACGGTAAGTGTGCGAGGAGCGCGTCGTATATACTGATTGCATTGATATTCATGCAATTCATGGTTGTGCCCGGGGCCAGGGCGAACCCCGACCCGATTATTGAATTGACAATCCCAGAGTTCGATGAAATTAATGTAGAAACAGTTGCTGGCAATTGTTCTGTCAGGTTCAATGAATCCATGGACACGAGCATCACCGATTTCGATTCCAACCTCCCAGGTGCAATCGGCTCATGGAACTCCACGGATTGCTGGTTCAACATCTCCTATTCGGAACTCGCGGAATCCACCTTGTACTATGTCAACCTGGCAGGCCATAAGAATTTGGGAGGTGTCCCCCTGGCTGGAACCGCCAACCTGTCTTTCACGACCGGGGATTTCACCCCCCCATATATTATTGATACGCACCCAGCCAATGACACTACGATTTCAGACCTGGCCGCCCCGATTCAAGTGAAATTCAACGAGACAATGAATACTACTTCCGTGTCAACCACTTGCAATCCAAACCCGGGAGGGTGGAGTCTTGTTTGGACCACAAACAACACGATATTGACATTATCCCATGCAAACTTCACCGAGTCCACAACCTACAAATTCACAATACCCCTCGGCAAAGACCTCGCTGGCAATGGCCTCGTCGCTGGCCCTGTGCCGAATCCCTGGTATTTCACCACCAAGGACATCACAGACCCGGCCAGCAATGTCACGGCCGGGGGCGCGTACTGGCAGAACTCATCTCCTTTCACCATAAACTATTCCGCGTCGGATGCCGGCGGCAGCGACCTTTCATCGGTGCATCTGTGGTACCGTTACAGGGCGGACAATTCCAGTGATTTCGGGGTTTGGGCCGATGGCATGAACGACACATCAGACATTGATGGCAAATTCGAATGGGAATGGCCGGACAGCGAAGGAATATATGAGTTTTTCACAATCGCGGAGGATGGTGACGGGAACATAGAGGTTAAGAACATCAGCGAGGCAGGGTGGGGCTATGACAGGGCAGAGCCAACTTCTTCCGTCGTTGAGATAGCAGCCTGGCACAACACCAACCCGCAGAATGTGTCCGTGAATGCCGACGGCACGGGCAGTGAGGTGGCCAGCGTGGAACTGCAATACAGCCGGGAGGGAGCCGAATGGATTACTTATGGCACCCTATATGCCGCACCCTGGAACTGGAGCTTCAATTTCGCCACCACCGGCGGGGCCGGGCATTACTGGCTGAGGTCAAATGTGACCGATGCCGCAGGCAACTCCAACAATTCAGGAGCCGCGGAGACCTGGATTGGCTATGACATAACTGCCCCTATAGTCGAGGCTGGTTCCGATGAGGTCAGGAACAACACATTTAACACTGTGGCCGGGAGGGTGCAAATTTCAACCGCCTCTGACCCATCCGCAGGCGAGACTCCGTCCGACAACCTCACTTATCAATGGGCATATTCCGGGCCTGGCTCGGTTTCATTCAGTGCGCTGAGCTCCTTGAACACGGACATCAATGCCAGCGCAGATGGAACATACACAATCTGGCTGAACGTCACCGATGGCGCCGGGAACGAGGCCTCCAGCAGTTTTACGCTGGTGTGGGATGAAACAGAGCCAACTTCTTCCGTCGTTGAGATAGCAGCCTGGCACAACACCAACCCGCAGAATGTGTCCGTGAATGCCGACGGCACGGGCAGTGAGGTGGCCAGCGTGGAATTGCAATACAGCCGGGAGGGAGCCGAATGGATTACTTATGGCACCCTATATGCCGCACCCTGGAACTGGAGCTTCAATTTCGCCACCACCGGCGGGGCCGGGCATTACTGGCTGAGGTCAAATGTGACCGATGCCAGTAATGCCCGGCCCCGCCGGTGGTGGCGAAATTGGAGCTCCAGTTCCAGGGTGCGGC
>JAWOHM010000072.1:0-3416 GCA_046485165.1 Thermoplasmata archaeon
GCCGTACTTATGCAACCAAAGTAAATCGAAGCCTTGCGATTTCGATTGTTCAGGCATGCAACTGGTGTGGGTAAACTTCCAGCCCCGAATCACGCAGGCAATACCTTAGAGGCAATAACGCCAGCCACTTTAGGGGCTGGTAGTTTACATTACTCTAAATCAGCTTCCCCCAGCTATGCTCGAAATTGCATGCAGTGAACCCCAGGTTCTTCTTCCCGACCTCCAGCGACCCGTCCAGCTTCCTGAACCGGAACTCATCGACAATGGCCGGGTACTCATTGTAATAAAGTATGGACTTCATGCCCATCTTCCTGGGCTGCTGGAACCGCCAGTAGGCGCGGGTGTAGGCCTTCAGCCGGAGGAAGAATTCCTTTTCATTGTCCTTGCCGGTTATCTCGAATGCCGGGAGGCCATCCACAACCTTGTGCCGGATACGTGTGTGCTTGGTGTTGAACCGGTACTCCGTATTCGTCGGCTTGTGGTAGAAGTGTATGGATTTGTTCATGCGGATGTCGCAGAAGTCCAGCCACGATGTCGGTTTATCGGTGCTGCGGAAAATCTGCGGCCCAATGTACGGCATGAAGTAATCTATGTAGCTCCCGTCCTCGCAATGCACCAGTCCCCAGTACCACGGGGGCGCGGGTGCGTTGACGGTTACGCGCTGATGGTAAGCGCTGCCCTCGATGGGCTTTCCGCGGATGGTGCCCTTCAACTTCATCCCAAATATCTTCATGATGTTGTAGCTGTATTTCTTTGTGTACTGGTTCTCGTTGAACCTGTGCTTCAGCAGGTAATCGTTCCAGGGCGTCATCTCGAAGTGGAAGTCATTGTCCTTGTCCTTGATGTTGACAGTGTAGTTTTTCGGCCCGCCGAAGAATCTGTAATCCGTTCCTTTCAGTATTGGATTGAGTTCGCCCTCATCTCCATCATGGCGCACTTCAAAATCGGCTTCTTCCAGGACAATCGGGTCATGCATCTGCTTCCCGTCGAACCACCATGCCGCCACCATGCCGTTGAATTTCAGGGCGCCATCCTCCCAGGCCGGGAGCTTCGAGACGCTCCATTTATGGTCCATGACCATGATGTCATCCGAGTATTTGGTGGACCAGAGAATCATCAGCTGCTTCGTTTTTCCAGGGTTGTCCGGATCCTTGATGAAGAATATCCACCACCACCACCACCAGGTGAGATTCTTAATCATGTCGTCGGTCTTGAGAACCCACATGTTCTCGTAGGGCTTGTGGACCGCGCTGGTCACTTCCTTTGCCATCACTGTTCAGGAAGTCGCAGGGATATTTATCATCTTCTCAGGGAAGCGGGAACCTGATTGCATAATGAAATAGCGGGAATCGGGAATATGATTAATTATTGATGCTAAGGGAATCGGGACTCGTACCGTGGGACTTGTCAATTATCCAATTGAAAATTAATAAATTACCAAATCGTAAATCTACAATCGAATAAATGGCTGTTTCTGGCAGCCATTCCGTACGCTTCCCTTTTCCCCTTTCCCGAGTCCCGAACAATCAGCAACCGAAACACAACACCTTGCAATTGCGCAGGGATTAGATTTAAGATGCTTGCTTCGTTCTCATCCTGAGGAATTCTGATGCAGGAACTTTATGAGGAACTCAAGCGCAGGATGGGTGAGATAATCGACATGGCCTCGGCCGGGGCAGTCCTGGGCTGGGACCAGCAGACGTACATGCCGCCGGGCGGGGCAGAGGCCAGGGGCAGGCAGATGGCCACGCTCTCCAAGTTCATGCATGACATGCAGACAGACCCCAAGAATGGCGAATTGCTGGAGAAGCTGAGGCCTTTCGAGGAAAAGGCAGGTTATGATTCAGACGAGGCCGCGCTCATCCGCCTTTCCAGGCGATTGTATGAGAAAGCGGTCAAGGTGCCGTCGGAGTTCGCAGCCAGGTTCAGCAAGGCCGAATCGGAATGCTTCGATGTCTGGGTCAAGGCAAGGCCAGCCAATGATTATGCCATGGTGAGGCCAAGCCTGGATAACATATTCGGGCTATGCAGGGAATATGCGGATTTCTTTCCCGGGTACGGGCATCCCCTGGACCCCTTAATGGACAATCACGACCATGGGATGAAGGTATCCGATGTCAGGCCGGTCTTTGCCGAATTGCGGAAGGAGCTTGTGCCCATTGTCAATGCCATCACCAGTCAGGAGCCGGCAGACAACTCTTTCCTGACGGCAGCGTTCGAACCGAAGAAGCAACTGGAGTTCGGTGAGTCCATAATCCGGGCTTACGGCTACGATTTCGACCGTGGCCGGCAGGACATGGCCCCCCACCCATTCACCACCAGCTTTGCCCTGGGGGATGTGCGCATCACCACCCGGGTCCAGGAGACATTCCTCGGCACTGCATTGTTCGGCACGCTCCATGAGGCGGGCCACGCCATGTACGAGCAGGGCAGCGCCCCCTCCCTGGACGGAACCTTTCTCAGGGGCGGAACTACTATCGGAGTTCATGAGAGCCAATCAAGATTGTGGGAGAACATAGTGGGCAGAAGCAGGGGATTCTGGAGCCACAACTATCCCGCCCTTCAGAAGCTGTTCCCGGAGCAGCTGGGCCAAGTTTCTCTTGATAAATTCTACAGGGGCATAAACAAGGTCCAGAAGAGCCTGATTCGCGTAGAGGCGGACGAGGTGAGTTACAACCTCCATGTGATGATGCGGTTCGATTTCGAGTGCGAGATCCTCGAAGGCAAGCTGAATATCGCGGAACTGCCCAATGCATGGAACGACCGCATGGAGTCGGATATCGGCATCCGCCCGCCGAATGATGCGAACGGCGTCATGCAGGACATACACTGGTACAACGGCATAGTCGGTTATTTTCAGGGCTACGCGTTGGGCAACATCATGAGCGCCCAGTTCTACGATGCGGCCGTGAAAGCGCACCCCGAGATACCCGGGGACATCGCCAACGGCAAGTATGATAAATTGCACAGCTGGCTGAAGGAAAACATCTACCGGCACGGGGCGAAATTCACCGCAAGCGAGATTCTGGAACGGGCGACCGGCAGCGGCCTGGATATCGGCCCGTACATGAATTACCTGAAGACGAAGTACGGGGAATTGTACGACCTGTAATTATTCGGGAGATTATCCCCTTGTATCGGTAACTTTGATGATGTGCCAGCCAAACTGCGTCTTCACCGGCCCGACGATGTCGCCCTTCTTCGCTGCGAAAGCCGCGGTCTCGAACTCTTTCACCATGCGGTTCCTGGTGAAGTACCCCAGGTCCCCGCCCTTCTTGCCCGACGGGCAGGAGGAATGCTTCCTGGCCAGGTCCTCAAAATTCGAACCGGATTTCAGTTTCTCCATCAGTTTGTCCGCGTCTGTCTTCTTGTCCACAAGGATGTGGGATGCTCTTACCTCGTTTGCCATTAAATCC
>JAWOHM010000127.1:0-6309 GCA_046485165.1 Thermoplasmata archaeon
GCGAGGCGCACTGCCTCATCGCATTGATGTCCGTCGACGGCGGGCTCGATCGCGAGCTGCGCAAGGAACTCGGCATCAAGCGGACCGCGATCGTGGAGGTCCTGCGTCAGCTGCAGGGTATAGACCACGGTATTGTTCACAATAAAATTACCGTTGGAATAGACAGATATCCCGCGGTTGCCGTTCGAGGACACAAAGTTGTCTGCGATTGTGTTGTTGATGCATGAAGTGAGGAGGTATATGCCGATTGCATTGTTCGAGGATGCGGTGTTGTTGGCAACCAGATTGTTGCGGCAATTGGAGGTCAAGTAGATGCCGATATTGGCATTGTGCGAGGCAACGTTATTGGCAACGGTGTTGTTGTCGCAGAAGCTATAGAGATATAACCCACAATTATTGTACGAGGCATTATTGTTGACCACTGTGTTGCCGTTGGACCTGAAATAAAGGTCAATGCCGTAATCGTTGTTGGGCGAAGCGGTATTGTCGGCAATCATGTTGCCACCGGAGTAGCAGAGATAGATGCCAACCGCGTTGTGCGAAGCTGTGTTGTTGCTGACAATATTGTTATCCGAGTACCACACATAGATTCCGTAGGTGTTGTTCGATACGATGTTGTCGATGACCGTGGTGCCAATGCAGTGGGTATACAGGTAAATGCCGATGGCATTGTCTCGGACCAAGAGGTTCTCCATTGTGCAGTAATCGACATAGGAAATCTCGACCCCGGCATCCTTGTCCGTCGCAACCATCTCGGTGCCTGAATTTTGCACTGTGAAGCCGGAGAGCGTCACGTAATTGGCGGTTATCTTGACTGTATCGCCATCGCCGTTCCCATCAATGATGGTGACGTCTCTCCCGGCACCGGTTATCGTGAGCTGCTTGTTCACAACCACGTTCTCGTAGTACGTCCCCGCGCTCACCTCGATGGTGTGGCCGTTGAGGGTGTCAGTGTCGTCGATGGCGGCCTGGATGGTCTCGAAGTATTCATCGGTGTCAACATTGTGCACCGGCGGATATCCGCCGACCAGCACCTCATCCTGTGCTGCCGGGCCGTTTGCGGACCCGTCATCGGGTGTGACAATGCAACGCCATGTGTCACCTGTCGATGTGTTTGCGCTGTCGATGGTCGCGCTCAGCTCGCTTGTCACGGTCGTCAATGCGGACTGCAGGACGAAGCCCGAGCCCTGGTCCAGGTACCAGTGATATGTGTATGAAATCACATCTCCATCAACATCGGTGCTTGCTATGACAACCGTGCATGTCAGGCTATCAAACACATAGGGGGCGTTGGGAGTGACATCAACCACCGGGGCTGTGGGTGGGCAGTTTGAGATGGTGATTGAGCAAGATACAGGTGCACCCGGCCCATCCCCGTCGAGTGGTGTGCATACAATCCTTATGAAATCGCCCTTTGCAAAATTGCTGGAGCCAAGCGTATTGGCAGTCTCACCATCCAGGTTTACCCATGAAGCGCCGCCCCATCTCTGCCATTGGTAGAGATAGCCTTCCGGGTCACCGTCCTCGTCGTACCATCCGTACGGTGTTGCTGTCAGGTCCGTATAAGTAAAGGCTGTTTCGGGGGTGATTTGAACGTAGGTAATCGATGGAGGAGTATTCAAAATAGACACTTCACCCTGGCCGGCCGGCCCATACAAAGTGCCGTCGTCCGGCGTCACCATGCACCTCCACACATCATTCTTCTGGGTATTGGATGAATCAATCATGGCGCTCAAGGAGGCTGTCACGGTCGTCAATGCTGGCTGCAGGGCGAAGCCCGAGCCCAGGTCCAGGTACCATTCGTAAGTGTATGTTATTGTCTGCCCCTCCGGGTCGATGCTGGGCGTTGTCACGGTGCATGTCAGGTCGCTGGACGTGTATGCCGCGGAAGGGGTTATTGCCACCGCGGGCTGCGAGGGCGGCAGGCCCACACAGCGCAATGCCGGGTAAGCCACGCCTTCCAGAATATACCAGGTGCCGTTGAAGTCCCAGCCTGCGTCCGTGAATGTGGTGAGATTCTTCATTTCCGGGGTGGTTCTTCCTGTTGCTCCTGTGGTATTGCCGCTTCCTATCCCTATAGCCATGCCGGATGTTTCCGTGTCCCAGAAACAATCGAAAACCGTGCCCACATTCTCTCCCAGGAACCCGCCGACACGGTCCTCTCCGCTGACAGTTCCTGTTGAATATGAATTGGATATTTTGCCGGCGAAGTTTCGTCCTATGAGTCCGCCGACAAACATCCTTGGGGTGGAGACATTTCCCGTGGCGTAGCAATCTGACACATCCCCATAATAGTGCCATCCCACGAGTCCGCCCACATATAAATCAGCACCTATGACGGTTCCTGTAGCATAGCATTTTGATATGTCTCCATAATTGTTAACTCCCACGAGCCCGCCAAGGTCTCTCTTGCCTGTCATGTTTCCAGTGCTGTAGCAATTGGATATCGTGCCGCCCTCGTTCCGTCCCACGAGCCCGCCGATATAATCATTGCCTGTGATGTTATTGGCAATCAATCCCAGGTTTCTCAGCGCAAATCCACTGTCCACATACCCGAACAGGCCAACATCATTAAGATTGGGGCGGTTGATGAATAACTTTGATATTGTATGATTGCAACCGTCCAGGAAGCCCGTGAACGGAGATATCATGATTCCGATGGGAACGAAACCTTCGAAGTGGTCCGCGTTCCAGTTCCATCCGCTGGTTTCGGATGCATCGATATCGTTTCCCAGCCTGTAATTCGCAGTTAGATTGAGGCTCATCTCCTGCAGCTGGCTGACATTTGTAATAATATACGGGTCCCCCACGGTTCCTGTTCCGCTCCCGGAAAACAGTGGCCGTGTTTCATTGCTTCCCGCACCGGTCGCCATCGCGAATGCCGAGGCAATCAAAATCATGCACACCCACACTGCTGTTACCTTTCTCTTCATCTGATTCGTCCCCTGATGTTTGCTCTAAACGAGCAAGTGCGTGTGTATATTTATGAGTTTGGGGAAGCGGGAACTTAATTGATTATTGAAGCATCGGGACTCGGGAATCTGATTGGTTATTGAAGCTAAGGGAAGCGGGATTCGTACTTCGGGAAGCGGGAACCTGTTGGGTTAATGTAATAGCGGGAAGCGGGATTCGGTGACGGGGTCAATGGATGGCAACGCATCCATTCCGTACGATTCCCCATTCCCGATTCCCGAGTCCCGAACATTATAACAACAACAATGGCTGGTAATAGAGCCATTCCGTACGATTCCCCATTCCCGATTCCCGAGTCCCGAACAATTACCATCAATCCCAGAACCTCTTCGTCCTTGCGAAATTCACCTCGGCCGCGAGAACAGCCGCCAGGAAGTCATCCTCGTCCTCGAAGTGCATGGCCAGTATCTTCCCTGCCGTATCGGGGCCGACGCCTCTTGCAGCCAGCGCCAGCACCGCCCTCTTGCCGTGTGTCATGACCAGGTTGGCCGACTTCATCATCTTCTTGATGGCTTTCTTTTCCTCGGGTGTCGGGCTCTTCTTGTCGAACAGCCGGACATTGTCCAGTTCCGCCCGCCTTACCGCAGCCACCATGACGGAGCCGCAGGCCTTGCAGACCGGCTTTTCCTCAAGGGGGCCGACCTGCCTGATGCTCTTCCTCCTGCAATGGGTGCAGACCAGGGCGACGGTCTCCCTCTCCAATCTTGATTTCATGGCCATGAGTATCGCGTGGGTGGGCCGGGATGGCATCATGACGTCGCCCCTCTCCTCGATTCCGGCCTTGCCGATGGGCGAGAGCTTTGACTCCTTTATCGAGTATTTCCCGGACTGGATGTCGGCCAGAACCTCAGCGGCCTTTTGAGGGTCAAGCAGCTCCCAGAGGCATTTCTCGATGGCTTCCTCCATCAGAGGGGTGCCTTCCAGAGAGTCCATCACGCGGTCCATGTTGAACATCCTGTAGTCCGCGTCCTTCCTGATGGCACCGAACTTCTTGGCGACATTGATGAACTTCCATCTCAGGTAGTTGGAATGCTTCAGGTATAGCCGGAGCAGGGCCTCGACATTCCCCGGGGGCGTGCCCATGAGTATCTCCGACACCTTCCCTGGGGACACCGGCCTTGGCAATTGCAGGATTATCCTGTACGCATCCGTGTGCACCATCAGGCTCTCGCCCTGCCTGGACATCAACAGAGCCGCGATTATCTTGCCCAGCGTCTCGTTGACCTTGGAGCCGAAGCACGCGTTTATGACCATCAGGCGGTTCTCCGATTCGATGGTTATCACTGAGTCGGTGGGCATCACCGTTCCATCTCCGGACTGGCCGGCCAGGTATTTTTTCACAATCTCGATGGCTTCCGCGTCCATGGGATACCTCTCAAAGTCCATCTCCCGCCTGAGCGCGCCCACCTCCTGGGCGACATCGAACGGCACCGGAATGTCCTCCCCGGACCAGGAGGGCACAGCGCCCAGCACCTTGGCCGGCTCCACCAGGACAGTGCCCTCCTCTATCTCCACTATGCGCCATGGCAAGCCGCGCACGATGAACGGGGCGTCCGGTTTTGCGTAGGCCACCACAAAGCCCTCATCCAGGGTGCCGATGATCCTGCGGGTTGTCAGGTCCATGACCTTGAATGTCCTCTCGTCCGGTATCATGGAGACATTGTCGAAGAAGTGGGTGCGCGAGTTCCTGCTCCTACCAATGCGGTCCGGCTCCAGCCATATCATCCGCAGGTCGCTGAGCTGCGCCAAGACCCTGTCGAATGCGACCTTCTCCATATCCCGGAACGGATAGGCGCGCCTCACTGTCCTGAAAAGGTCCCCGGGATTCCAGTCCTGGCCCTGCATCGCCGATGCCACTACCTGGTTGGCCAGCACCGCCATGGGGTCTTTCCTTATCAGCGTCTCTTCCATCATACCGCTCAGAGAACGGCGCGCCACAACAGCGGCCTCCATGACGTCATCGGGGTTGTCGCAAATCACCTCGCCCCGGGAAACCGCGTCTATTGTATGGCCGGCCCTGCCCACCCTCTGGACCAGCCGCGTGACCTGCCTGGGGGAATTGTATTGAACTGTGAAATCCGCAGAGCCGATGTCAATGCCCAGCTCCAGGGAGGATGTGCAGATGAGGCCTTTCAGGATGCCGCTCTTGAACTCCTCCTCCATCTGGACCCTTATCTGCTTCGACAGGGAGCCGTGATGCACGCCCACGGGAAATTTATCATCAGTGAGATGGAACCTGGCCGCAAGCACCTCGGCGGTATTGCGGGTGTTCACGAAGACCAGCGTGGATGTGTTCCGCTCTATCAGTTCGCGGCAGCGCCTGAGCCTGGCCGCGGATTCCTCATCGGCATGTATCATGTCTGACAGGGCTGTGTCTGATTTCACCGGTCTGGGGCAGGATACAGTGAGGGACATCCTCTTCTCCCTGGCCACGTTGACCACCCTGACCTCCCGGCTGCTGCCCTGCAGGAACCTGGCGACCTCTGCCGGCGAGCCGACGGTTGCTGAGAGGCCTACCCGGACAAATGGCTCGGCAACAAGCTCCGCCAGCCTTTCCATGCCCACGGCCAGCTGCGCCCCCCTCTCGTCCTGGGCCATCTCGTGTATCTCGTCAACGACGACCCATCTCACATTGGCCAGGTGCCGGAGCAGGTTCTTCCCGGTGTACATTATCTGGAATGTCTCCGGGGTCGTGATGAGTATCTGCGGCGGGTTCTTGGACTGCTTGGCTCTCTCATGCTGGGTGGTGTCACCGTGCCGCACTCCCACAGTGATGCCCAGCCTCTCTCCGAACCATTCCAGGCGCCTGAGCATGTCCCGGTTGAGGGCGCGCAGCGGGGTCACGTAAAGCACGTAGAAACCCCCGGGCCCGGACTTGAGGATGTCGTGGAATATCGGAAGCATGGCGGCCTCGGTCTTGCCGATGCCGGTTGGGGCAACCAGGAGAATCTGCTCCTTCCTCAGCAGCCCTGGGATGACCTGCTTCTGTGCCTCGGACGGGGCGGATATGCCCAGCTCGGCAATGGCAGCGCGGATGCGGGGGTCCAGGGACTCGAACGGGTTCATCGGCCATGCGATAAATGAACCGGGATAAAATGGTTAGGGGCGGAAGATATTATGTTCAGGCCTGTTCTCCACTCCCCCACACAGGCTTTTTCAAAGGCACCTCGTCAACCAGAAGACCACACTCCGGCACCGCCCCAGCCAATCATGCCCCGCCAGCTTAATCATTCTGTAAACATAAGGGCGGGGTTGTGACCCGGTTGTTGGAACCGGGTTGGTGACCGATTAGCATGATACTTTGGAAGCCTCGCCCGTACGAGGATTGTAGCGATC
>JAWOHM010000117.1:0-16527 GCA_046485165.1 Thermoplasmata archaeon
GGTATCGGCAGTAACGAGATATGCCGTTGCATGCCGTACTTATGACAACAAAGTAAATCGAAGCCATTGTGCTTCGATGAACAGGCATGCTCCATTTTGACATTTCAAAATGGGTTTGCCGAATCTTGATTCGGCATATAACTTATCATGGGTAAACTTCCAGCCCCGAATCATGCTGGCAATACCTTTAAGGCAACAAACGCCAGTCCCTTTAGGGGCTGATAATTTACACGGCGTCCGCAAGTTATTTGCACATACAAGGCAATCCGCCTTCCGGCAGGTTCAGATGATTGGCAGGGAAACGGAGTTGGGGATTCTGGAGAAAGCTCTGCAGGGCGCATCCGAGGGCCAGGGCAGGTCAATCCTCATCTCGGGGGACGCTGGCATCGGCAAGACCACTCTCGTCCAGGAGTTCGTTCGGCGGGCAGAAGGCGTGAGAATCCTGTCGGGCGCGGCCATGTCCGGTTCCGCGCAGCCGTTCCAGGTGTTCTCGAAGGCCATGGGCGGAGTTATGACAAGGCCGCTTTTCGAGGAACACGAGTACAAGACCTTCACCGAGCTTTTCGCCATTGACCGCGCTGGGCTGCTCGTCGCGCAGGCATCCCCCCAGAATGAAGGCCTGGATGCGGACATCTTCGCCGGGATGTTCTCGGCAGTTCAGGATTTCGTGAGGGACTCATTCGACAGGGGCGGGGGTGAGGGCGGCTCCCTAGGACGGCTCGAGTACGGCGACATGAAGATACTGATAGAGCATGGCAAGCACCTGTTCCTGGTAGCCGTCTTCAAGGGTGTGGAGCATGCGGACATGAGGGGTGCGGTCAGGAACGCCCTGAGGGACATGGAGAGCAGGCATGGCCATGCCCTCGAAAGCTGGTCCGGCAATGTCAGGGACATCGCGGGCGTCAAGAACGACATTGATTCGCTGGCGCGCACCCGTTTCCTGGTCAGAAAGAGCCTCGAGGGCGTGAGCCTTGAGCAGGAGAGGATAAGGATATCGGACGAGATGCTCGACCAGCTCGGCGAGCTGAGTGCGGAAAAGCCGGTCATCCTGCTGCTGGAGGACCTGCACTGGGCCGACGAATCATCCATATTCGTGCTGAGATACCTTGCCAGGAACATCGGGAGAATGAAGATAATGGCCCTCGGCACAATGAGGGCTGCGGAAGGGGCATGGGTTCGCGAGTCGCTCGGTGGCGGAACAGCCGGCGATGACATCCTGCATCTTGAACTGGGGTGCCTGGATTCCGGCGGTGTGGCGGCCATAGTCGGCCGGGTCTGCCCCAATCACAGCCTGCCGGAAGATTTCCTGCGGATGGTTGAGGCCCAGTCGAACGGCAACCCGTTCTTCGTGACAGAGATGCTCAGGCACCTCCTGGCAACAGGGAACATCGCTTCGGACGGTGGGACATACCGGCTCATGACCGATGCCTACTCTCTTCCCGCGACCATAGAGGAAGTGGTCCATCACAGGATAGGGAACCTGAAACAGGACGAGCTGGCCCTGGTCGAGTTCGCATCATGTTTCGGCATGGAGTTCGATCGCGGCACGCTCCTTTCGATAACGGGTGTCCGCCAGCCAGGGCAAGTCCTCGACGGTCTTCTGGGAGAGGGAATACTTGTCGAGCGCGGGGAGAAGATGGGGTTCGGCCACGCCATGTTCCAGAGCGTTGTGTACGGCACGATGCCGGACAGATGGAAAAGGCATTTTCACAGAACGATTGGTGAGTTCCTGGAGGAGAAGTACAGGGACAGGCCTGACGAAGCGATATACGAGCTTGCCTGGCATTTCTCAAAGACAGCGGAGCACCGGAAGGTTCTCGTCTACTGCATGCTCGCCGCGGAAAAGGCGGAAGGGGCATTCTCGGTCGACCTGGCTGTCGAGCATTACAAGAACGCGCAGGGTGCAGTGCGGCATTTGAAATCCGGGAAGGACGCGGCCAGCAGGGAGTTCATGATACTGGAGAGGCTGGGCGAGATACAGGGCCTGCGGGGGAATTTCCCGGACTCGTCCGAGAGCTTCGCACGGGCTGTCAATCTGTCGCCCGACGGCGAAAGCAGCGCGAGGATACACAGGAAACTGGCGAACATACTGACCATGCAGGGCAAGTTCGACGAGGCGCTTGCCGAACTCGTGACGGCCGAGTCATTCCTGGAAGGCAAGGAACATGACGAGATGGGTTTTCTCCTGGTCGCAAGGTCCTTCATCAACGTGAACAAGGGCGAATTCGACGCAACCGCGGAGCAGGCAGGAAAAGGCATAGCCATCCTGGAGAACAACCCCGGCACGGACGCGCAGCGGGCTGCGGGGAAGGCCTGGAAGATAATCGGAGTCACGCACATGTTGAGGGGGCGGTTTAACGAGGCGCTGGAATGCTACGGCCGTGGCCTGGATATAGGAGAGAAGCTGGGGGACCTCTACGGCATAAGCGCCTCGCTGAACAATATCGGGAACGTCTACCTGGCCCAGGGCAAGTTCGACCTCGCGCTGGAGCAATACATGCGAACGCTCGAGATACTCTCGAAGACCAAGGACCTGCAGGGCAAGGCTTATGTCCTGAACAACATGGGAATCATATACAAGAACAGGGGCGACTATAATGCTGCCATGAAGTCGTACCAGGAATGCCTCTGGATAGTGAAGAAGATAGGCGAGATTCCCGGAATCGCCTCGTCGCTGAATAACATTGGCAACCTCTTCAGCGAGCAGGAGATGTACGCCGAATCGATGGAGCCTTACGATAAGGGGCTGGCCATCAGCAGGCAGCTCGGGGACAAGCAGATGATAATCAACATGCTTTGCGCCATGGCGATCAGCAACATCGCCCTGGGGAACCAGGATATTGCGGAGGAGCAGATACGGGAGTCGCTTGCGATATCGCAGGAGATCGGGGCCAAGAAGAATATCTTCTGGACCATCAGGAACAGGGGCCTTCTCCATGCGGCCCGCGGGGAGCATGAGCAGGCCGTTGCGTGCCTTGCCGAGGCGGCCGAGGGATTGCGAGGCATCGACATGGAACCCGAGGTGGCAAAGACGCAGATGGAGCATGCCAAGATTCTGCTGTCTGCCGGTGACATCGAGCGCGGGACCGATATTCTAAGAAAGGCCGAGGACATCTTCCGCAGCCACGGCATGGAGCAGTTGCTGAAGAACTGCCAGAAGATGCGTGAGCGGCACGGTTGTTGAGTGTCAGACGGCCAAGCACCCTTCGGCCTTCAGGCCGGAGATGAATTGGCCGAGGACACGGATGTAAGCAGAAGATAGACCGTTGCATGCTGTGCTTATAAGAACAAAGCAAATCGAAGCCATTTGGCTTCGATAATCAAGCATGCAACTGGCATGGGTAAACTTCCAGCCCTGAATCATGCGGACGATACCATCAAGCGTCAACGCCAGCCACTTTAGGGGATGGTAGTTTACTTCAGAGCAGCTTTGCCAGTTCCTTTCCCCATTCCACCGATGCGGCGGTGTCAACCGGGTTCGAGTCGCTGGCGCTTCCTAGTTTCATGCTCTTCCCGTCCGGCATGAACCCGACGAACGCGCGGCAGCATGCGTATTTCACATTGTGCTTAGCAGCGATTTTCTCTATGTAATCCCTCACCGCTTCCTCCTGCTTTGAGGAATCTTCTGCCATCATGCCGCAGGCCACGAACAGCGCGACCTTCTTGCCCACCAGTTCCTTCCTTTTGAGAAGTTTCTTTGCAGGCCCGTACCACCTCCCAATCCTTATTCCAGAGCCTATGACAACAATATCATACCCCGCCAGGTCCGGCTTTCCCCCCTCCCGGAGGTTGACGATTTCCACATTCCTTCCGACGGACTTCAGCGCACCCGCAACGGCCCCGGCATGCTGGGCCGTGGCGTTCGTCTTGCTGGCATACGCGACAAGAATCTTTCCAGGCATGGCAGCCGAATCAATCTGTTTTTATTAAAGCCTTTCCCGCCCTTCTCATGCCCCACACCTGCGAGAGCATCATCCCGGCCAGCATCAGGGCGCAGCCCATTACTCCTCTGGGCGTCATGGTCTCCCCCAGGAACATCACTCCGCCGATGAGCGCGAACACCGCCTCCAGGCTCATCAGCAGCGCTCCGTGGGCTGCGTTGGCCTTCTTCTGAACCACCACCTGGAGAGTGTACGCCACGCCCACGGACATCACGCCGCCGTACAGCAGCGGTATGGCAGCGCCCGAAATTCCTGCCCATGTTGTCTCTTCCAAGGCAAATGCGACAGCCAGGCTGAGCAGCGAGCAGGCCAGGAATTCGATGAAGGCCAATTTGATCACGTCCATCTTGGGGGCCAGCCACCCGATCACGAGAATCTGCACCGCCCAGCAGAACGCGCCGATGAGAACGAGAAAATCCCCGCCGGACATGCTGAGCGAGCCCGTGAAGCTGAGCAGGTAAAGCCCCGCGAATGCCACGATGGCTCCCACCCAGGTCCCCGGATGTGCCCTCTGCCCCACGAACAGCCCCAGCAAAGGCACTAGGACAAGGTAAAGCCCTGTTATGAATCCTGCATTCCCCGCGGATGTGGTCACCAGGCCGACCTGCTGGAAGCTCGCCCCCAGGAACACCAGCCCTCCCGCGATGCCGCCGCCGAGCAGCAGCATCTTCGGGGTGCCCAACTCGCCTGCCGGTTCATGATATTTTCTCGCCCGCCAGGCCATGACCGGAAGCAATGTCATCGCTCCCATCATGAACCTCACGCCGTTGAACGCGAATGGCCCCATGTGGTCCATGCCCATGCGCTGGGCCACGAACGCGAAGCCCCAGATGGCTGCCGCTGCAAGCAGTATCATGTCATACGGTGCGGTCCTCGTCTCGCTCATCGGACACGCCAGCGTGACTATCGATAAATATGTTTCACCCATGCGCATGTTTAAATTGCATGACGCCCATTTCCGGCCGAGGACGAGACAATGGCCGACAGCCAACTTCATGAGCTTTTCAAGCTCGCAATGTGGGACGAGCATATCAGTCACTCGCTGTACCTGGCCACCGCAGGAAAGGCCAAGGACAGGATGCTCAAGAATAAATTGCTGTATCTGGCCGGGGACGAGAAAGCCCATCTGGAGGAATTGCGCGAGATGCATCGCGTCCTCTGTTGCCCCGAAGAGATAGAGCTCACCAAGGTCGGGTATTCGAACCCTGCCGAGACTGGATTTATGAAGCCCGAAGCGGAACCCGATATCAAAGCCTTCCTGACATATGCCATGGAGAAGGAGAGTTCTGCCCTGAACTTCTACCTGAACATGTCCGACCATCTGAGCGCCGATCCGAAAGCCAGCATCGCGTTGCTACACTTCTCCGCAATGGAAGGCGACCATTACAATCTCCTCAAGACCGAGCTTGAGAACCTCAAACGCAGAACCGCTTGATTTTTATAACAATCTCTCCTTTTCCTATCCATGAGATATATCATAGTCTATTGGTCTCGGTTCGGGAACAACAAGAGAATCGCGGACAAGCTGGAAACCATCCTAAAAACCAAGGGGACAGTGCAGGTCATCAAGGCCGCCGATTCCGTGAAGCTGCCGGATGCGGACGTTTACATATTCTCTGCCGCCGCTGAAAAATTCTCCATCCAGAGCGACATGAAGAAGCTGATGAAGCGCCTCCGCGGAATGAATGGCAAGAGATATGCCATAATCAACACCCACGCCCTGAAATTCAAGAACTGGCTTGGCCGTATGGACAAGCTGCTGAAAAAGAGCAGCATGCAGAAGATTGCCGAAGCCGCCTTCCTGATGGGCCCCGATACAGATAAGGGCAAGGGCCTCGGGGATGGCTGGGAGCAGGAACTTGAGAAATTCGCCCTGAGACTTTGAACATCCATGGCAAGGTATATACGCCGATTTTCCATCCATCATTGAGAACAATATGAGGCAGATGATTGGCAGGGAGAGTGAGATGGCTGTTCTGGAAACCGCTCTCGAAGAAGCCGCGAGAGGGAATGGGAGCGCGATACTTGTTTCCGGAGACGCCGGCGTGGGCAAGACCACGCTGGTCAATGCGTTCCTTGGCAAAGCGACCCCGAAGGCCCCCTCAATTTTGCATGGCGGCGCCTCAGCGGAGTCAATCCACCCGTTTCACATATTCTCCAAGGCTCTTTCCAATGTAGTTGAAAAACCGATATTCGAGGAGCATGAGTACAGTGCGTTCACAGAGATATTCCTGATCAATCGTGCGGGGATGCTTTTGGCCCAGGCATCGCCCGGTGATGATGGCCTCGATGCAGACATATTCGCCGGGATGTTCTCCGCCGTCCAGGATTTCGTGCGTGACTCCCTCGACAGGGGACACGGGGACAAAGGAATGCTTGGCAGGCTGGAATACGGCGACATGAAGATACTGGTTGAGCACGGGCAATGCATTTTCCTCGTGGCCGTGTTCAAAGGGACAGAGCATCAGGACATGAGGGGCAAGGCCAGGAATGCGCTGAGAGAAATAGAAAGCGGGTTCGGCGATATTCTGGCATCATGGTCAGGAAGGACCGAGGAACTCCGCGGCGTTCTGGGTGTTGTGGAATCCCTCTCTCGCGCGAGGTTCCTCGTCAGAAAAAACCTCGAAGGCGTGAGCTTGGAGCATGAGAGGACCAGGATAGCTGACCAAGTCCTGGACTTGCTGATGGACATCAGCCGGGCCGGCACAGTTTTCATGTTGCTGGAGGACATCCATTGGGCTGATGAGTCCTCGGTTTTCTTGTTCAATTACCTTGCCAGGAACATCCGAAACAGTAATATCCTGATGCTGGGCACTATGAGGCCGACCGAGGGAGGGGATGTGCTGGAGAAACTCTCAACGGCATTGGATGGGGGATACTTGTCCGAACTCCCGCTTCGCAAGCTGGATGATGCCAAGGCCGCCGCCCTCATAAACGATATTTACCCAGGCAACAGGTTTCCGGATGATTTTATCAGGAGCCTGAAGGCCCAATGCGATGGCAATCCGTTCTTCATCACGGAGCTGTTGAGGCAGCTGGAATCCGCGGGCTCTATATTCCCGAAGGACGGCACATTCTTGATCGAGGAAAAAGATATTGCTTTGCCCAGTTCCATTGAGGTTCTGGTCCAGGAAAAAATTAAGGCATTGGACCCAGCATCTCTCGCGCTGTTGGAGTTCGCGTCCTGCATGGGCCCAGAGTTTGACACAGAAGTCGCACTTTCCGTGCCCGGGGGCCCGAAAAGCGCGCTTTCCTTCGATGGGCTGGTTTCTGCCGGCATCCTGGCGGCGGTCGCGGGGCGGACCGCTTTCGCACATGCCATCATGCACAGCGTGGCTTATGCCGGCATATCCGCAAGATGGAAGGCGATACATCATCGCAACATCGGCCTCTGCCTGGAATCGATGAATGCCGGAGACCCGGGCCCGGTTATCTACGATCTGGCGACCCATTTTTCGAGAAGCAGCGAGCATGGCAAGGCGGCTTTGTACTGCGTGATGGCAGCCGAGAAGGCCGAGGGGTCCTACGCGCTTGAGCTTGCAAAGGACTTCTATAATATGAGCCTGGCTGCGCTTGACCACAATGTAGGCAAAGCCGAGCAAAGGTTCCATGTCCTTGAGCAGCTCGGCGGAGTTTATAGTGCCTTGGGCGACTACGACACTGCGCTCAAGCATCTCGACGAGGTTCTGCCCCTGACAGCCCCCGGCATCGAAAGGGCGCGGGTTCTGGCAAAGTACGGCTATGTCTACAACAGGAAGAGTTCCATTGATCAATCCATACAAAAGCTGGACGAAGCGTTTTCCGCCCTCGGGGACATGTCGCCACAGGAATATGGCCGCATATGCATCACGCAAGGAAACAATTGGTGGTACAAAGGCGACATCGAGAAGGCGATGCATTACACAAACCGAGCCATTGACATATTCGAGCGCGAAGTGCCGGACGAGAGGGAACTGGCAGATGCATTGCGCGTGAATGCGTTGATACTCAGCGGGACCGGGAAACACGACCGGGCCATCGAAGCATATTCGCGGAGCCTTGACATCTATTCGAAGTGCAAGGACGAAAGGCGCATGGCGGCGATGTTGGGCAACATCGGCAATGTCTATGCCGAGAAAGGCGAGTATGCAAAGTCGCTCGAGCACTTCGAGAGGGGTTTGGTACTGCTTCGGAAACTCAGGCACAAGCACAACATAGCTGTGATGTCCATCAACATGGGTGCGACATACTATGCCATGGGAGAAATGAAAAAAGCGATGGCCTATTTCATGGAAAGTGCCGAGGCCTTTGCAAAAATAGGCGACACGTTCGGGCTGGCGACGACTTACCTCAACTGCGGCGTCATACACTACCAATTTGGCGATTTCGGCAAGGCGATTGAATCCCTGAGCGAATCCTTGAGAATCGCGGAGCACAACGACAATAAAATCACAATGGCCAGTTCCCTTGAGGCCCTTGGGGCGGTCTCTTGCGAGCAAAGAGACTATTGCGCTTCCAAGGACTATTTCGAGAGGTCGCATGCAATTGCACTGGCAATCAACCACCCAATCCTCACAATCAGCGGATGCACGAACCTGGCGGATTTGCACTCGGAAATGGGTGACCCCCAGGAAGCCGTGGAAATGGCAACCGAGGGATTGCGCATAGCCCAGGAACTGGGTCTGTCCCGCGAAAGCGCGTTGGCCGAGAGGGCGCTCGCACGTGCGCTCACACTTTCGGGAGAGATTGCTAGGGCCTCGGAGCTTTTCGCCAAGGCCGGGGCTTTCTTCGAGGCCTCGGATGAGCCCAATGAGCTCGCCATTAACGATTATTATGCCGCTTCGTTATTGTCTGCCATGGGGGACTTTGGCGGGGCAAAGGAGCTGCTCGAGAAATCCATTGCCACTTTCGACCGCTCAGGCAACATATTATGGGCAAGGAAAGCAAGGGCTCAGCTTGATGCAATCAATGAGAATTCACACCCCGCCTCATGAGGGCTTGTGCCGCTCATCCGTACATGACCTGCTGCTCCCTTCCGGCGGGCTGGTTCATGGCGCCGGCCTGCATGTTGGCGTTCTTCACATGCTCCTCCAGGCGCTCAGCCTCCAATATCAATGGCTGGGTGTCCAGCTTTATCTTTGGCAGGAAGTCGTCCAGGACCTCGATGAGTCTGGCAGCAGCCCTTGCATCCGGAATCTGCGGGTTCGCATCCGCCAGCAGGCATATGGCATCCCTGGATTTCGCTTCCGCTTCATGCAGCAGCACACCGGATATGCCCGTGATTATGCCGCTCTGCATGGGCTTGATCTTCTTGTTCTCCAGCAATTTCCTGGCCGAGGGCGTGCTGGCAATGGCATAGGTCGTGTGCTCCTCCTGTTTCTCGCTCATGTTGATGATGCCCTCTATCGAAACAACGGTCTTGATTTCCTTCTTGATAGTCCAATTCAGCAACTTGTCAGCCAGCGGCTGCATCAGCTCTGCCGGCGGCGGGAACTCCGATGTCACCACTACCAGCCTCTCGCATACGCATCCCTTCTTCTCTGCTGGGTAGCCTGCGTATATCCGGACAGGGGGCATGGGCACGCCATCCGAGATTATCGAGGCGGGCTGGAAATGCCTGGAGCGCACCGACCCTATGTATTCCATTTTCAATGTCTTTATGAGGTAGTTCGACACTATTGAACTGACCATTCCCACGCTTGGAAATCCCTCTATCATCAACGCGCCCCGGAGGTTCGCCTCCTTCCTTTCCATTATCTCTATGTCATCATACATGTTCTCACGCCTCTCATTCTGCAATCAATGTCTCCACGCTGTACTTCTTGCCCTCTCCCAAGGTGCTGGCCATAATCCTGCCTGTCTGCTTGATGAGCATGGCCTTGTATTCCCTGGTCAGCAGCGCCCTTGCCGATTCGCTTCCCGCCCCGATGACGCCTGCCACGCATTCGGTTATTAGCCCGGACGGATCCACCTCGAACAGCCTCGGCCTGGAGAAGCATGTGGCAATCAGCAAGCTTGCGCCCAGCGGCCTGATGTCCTTGTTCAGCGTGTGGTTCCAGTATATCTCCCTTATCGCCGATATTATCTTCTCCTCCGTCTTGAGGTCCAAAGGCTTCAATTTGTCTATCACCATCATGGCGTCAACGGCCAGGCCGGAATACCCGATTACAATGTTATCGGATATCTTGCGGATGCACGGACCGGCAACGATCAGCGCATCGGGCCCGCCCGTGGGATTCTCGGTGGCCAGGACAACGCCGTCCGTGCATATCATGCCCATCACCGCCCTGCCGCGCTGCACCGACTCCCTGGCATATTCCAGCTGGTATATCCTGCCGTCCGGGGAGAATGCGGTCTCGGTGTCATAGCCCTTCGAAATGGGGCCGATGGTGTTCAGGAAATGGACTATGGCCGCCCTGGCCAGTTCGGCCTTGTTCCCGAACATGCCTGACCTTATCAGGCTTTCAAGGTACCTGTCCACATCGTCGGGGAGTATGACTCGCAATTCTGCCATGATTAACCACCTACTTCCATCATTAATACGTTTTGACGTATCCCTGATGTATTTTACCCGTATCTCTCAGGTGATATTAAAAAATATCGTCATCTCACGGAGCTCCCCGTGAAGACCATGGCGCCGAGGGCCAGCAATACCGCGCCGCCCAGAGCCAGCACCGTGCCCTGTATGGCCAGGTAGTTGTACAATCCATGCAGGAAAGCTGCCAGCAGAAAGAACGGAACTATTGCCCAAACCGACCTTCCGCCGATGTCTGCCCACGCATACCCGCGGCCGGTCATGGCGGTCGCGCTGGCATGGAGGGCGCAGGCAGCGACGCCTCGCAGGACGGCCGTTGCCCAGAAAGCAGTCCAGTCTCCGCCTGCCAGCGCTGCCTGCCCGTACAACAGGTTCTCGGTGGCGGCAAAACCGAGGCCGGCAGTCGCCCCGAGTATTATCCCATCCCTGATATGGGCCATCTCGCTCTCCGCAAGCTTCAGGCCGAGCGGTTTGGCGAACTCCTCGGCCAATGGTGCAATCACCACCACCATGAAGAACATGGGCGTTCCTATCTCCCAGGGGCTGAAACCGGGGGCAAGGAATTCCAGGATTACAGCGATTATCACGGCAAAGATGGCTCCCCAGATGAACATGGCCAGTATGCTGCCGAACCCTGGCCCGTCCCGAGCCTTGCGCACCAGCCACGCAATCCACAGGATGGAAGGCAGGAAAGCCACCAGCAGGAAAAATACAATCCATTTCACTGTCTCCATATCCACAACCGCCACCTCGCACCATGATGGATGAGGCAGGATAAACAATTTTCCGAGGTGCAAAGCATTTATTTACAAGCCCCCATTCCCTTCCAGAAAGGTGAGAAAAATGCCATCCAGACTGATAATCGGGACCCAATGGGGCGACGAGGGAAAGGGCAAGATAACGGACTTGCTGGCAGACACTGCGGACATGGTTGTGCGTTTCCAGGGGGGGAACAATGCCGGCCATACCATAGTGATCGGCGACAAGACCTTCAAGCTTCACCTTGTGCCCTCGGGGATACTCAGGGAGAACATCACCTCTGTCATAGGCAACGGCCTTGTCATAGACCCGGAGATTCTTCTCAAGGAACTCGAAGGCCTGAAAGCGCTGGGCGTCAAGACAGGGACGCTGATCATCAGCGACAGGGCGCATGTCATAATGCCCTACCACAAGACAATCGACGGCCTGGAGGAGGAGAAGAAGGGCGCCCTGGCCGCAGGGACCACCCGCCGCGGCATCGGCCCGTGCTATGCGGACAAGGCCTCGCGGTTCGGCCTGCGCATCTGCGACATCATCGACCCGGCTGAACTGGAGCGAAAACTGTCCGCATCCTACCCGGTCAAGAAGGCCTACATCGAGGCATTGGGCGGCAAGATGGACATGGCCATGCAGGATATCTTGGCCAAATACACGGAATACGGGAAGGCGCTCGCTCCGCATGTTTCGGATGCATCAGTTCTGATAAACGCAGCCCTGGACGACGGCATGAACGTGCTGTTCGAGGGGGCACAGGGTGTGCATCTGGATATCGACCATGGCATCTATCCGCATGGCACTTCTTCCGCCACAATATCCGGCGGCTGCTGCACGGGCGCGGGCGTCCCGCCCAAGCGGATAAACAAGGTAATCGGGGTTGTGAAAGCCTACACCAGCAGGGTGGGCACAGGCCACTTCCCGACCGAATTGTTCGATGAAACCGGAAAACAGATAGGCAGCGTCGGCAAGGAGTTCGGCACCACCACCGGCAGGCAGCGCCGCGTGGGATGGCTGGACCTAGTGATGGTACGCTATTCCGCAAGATTGTGCGGCCTGGATTCGATAGTCCTTACCAAGGCCGACGTCCTGTGCGGCCTCCCCGGGGTCAAGGTCTGCACCCACTACGAATGCGATGGCATGGATGTGTACGATTTCCCTGCCAGCATGCAGGTCCTGGAGAGATGCGCCCCAGTCTACCATTCATTGCCTGGCTGGCCGGCGCTCACCCCAGAGCAATGGGCCGCATGCCGGGAGGGCGGCAGGCCCGCGCTCCCGAAGGAACTGGCCGCCTATGTCACGTTCATAGAGGCAAATCTTGACATACCTGTCGAGATACTATCACATGGGCCGGGAAGGGATGAGAACATCTACCTCAAATAATCCTGAACCATTGGTAACTTTCTAATATCCAATGGACAATACTACATCCGTGAAGGACAAAGGAAAGGATACGGAGAAGGACAAAGAGATAGAGCGGCTCTCATCCAAGATAGACAACCTGGAGAGCATGATTGCCGAGATGGCCAAGCCCTACCAGGATACCATGGGCATGCTGCAGAAATTCAATGAGATGGCCTCCGGCTACCTGAAGATAATCAATCTCTACCAGCAGCACGGGAAGGTCTCGCCGGAGATGCTGGTTCCCACGGTGAAGGACCCTATCGCCCAGGATATACTGGTCATCCTCTTCGAGAAGAAGGAACTGAATGTCTCCCAGATTGCCGAGATACTCAAGGAGAAGCGCGGCACGTCCTCGAGGAAGACGGTTCGGGACAAGCTGAAGGAGCTGGAGGATGCCAATGCCATCGAGGTCGTGGACGACAGGAAGGTTAAAAAATACAAGGTCTCGGACGAGCTTGTGGAGAAATGGCTCAAATTGCTAGGGGTGATGAAATAAATCATCACCCAAGAACTATATGCCAGCAGCATGCAACCCCGGTAATTCATTGCTTACAAAATGGTGGAATTACCGGCCATACCCTTTGGGAAAATTCGCTCATAAAACGACTACCCATGGCGAATGCTCCAGATTGCAGAAATCAAGTTCCCGCATTCACCTATTGCGTGCAAATTGAATCCGTATGCCGGCCTGTGAGGACGGGGTTGCATTTTCCAACCTCTGGCACAGATTCTTTTCGTTCATACTTTCCGGCATTTGGACACCCGAAAACTGCTCACAACTTTCCAGTTTCTTTAAATACTCTGCCCAAACTATTGAGTATCAGAGGCGGGAGAACCGCCAAAAGGAGGTAAAGAATATGGCAAAAGACGACATAGAGAAGGAGGTACTGGACTCCAAGAACGACGCCCAGGAAGTGAAAGACATACTGGAGGCTGTCAGCGCCACAGTTCCCAAGCTGTTGAACGAGATAACGGAAGCGCTGTTCAGCGCCGAGAAGTCAGAGCAGTTCGGAATGGCGGTCGCCAAGTTCTACAAGTCCATGATTGACGCCGGAATGGACGAGGACAAGGCATTCGAGCTCACCAACAAATTCATGGACAGCTCCAGCCCCGGCGGGATGATATCCAAGGTGCTGGGCGAGTCCGGCGGCATCAACATCGGCGGTCACGGGAGCCACGGCAGCCACGACGACCTCGGAGACGAGATTGAGAAGAAGGTCAAGGAAAAGATTGCAAGGAAGTTCGAAGATGAGTGATGGCATCCCATTGTCGGCCCTGGCCAGAGTTCCCTGGCTGGTGATCCGCCTGGTGTTCAGCGCCCTCAGGTTCAAGAGAAAGGCCATCAAGAGTGCCCGCAAGGTGAGAAAAGGCCTTATCAAGGGCGGCATGAACAGGGCCAAGGCAACGGAGCTCACCGCAAAATACGAGGAGATGTTCAGCATCAGAAAGCTGTTGACCGGCGCCACCGGCGGCAACGGCATCTCCTCCATTTTACCTTTTGGCAGATAGTTTTTTAAAGGCATCCGGACATTCTATTTTGATGGACAATCAATTGCTGGAGATTGCAAACGCAGTAAAATCCGCGGTTGCCCGCGTGCCGGTCCCCGAGCGCGGCCGCACCGTCGCAATGGGCGCGGACGGCACCCCGACCAGTTACATAGACAGGGTTGCCGAGGACGCCATTCTGGAATACATCGAGGAAAGGCATTTTCCAGCAAACCTTCTGAGCGAGGAAGCCGGATATGTCGAGAGGGGTTTCGGGGACATCCTGGTCGTGGACCCGGTCGACGGAACCCACAATGCCTGCTCGGGAATACCCTTTTACAGCGTCTCCCTGGCCATCGGCAGGGGCTCGCTATCTGGCCTCACTGAGGGCCTGGTAATGAATCTCATAAACGGCGATGTTTTCCACGCCACGAGGGGAGAGGGCGCCACGCTCAACGGCCAGCCAATATCGGTCAGGGAGCCGGACGGGGACATGCTCCTGATGGCATATCTGGGTTCCAGCGCCCTGCCGGGAACCTATGCAATCGCCAACAGGTTCAAACGCGTGCGCAGCCTAGGGTGCGTCTCCCTTGAATTATGCTCGGTGGCATGCGGCCAGGCTGATGCATTCTTCATAGATTATGCCAACACTGAGAAATGCCCCAGGGTGATTGACATTGCCGCCGCCGTGGTGATATTGCGAGAGGCCGGGGGCGAGGCTTACGATGCAAATCAAGAAATATTGGACATGCCATTGTCCCTGGAAGTCAGGAAGAGCATGATGGCATCGAATTCGCGCAAGGCGCTGGAGCTGATGGAATGAAGATTGGGATACTGGCAAACCCGAAATTGAGGAACATGGAGAGCATCACGAGGGAGCTCCTTGCAACCCTGGATGGCAAAGCCGATATCATACTGGAAGAGGCCCTCGGCAAAGCTCTCGGGATGCCGGGAAAGCCGCTCAATGCCATGGGCGTCGACCTGCTCATCACCATCGGCGGCGACGGCACCATACTGCATGCGCTTCAGCACTCCAACCACCCCATCGCCGGCATCAACGCGGGACAGCTGGGCTTTCTGACGGAGATACCGCTCGACGGCATAGAGGAATGCATCGACAGGATATTGAAAGGCGATTATGCCACCGAGGAGAGGATGCGCATGAAGGTCATGCGCAACAATGAGCGGTTGCCCGATTGCATCAACGAGGCAGTGTTGCACACATCCCATGTGTCGAAGATGCACCATTTCGACATACTGGTGGACGGGAAGCCGGCGCTCAATGTCCGCGCCGACGGCCTCATAATCGCAACGCCGACCGGTTCCACCAGCTACGCAATGAGCGTGGGCGGCCCCATAATCGACCCCAGGGTCGACGCCTTCGTGCTCGCCCCAATCGCCCCGTTCAACCTGGCGATAAGGCCCCTGGTCATCCCTGCCAACAGCACAGTGGAGGTCAGGCACATAGACAGGAAGGAATGCATGATGGTACTCGATGGCCAGGAAGAGCATTCCATAGAGCCCCAGGACGTTCTGACCCTTGGCCGCTCCGAGAGCCCAGCCCGTTTCGTCAGGTTCCAGGAGGATTTCTATCAGAAGGCCTGGAAGAAGCTCAGGATGTGATGGCCTGCACAGAGAGAAGGTCACGTCCATAACCAGGAAGGTCCTGGGAATGGTTCTCGCTGCGTCCCGGGACTCACACCCGGATGAATTTGCCTGCCTGCTCAGGGCGGACGGCGACACCATCACGGAACTGCTGCTTGTGCCGGGCACTATGAGCAACCAGAAATCGGCAATTCTGAGGCTCCACATGATGCCGATAGATTTCAGTGTGGTTGGCAGCGCCCACTCGCATCCGACACCGAATTTCATGCCCTCGGACGAGGACATCAGGTTCTTTTCCCAATCGGGTGCCGTTCACCTGATAATCGCATACCCATACAGCGAAGGTTCCTGGAACGCCTATTCGCGGAACGGCGAGGAGATCGAATTGAATGTGGTCTAAAAAGACATTATATCACACAATTTCGCATGAGATTCGCTCAAGAATGAATCTGGGTGCTGGCAACCTATTCCGTTCATTTCTGTGACCCATTGTATTTTTATTGTCAAGATGTCGAGAAAACACTGGCTTTCAAGCCGGTGATGAATCGACATAGACAATAAACGTGATAGGTCGTTGCATGCCGTACATTTGCAATCATAGCAAATCGAAGCCATTGTGCTTCGATGAACAGGCATGCTCCATTTTGACATTTCAAAATGGGTTTGCCGAATCTTGATTCGGCATATAACTTATCATGGGTAAACTTCCAGCCCTGGCAATAAACGCCAGTCCCTTCAGGGGCTGGTAGTTTACTCATCCATGTACCCTTGGTCCTCGACCCTGAACAGAACCCAACAGAATCCTTACAATGTCCAAACAACTAG
>JAWOHM010000158.1:0-11049 GCA_046485165.1 Thermoplasmata archaeon
CAGGTGCGCCCACCAGCCGGTTGATGCGGTAGCGGTGGCGGGCGATAAAGCGGTAAAGCAGTGGCCCCAGCCAACCGCGCACCCCCGGCAGGCTGGCGACAAGCCATAACGGCAGGCCCAGCGGCACCTGGCGCAGCATGGCGCGCGTGCCCTCGAAGCCGCCGACCAGTCGCCCATCAGCCAGCAGCACATGCACCTGGCCTAAGGCCAGGTCGCGGTCGAGCATTGGTGCGCGCCGTTCAACTTCCGAAAAAGAAAAAATTGGAAGTGGGCCCAGCCGGATTTGAACCGACGACCATCTGGTTATGAGCCAGACGCTCCACCGGGCTAAGCTACGGGCCCTTTCCCCTGTCATTATCTCTGCCAAGGGCATCACTGGAAAACGTCAATGGTATATTTAGATTATGGCATGGATGTTTTCTCATATCAGGAACAGCACTGCCACCCCGGCCACAGCCATGCAGGCCCCGAATATTCCCCGCCAGCTGGTCCTCTGCTTGTAAACGAACCACACCACCGGTATTATGAAAATCGGCATCAGGGACATGAGGGTCTGGGCCACGCCAACTGCCACGAGATATGCGGCGACTGTCGAGAGTGTGACGCCAACGAACGGGCCGATGAACGCCCCTCCCGTCACCTTTGCCATGCTGCCCCTGTCGGAGAGAGCCCTCTTTATCTCCGGCAATTTTCCCCAGACTGTTATGATAACCCAGACTGCCAGGGCGCCCAGCATCATTCGCATCAGCGTCGAGGCGATGGCCAGCGGGATGACGTCAGAAAGCGTCGCAGTCTCCGGGTACAGCAGCATGCCCTTCTTGAGGAATGCGATTCCCAGGCCCTGGCCCATGGCCCCGACAAGCGCCAGGGATATGCCCCTCGTTTTCTCTTTCTTGGTCAGCGGTGCCTCGTTTGACACAGCCTCCCTTTCCATGAGCACCAGCATGACCCCGGCCAGGGTTATGCTCACCCCTATGATTGCCATCGGCCCCATCAATTCCCCGAACAGGAAGAAAGCCGCGACCGCTGCAAAAATTGCGGCCAGGGACATCACCAGGACCGCGCGCCTTGTCCCGATTATGACGAAAGACGCGAACAGCCCGAAGTCCCCTATGCACAGCCCCACGACCCCGCTCAAGCCTATCCAGAACCATTGCTCCCAGGTTCCCGAGGGAAGCAGGTTGCCCGAGATGAGTATGTGCGCAGACCAGAGAAGCCCCAGGGCCAGCAGTATCCTCCAGGCATTCACGCTGATTGCCCCGATCTTCCTGCCGGCTGAAGTGAAAAGGACCGCATTGACGGTCCACAGCGCGGAGGTCAGGAGCGCCGCAAAAGCGCCCACGAGATAAAGTTCCATGATTCCACTGCCTGGAAATCACAGGAAGTATAAATTCCATACGTTAGGCTTTAATAGGGAAATCCAGATACATATTTGTGATATCATGAGGAAAAACAGAGAGGAAGTGCCTGCGGAAAAATGCGATGTCTCCGGTTGCAGCGAGGCAGCCGAGCGCTCCCTGTCACGGAAGAAGGTCAAGGACGCGATGGACTGGACCCTCAGCGGCGAGGGAAAGAGGGCGGCACTTTGCAAGCCCCATTACCGTGAGTTCAAGAAGGCCACCAAGGAAGAGCGCAAGATAGAATCCCTGAGGCGCTGAGGAATCCGGATGAAGAAGATCAAGAGCGGCGTTTACGGCCTCAACAGGCTCATGGACGGGGGCATAAACCAGAACACTATCACGGCGGTCATAGGCTCCTCAGGCGCCGGAAAGACAACTTTTGCGACATATTTCCTGAAGAGGGGCCTGGAAGAGGGGGAGGATGCCATTTTCATCACCTTGGACGAGGAGCCGAAGCAGATAATCAAGGAAGTCATCCAGATGGGGTGGGACACCATCGAGGACCACATCGCCGAGGGTTCCATGGTCTTCGTGGATGCCAGCGGCAAGCAGTTCTCCGATTTCATCAAGACGCAGCTTTCAGGCTTTGTGGATGAATGGAAGGGCTACAACGCGCGCATCGTCATAGACCCGCTGACGCCTGTCATGTGGTCCGTCCAGCATCGGTACGAGCAGCGGGATGTGGTCTCTTTCCTGCTCAGAGAGACAAGGAAGATAGGGACCGTGGTCTGCACCCTCGAGGAGCACAGCGTCATGGGAGACCTTTCCGGCCCGGACCTGGTAATTCCCATGTATCTGGCGGACAATGTCATCCATCTGAGATACAAAAGCCACGAGAGCCCGGAGATGCGCGACATGAAGATAATAAAATGCAGGAGCAGCAGGCACAGCAATTTCTGGCACCCTTACAAGATAGTGAAGGGAAGTGGCCTCATTATACAGGAGGCACAATTGGCCGAGAAGACCCCCCGCAATGTGATAGACATGGCCGCCAGGCTCGAGCAGGCACTGGCCAACGCCCCTCCTGCCAAGAAGAAGGCCCTCACGCCCGAGATAATCCAGAGCATTAACCGCACCGTCAGCATGCTGTCCCGGGAAGATATCGGGCCCCTGGACCCGGATTACATAATCAACCAGATACTTCTTGAATACGGCCTGATCGATGGGTGAGGTGTCGCGCAATGCCAAAGATAGGCGACGCATTGAAAATGGCGGTCGAGCAGAAGCCCGACAATATCACGGGTGAACAGACCCGTGCCAGGCCCGCAAGTGCGCTGATGAATCCGAACAGAAGGCGGATATACCAACATCTCTGCATCCACCCCTGTTCGAGGCTGGGCCCGATCGCCAGTGGAACATCCCTTTCCAGGTCTTCGGCCAAATGGCATCTCGAAGTGCTTGTCGAAGCGGACTATGTGCGCGAATTCTTGGTGGATGGGAAATCCCATTATTGCCCGCATGGCCTGGTATCTGCGCAGAACCTGCAGCTATTCGCGGCGCTTGGCAACAACAACAATGCTGAGGTTTTCAAGGTCGTCCTTCAGAACCCAGGCTTCGACGCGGGCATGCTGGCTTCCCTTCTCGGCATTTCCACATCATTGGCACGCAACAGTCTATCCGAGCTTCTCGGCATCGGCCTGGTATCGTGCGTGGCCGATGGCAGGTACATCAGGTATTTTCCCACGGAGAAATATCGCGATGCTATCCGGATGGAGAAAGGCGCGCACAGGGAATTCATCCGGCATCTGGTGGGCAGGCTTTCAAGGGAACATCTGAAACCGGAGCTCGGCGACCTGAAGGGGCCGAACACGGTGATTGCCATCAGCATACTCGGCCAAAGCGACAGGATAATTGTGCCGCGTCAAGCCCACCCACTCTTGCAGCAGTGATAGTTTCACAAAATATTGTTTTATTCGTTAGATAATTTTGTATACACCGCCTATTGTTTTAAATAGAAGCTTGATATATCAATAAATATCTACATATTATAGAAGAACCCAAGAGCGAATGGCCATGCCCTCGAACCCGAAACGTTTCACGGAAGATTTTCTTTCCAAGTGGAGCAAGAACACCGGCTCTGATGACCAGAGCACAGCCAAATCCGAGCTGACAAGGATCAGGTTACTGCTCCAGAAGACTCCTAACAACCCCACGCTTTGGTTCGAATACGGCCATGTCCATATGTCCCTTGGAAACTCGGAGGAGGCGTGGGCGTCTTTTTCGAAAGCAGAATCCCTGGGCGCTAAGTGGCCTCCCTTGTACCTTGCGCTTGCCCTGAGCCAGGTGATGCGCGGCCGTCCCCAGGAGGCCTCGGCATTATTCCTCAAAGCGCTGGCCAAGGCCTGCGAGGAGACAGGCAACCCTTACATGGAATACCTGACAGCCAGGTACACGCCGGAGGACATCAAGGCAGACATCCTCCTGGAGGGGTTCACAAAACCGGAAGACCAGTTGAAGATCAAGGCCATCTCCCTGTTGATGGAGGTTCCCGGCATCGGCAATCTGAAGGCCAATGCCCTGTACAACGCAGGGTTCAGGAATATAGAGGACCTTAAGGAAGCCAGCGTTGACGAGCTGGCGCAGATAGGTGGCATAGGGCTGAAATCGGCCCAGAAGATCAAGATTGTGATGACATTCCAGGACAGGCTGGAAAGCAAGACTGACCAGCGTCTCGGAATAACCATGCCTGATGATATTGAGGAGATCAAATGCGCCCTTTGCGGAACCATACTCGGCGCTGACGAGAGCGTGTGCTACGAATGCGGCATGGTTCTCAAAGAGGAGGAAACCGTTCAGGCGGAAAAAGACCTGGCTGAACAGATGGGCAGATATGAGGAAAGGGTCAGGGCGGACCATTCGGATATAGCCAGCTGGTTTGCCCTCGGCTCCATCCAATCGAAATTGGGATACCTGGATGCGGCATTGAAATCCCTCAACGAAGTGACAAGGATGGAGATGGATTATCCGGGCGTCTGGGCCGAAAAGGCAGAGGTCTTCACAAAGATGGGTGAACATGAGAAGGCCGCGAACTGCTACAAAAGGGCTGCTGAGACCACTAAGAAGCAGGGCGCGTTCGTCATACCGAAATCCGACAAATTGCTCATGGAACTGGAGAATCTGGTCATAGACGAGGACGAGAAAGTGAAAAAGCTCGCCGAGAAGCTTCCGTCGAAGACAGAGGACCTGGACGATGGCATGCTGTCCTCGATAATCTCGGACCTGGGCGTCAAGGAGGATGAACTGAAGGAGGAACTCTGGTCAATCGACGAGGCCCTGGACCTGGATGAAGAGGAAGACAAGAAGGAGCTGGACCTCGACTCTCTCTCCGAGGAAATCGGCAGCCTTGGTGAGGTCGTGGTCTCCCCGGAGGAGGCACAGAGGCTTGACAGATGCCACAGGATGCTGAAAGCCGCAAAGGTTACGCCGGATGACAGGGCAAAGCTCGAATTGCTCATAACCACCGGCATCAGCACTGTGGATTTCACCAAGGAGGTCAGGTCGGCGATTGACAGGAAACGCCTCAAGGACACCCCGGCCAAGGACTTCACAGCCGAGGACAAGGAGCTGGCATTCAAGGACCAGATAATCGCGGACCTCACTTCCCTGGAGGACGACCTGCAGGATGTGGGCATCGAGGACCTCGAAATCGGGGCGAGAGAGGAAGACCTGCTGGACGAGTTGGCTGAGCTGGTGGAGCTCGACGTCAAGAGGGACATCCGGAAGGAGAAGCCGGACAAGCTCCCGGGCATGACCAACGGCCTTGGAAGAACCAATGGATTGGGCCGCACCAACGGCCTCGGCAAGACAAATGGGTTGGGCAAGACCAATGGCCTTGGAAGAACCAACGGTCTTGGGCGAACCAATGGTGTGGGCCGCACCAATGGCCTAACGAATGGCCTCGGCAAGACCAATGGCCTAACCAACGGCCTCGGCCGCACTAACGGTCTCACGAATGGCCTTGGCAGAACCAATGGCCTAACCAACGGCCTCGGCCGCACTAACGGTCTCACTAACGGCCTTGGCAGAACCAACGGCCTCACCAACGGGATGGGCCGGACCAATGGCATGACAAACGGCATGACCAATGGGCTTTCCGGCGGGGTCGGGATGTCTTTGAGCCGGTCGGCAAGATACAAGAGGGTGAGGCGCAGCAGATACATACTATATGGCGCTCTGATACTCTCCCTGCTGCTGGTTGTTCCTGTCCTGTATCCATCATCCACGCAGCAAGTTGACAGATATCCAATTAACATTGACGGCAACTTCAATGATTGGAATGACTTCGCCAGCGTCTCATCCATACTCAGCGATATCCCGTCCAACGTGAACATAATCCGTTGCACGATTGCCGATAACGCAGAGACCTATCTCGCGTTCTGCATAGAGGTCGAAGGCAGCATCCTGGAAGGGGAGCCAGTACTCAGCCAGGGCCTGGTGGATGTGTTCCACATATTCATCGATTCAGACCTCAACCCGGACACCGGCTACTCGGTGAAGGGCATGGGCGCGGATTACATGATAGAGATTGCAGGATGGAACGGCAGTGCCATCTCCACCACCCAGCATCTGTTCTCAAGCAGCAGGGACAGGCATGACTGGAACGGATTCGAGCAGATGGGCCCGGGCAAGGCGATTGCCAGCGGAAACATGCTGGAAACCCAGATTGCCTGGTCTGCCATGTCGCTCGCCCAGAGGGGCAACGTATCCGCCCTTGTCCATTCGCAGTCATGGGACGGCTGGCATGATTATTCAGATTGCTTCCTGAGCAACTCCCTCGCTTCTGTGCGCCTCATACAGAGAAGCGCCGGACTGGAGGTATTGTCCGGAGGCCAGCAGAATCTGCTTTTCCTCTCGTTCTCCTCCTCTTGCGGTGACTCAAGCATCCAGAGCATCTCCGTCTCGATGGAAGGCACAGCCAGGCCATCCGACCTTTCTGGGGTCAGGCTTCTTGACAGCGCAGGCCAATCAGTGGGCGCTGCCAGCCCCTCCGCCCGGATGACATTCACAGTTGACCGAACTCTCGCCGCAGGGACATGGCAGAATTTCACGGTCCAGGCAGACATTTCAAGTTCCGCGGCTTTCGGAAGGACATTGGGCGCTTCCGTCCAGGCCCGCAGCGACGTTGTGCTGCAGAACGGCATATTGTTGATGGAAACAATATCCACATCCAACGAGCGCGGTTACATCAACGGCGTCCCCGGCAGCCTGGTGATTGACGGCGCGTTCGTCGATTGGCGAACCAGGGAGAGCATGGCCCCCGCAAGGCCGGACCTTGTCCTGGCAAGGAACGTGGACATCAGAAGTTATGGTGCGGTATTCGACGGGAACGGTGTCCATCTGCATCTATCCACTGCCGGCCAGTTGATGTCCGGTTGCACAGTGCCGCATGTCATCACGACCCGGTCCCCGGCCCCGCCAGCGCCCCCGGCGCCCATCGACCCGAACCCGCCGGAACCGGTAGAACCAACCCCGCCGGTGCCGAAGCCGGTTGTCACGGGCCATGACACAGCATACATCTACCTCGACATAGATGCGAACCCGAACACCGGATATTCCGTGGGCGACATCGGCGCGGACAGGGTGCTGGAGTTCCGCGGGAAGAGCGGCACCGTCACGAGCGCCGCATTCAGCAGGTTCTCCGGCCAGAATCGCCAGTCATGGGAATGGACACTCATCAGCGAACCCATCCACATGAAGGACTCCACCGAGCTGGAAACATACGTGGCAGTCTCGCTCCACCCCAACGCCTCGGCATGGTTCGAGGTGGAGGCGTGGGACAAGAGATGCGACGAGGCCGCCAATAGCCGCATCCCGGTGGAACTTGCCGGCACCAGGTCGTCACCGCAGCCCGTGACTTTGGTGGGGGACATGATAACCATGAACCAGACGACAAACGGAACTGGCTATGCGGCAGAAGATAAATTCGGGTGGAACGTGTCTTACGCAGGAGACGTGAACGGCGACGGCTACGATGACGTGATAGTCGGGGCGCCGTACAACAATTCGGCTGATGGCACAGTATCCGACGCCGGCGCGGCGTACATCTTCTTCGGGTACCCGGGATTCAATTCCACCAATGAAAAATACATGAACGCCTCAGAGGCCAATGTGACGATTTACGGCAGCACGAGCGGTGCCCTTTTCGGCTGGGACGTCAGCGATGCGGGCAATGTGAACGGCGGGGGCGATGATGTGATAGTTGGCGCACCGGAAGCGCCCATATCCATAACGAATCATGTTGTGATAAGCGAGGTCTATGCTGATGCTATTGGAACAGAAAGCGGCGGCGAATTTGTTGAGTTGTACAATCCTACCAGTTCGACTGTAGACATTTCCGGATGGCATATCGGAACCCCATCCCAGGCTGCTGATGCCACAATTCCAAGTAGCACCTCAATGCAACCCTTCAGCTATTATCTTGTTGCAGATGTCGGATGGGGCACATCGAATTTGAGAGATGACCTGAGCTGGCCAATGGCCGACCACGAGGAGGTCATCACCCTAGGTGCTACCGATTCAGGAGTTAATCTCACGAAATCCGATTGGACACTTGTCGACGCAGTCGGGTGGGGAACACCTGCAAACTCAGAGCATTATGAAGGCACCACGCTTTCCGCCCAGAATGTCGGAGAGAGTGCTGAGCGTATTTCGGATTCCACTCACGCGGAAAGCCAAGGAAATGGGTATGACACCGACAACAATGCCGCCAACTTCCAGGTACTGACCGACCCTGACCCCCAGAACTCCGCATCCTCAAAAGAATTCATAAAGGGCGGCAGGGCGTACATATTCTACAGCACAGTCCTGACCAATGGCGCGACCCTCACCGCCGACGAGGATGCAAGCGTGATATTGGTTGGGGAATCTGCCGGCGACAGGTTCGGCGCCAGCGTGTCGGGCGCCGGCAACCTCAACGGCGGCTCCTATGACGATGTGGCCGTCGGAGCCCCCAATGCCGACGACGGCGGCACCAACCGCGGCAATGTCTATGTCTGTTTCGGCGGCACCGGCATGACCGGAACTGCCGATGTGACATTCAGCGGCTACGAGGACAACGGCTATCTCGGCTTCTCTGTCTCGGATGCCGGTGACCTGAACGGGGACAATTATGATGATATAATCGCCGGAGCGCCTGGCGTCTCAAAGGCCTATATCTATTACGGCAGCGCCGCATTCGGCGAGAGTGCCGAGACAAGCTACTTCCACACGAATTACACGGATTTCAATTCCCAGACCAAGTACCAGGTGCAGGTGAACTATCCCGAGTCCCTCTATGACGATGATGGCAGGAACCAGAACGCCAACGTGACGCTGTTCAACAGCGGGGGGAGCCAGACCATACCCAATGACGGGGTGGGGAGCGACATTGATTCCGTGGCCGATGTCTATGACACCACAAGTTCAACAGGCGACATCGGAGACACAACGGATGATGATGGTGATATCTGGTCCATCAAAGAGTTCGGAGGCACTTTGACAAGCGTCAGCTCGGATGAGGTCATAATATATGGTACAACTACCAATGATTATCGATGGACCCAGGCCAGTAACGATAGCTATGAAAACATTACTGAAGCATCGATATCCGCCGCAAACGCGCAAGAGACATTGGACCCTACCGGTGCTGGTGATAAAAGTTCATGGTCCACCTCGGCTACTGCCGCACAGGCCAGTGACAACTCTGACACCACATACATGGACAGCGGAAACGGAGCAACCTGGGATGAGGTGCTTTACACCACCGCGGACCATACCGAAGGGGTCGGCACGATAAACTGGGTGAGGATATATGTACGCGCAATGACATTTGTACAAGGCAGTCCCGCAGCTGGAGATCCAGGCATCCGTATATCCATGAAGGGCGCCACTGAATATGATGACAGCACAACCATTGTTCCCGCGGCAACGTTCACGGATTATAATATGGAATACACAACAAATCCAATAACATCTTCCGCCTGGTCCTGGACTGATATTGACGGATTGCAGATTGGTGTCGATGGTTATGGATTTAGAGATACGTCTTCCAAGTATCGTACCGCTCGTGTTTCAGAGGTATGGATGGTAGTGAATTACACGCAGACCGCAACCAAAAAAGCCGAAGCCCGCTGGGAATTCTCCCTCCCTGCCAACGACGTCCAATCAACAGTTAACATAGAGGCGCACCACGATTCCGGTGAGAATTTTGAATTCTGGTACTCCACATCGGCCAGCCCGGGCACGGTCGGCGGAACCGGTTGGTTTCCATTGGATATCAACATCACCAAAACCGCGGACGATGATTCCTACAACACCTCGACCAAAATCCCGTCTGGAACCTCCGGGACGGTGTGGATTGGTGTCATTGACAAGGACCAGACAAGCAGTGACGGAACAGTCAACAATCTCTACATCGACCATATGTATATCTCTCTGACAATTGAGCCAATCTATTCAGCCGAGTTCAGCTTCTCCGGCCTGACCGCTTCCTACGCCAGCATGAAGCTGAATTACTCGGGATATCGTGAGACGACAGAATCCGAACCCCTCAACGCGTATGTGTGGAATTCCGGAACATCCGCCTGGGTGCAATTGACAATCAGCGTGGGAACGACGGACGATGTCTATTACAGTTCAGAGACCAATCTCTACAATTACATCACAAGCGACGATAAATTGTACATCAGAATCAACAGCACCCAGGTGGCGAGCGAGGCCACCGACGCATGGGCGCACATCGACTTCCTCGGGGTGGATGTGGCGGCGCCGCCCAGTTACGTGCCGGAAGGGACATTGACGCAGGCCACGGCAACAACGGCCGGTGGGGTGATCGAGAAGGTGACGGTGGACTGGAATGCTAGCGCAACCACCTCGTATTTGATGGAGACGGTACAAAAAGATACTGGTGGTACAGGACTCACAATTCCTTTCTATACAGGAACTGGTCTTAATCTCAGATGGCAAACCAATATACTTCAAACAGAGTTGCTCAAAGCGGGATACATTGAAAAAATATATCTTCAAAAGTCATCAACTGCTGCAGGCGTTCAAGGTGGCACAAATTTCACAGTGTGGTTCTGTCATGGTTCCGCAGCGACATTGGGAACAAGCTTCAGCGGAAATTACAAATCAGGCGAATCTCCAGTAAAGGTATTGGATGTAGCAAGCCTCTCTGTGTCAGGAGACACAAATTCCTGGTTTGAAATCGATGTGGCTAATGATTTCTATTACAATAATGTTGACCCACTTGTTATTGAGATTAGATATTCTGCTCCAGCACTAACAACCACCGTGGGAACTATCACTGGTGCTGCCACAAGCAGAACGGCATATCGAACTACAGATAGTTGGGGTGATTTAGCGACAGTACTCAATTATTATTATGATTTTCAAATTGATTTCATCACCTCTATCGACAATTTCAACGTATCAGTATCAAGAAACGACGGCTCGACCTGGTTCGAGGTCCAGGACAATGTCGAATACACATTCTCTGGCTCCGAGAGCGTGAAGAACAAGCTGAAATACAAGGTGGAGATGTGGTCATTCCTCGGTTCTGACACGCCCATACTTCACGATATAAGGCTGACTTACTCAATTATCGCCTTGCCACCTGTCGCTTTGTACGGAGATACGGGGACCAACTTCGGCTGGAGCGTGGCAGGCGCAG
>JAWOHM010000142.1:0-4353 GCA_046485165.1 Thermoplasmata archaeon
ATTTTATCTCCATGCCCTTGAAATAAATGGCCTCTATCGAGATCACCAATGCCATGATCAAGATTATGAATAGGAACATGTCAAGCGGAAAATAAAGGGGCTCGAATTTTGCATCCAAGAGAAAGGCCGTGGTGAAGCCCAGGACCAATCCTAGAGCCATCTCAACAGAGAAGAAACCCAGTTTTATGCGCTTGATGCGTATGAGCCTGTAAGATCCTTCCAGCCTTTCCTTGATGTTCTTGATGGCCATTCTTCCGTCCTCTTCTCACAACTTGACTTTGCAACCCGGTCACGGAGCTGATTTTCGGGTTTCCACGATTGCCCGCCCCATGTTGTTTCTCTCGGAAGAGGAAATCTGTTTATATAATTTTCCCAGGGTAGCCCATTCGGTCGTATAAACCGGAAACGGCTGAGGCGCTGAACTCAAAATCATGCATCGTCGGATTCGAACGCGTACATGGCAAGGAATCCCGCGCATATAAAGACCAGGAATGCAATCAGGATGAGCGGGATCATGTATTTTGCCAGTATGAACACGACATCTGCCAGCCCGGAGGATACAAGGTCAAGGGAGAAAGCTGGGCTGACCGATATGAGGGCACAGACCGCGGAACCGATGGCCGGAAGGAATATAGACATGGCCAGAACGTTCATTATGTCCGGGTAGAGATATCCCCCGAGGATTCCCATCACCCCCAACACCAGTATCATGAACCACATGGGCATGTCCGCGCTGAAAGGCGCGCTGAAGTAATAGAAGACCTTGTAGAAGAAAAGGAACCCGACAGCGCTTCCCATCATCAGGAACATGGCAATCCTGGGCAGGGCCTGAACCAATTTCGCAATATGCGCGCCGAGCCTGCCGCTCAGGAGCCCACCCCCACTATGCCCGGAGTTATGTCCTCCCCCTCGTATGTTCTTATCAGGTTCGCGTCATTGTCCGGCCCGGAATATGGCGGGATGCCCTCTATGAAAAGTATGGAACTCGAATAATGCATCCATTCGATATCCCTTTCCGTTTCCATTGAATAATCATATATGCTCTCCAAATCCGCCAGCACATCCGGATGCTCAGCCCGTTCCAGGGCAATATGCCTTGTTATCGTGGCATTGGACATTGCCGGAATGATGATTGCGGGCGCGTCGAACGAGAACGGCTCTGTGATTACCGGATAATAGACCTGGTACGTCCCATTTACCGTCATTCTCCCGCTGGACATCCACCTGTCGGTTTCGATGCCATCCTCAAGGGCGGGATCCCGAATCCAATTCTTGTAAGTGATTATCCAGACCTTGATGTCTTTTCCGCTCGGGTTGACAACATTGAACCTCATGGTTATGTTCACGCGCTCCAGATTCCCGTCACCGTCCAATTCGAAGGCGGCGCTCTCGGAAGTTTCGATGTAAGTCAGCGCCTTCGCCTTGGCGATATCGGTGTAATTCTGCGCGCTCATTGCAGAGAATGACAGCGATACCAGGAAAATCGCGGTTATCAGGCACCACGCTGCCTTCCTGCGCGGGAAATTGCGAATCCGTTCCCGCAATGTATTCCCGTCGGTCTCATCCTCATCCGGGCTCATGGTTCCTCTGGGACATCAGGTTCGGCGATTTCATTATCGGGAACCGGCGCAGGCTCCTCGTTGCCGTACATCTCCTCGGCGAAGAAACATTTCACGAAATGGCCGTTGGCGACCTCCACCGATTCCGGCACCTTCTCTTTGCAGATATCCTTTGCCCACACGCACCTTGGATGGAACCTGCAGCCCTTCGGCAGGTTGATGGGGCTCGGGATGTCTCCCTTGATCGGAACATCCACCCATTCATAGTCCGGGTCCGGTATGGGAACTGCGGACAGCAGCGCCCTTGTGTAGGGGTGGGTGGCGTTGTTGATGAGTTGGTCTGTCTCCGCGGTTTCAACCAGATTTCCGAGATACATCACGCCGAGATTGTCCGACATGTACCTGGCTATGGCCACATCATGGGTGATGAACAGGTATGCTATCTGGAGTTTCTCCTTGATGTCCAGCATAAGGTTCATGACGCCCGCGCGGATTGAGATGTCCAGCATGGAGACAGGCTCGTCCGCGACAATGAACTTCGGGTCCACGACCAGCGCACGGGCGATTGCCACCCTCTGCCTCTGGCCGCCGCTGAGCTCGTGCGGGTACCTCTCCAGCAGGTCCTGCGGGTTCTTGAGGCCCGCCTCCTCCAGAGCCTTGACGACCGCATCCAGCCTCTCCCCGGCGTTCTGGTTCCTTGCATGGACAGTGAGCGGGTCGGCAACCGCCTGGAATACGGTGAACCTGGGGTTCAGGGATTCATACGGGTCCTGGAATATCATCTGGACATTCTTCCTGAAGCCTCTCAGCTCTTTCTTCGGGATCTTGGCGATGTCTGTGTTCTGGAAAAGGACGCTGCCATCGGTGGGGTCTTCCAGCCTGGAGATGCATCGGCCCGTTGTGGTCTTGCCGCAGCCCGATTCCCCGACGAGTCCGTAAATCTCGCCCTTGTTGATGTTGAATGTGACGTCGTCCACGGCCTTCACGTATATGGGTTCCTTGCGGAATGCCAGCAATCCCTGTTTTATCTCGTAGTACTTCTTGAGGTTGCGTATCTGAAGCATGGCATTCGACATCAGAACTCACCCCCCTGCTGGACCTCATTGGCGAAGTGGCACAGCGATTTCTGGCCCTCGGCCAATGTGATGAAAGGCGGTTTTTCAGTCTTGCATATCTCCTTGGCATACTTGCATCTGGGGTGGAACCTGCAGCCGCTTGGAGGCTCGACCAGGCTGGGCGGGTTGCCCGGGATGCTGGCTATGCGTTTCTTGGGCCCTTTCAGGCTGGGAAATCCTCCGAACAACGCTTTGGTGTAAGGATTGGATGTGCGCTTGAAAACGTCCTTGATGCCGCCGTACTCCATTATCCGGCCTGCGTACATGACTGCAATCTTGTCTGCAACATTGGCCACCACGGAAACGTCATGGGTGATTATAATCATGGCCATGTGGAACTTCCGCTGTATCTTCTGTATCTCGGACAGGATGCGCCTCTGCATGATGACGTCCAGCGCAGTGGTCGGCTCGTCAGCGATGATGAGGCTGGGGTTGTGCACCAGCGCCATGGCTATCATTGCCCTCTGACGCATGCCGCCGCTGTACTCGTGGGGGTAATTGTCAATCCTGTCCCCGGGAATTCCGATGAGCTTGTATAACTCCTCGACCCGGGCCAGCGCATCCTGCCGGGATATATTCTTGTCATGGACCCTTATCGCCTCCAATATCTGGTCCCCTACCTTCTGCACCGGGTTGAAGGCGTTCATGGCCCCCTGGAATATCATGGAAATCTCCTTCCAGCGCAGTTCACGAATCTCCTGGTGGTAGGGTTTGAGTGTTCCGTTCTTCTTCAAGCTGGGTGTGAGTATGTCCCGGCCCTTGAAAACGACCTGGCCTGATATCACATGGGCGTTGTCGGGCAGGAGTTGCGAGATGCCGTAGCCCAGTGTCGTCTTGCCGCAACCCGATTCGCCCACCAGGCCCAGGGTCTCGCCTTGCTCGAGGGAGATGTTGACATCTTCCACTGCGTAGACCCAGCCCTCCTTGACCTTGAAGTGCAGCGTAAGGTCCTTGACATCGAGAAGCCTCATCTCATCGCCTCCTGCCTTGCAGCAGGCTAGTTCTGAACATCAGCCTAAATAACAAATTCATCCTGTTCATCTCATCGCCTCCTACTCTGTAGCAGGCTAGTTCTGAACATCAGCCTAAATAACAAATTCATCCTGTTCATCTCATCGCCTCCTCAACCGCGGATTGATTATCTCGTCCATTCCCCTGCCCAACAGGTAGAATCCCAGCGAAAGGGTGGTAATGGCCAGCCCAGGCGGGAGCATCCACCAAGGCGCTATGAGCGAATGGCCGCTGGTCTGGATGGTGGAGAGCATGTTGCCCCACGAGACCACCTTGGGGTCGCCCAGGGCCAGGTAGCTAAGCGCTGCCTCGGTCAGGATGGCACCTGCCACGAAGAGCGTCATGTAGAGGAAAGAGAATGGAAGCACATTCGGCGCTATATGCTTGAGTATGATGCTGGTATCACTGGAACCCGACACCCTTGCAGCATCAACGAACGACCTCTCCTTGAGGGAAAGGGTCTGGGCGCGCACGACCCTGGTGATGCCAGGCCAGCCGAGCAGAGCCAGTATTATCACGATGTTCCAGATTGACTGGCCCGATATCTGGGTCCATATCAGCACTATTGGAAGGAACGGTATGGTCAGGGCGATGTCGGTAATCCTCATCAGGACAATGTCAATCTTGCCACCATAGTAACCGGACACCAGGCCGATAAGGGTGCCGAC
>JAWOHM010000001.1:0-6616 GCA_046485165.1 Thermoplasmata archaeon
GTGCTGGCTGGCGTGATGATCATGGCCATTATTTTGCAAAACATCAAACAGACCTTCGACGACGTGGACACGTCGTTGCTGAGAACCTTAAAGGAATAGGCGGGACTTGATGGTCGAATTCACCTTCGTGGCGCCGTTTCTCGGGGACCTTGCCGGAAATGCAATGGCAGCAGATTATGTATGGAGCTGGACAACCGGTTCAGCGCCGGACACAACCGCACCAACAGTGATTTCGACCGTCCCGGCCAATGCTGCAACAGATGTTGCAATCGATAGTGCGATAACCGCTACCTTCAGCGAGGCGATGGATCCATTAACCATCACCACGATAACCTTTACCTTGAAGCAAGGCACAACACCTGTTTCGGGGACTGTAACCTACTCCCAAGTGAGTGCGGTATTTACACCCTCAAGCAATCTCGCAGCCAACACTGAATATACCGCCACAATTACAACCGGAGCTACGGATCTGGCCGGCAACACTCTCGCAACCAACTATGTATGGAGCTTTGACACGAATCCTGCAGTAATCCCGCCGGCAAATGGAACCATCGTCGGTAGAATCGTTGATGAGAATGGAGACCCTATTCAAAACGCGACAGTATCGCTTGGAGACACCGGATTGACAGCGACGACCAATTCCAATGGAGAATACACCTTCACGGATGTCCCACCGGGCACATACACCCTTGGGTTCAACGCGAGCGGATACGAACCGACCACAACATCGGTGACTGTAACCGCTGGCGAACCAACGACGGTGCCCGACACAGTCCTTGTACCGAGCGATGATGGATCAAGCAACTGGTGGTGGATTCTGTTAGTGGTAGCCGCCGTCGCGGTTGCAGCCCTTGTAGGTTTGTCTCTGATGACCAAGAAGCCGAATGCGGGCGCCAAGGCGGGCGAGGGCAGAGAGCCTGAGACTCCTGAAGAGACATTCCCCAATGAGCCCCTCGGCGAAGCCCCCGAAAAGCCTCCGCTGGAGTAAGCCAAACGAAATCGGACGGGGGGCAACCCCCGTCCTCTCTTTCTATTTTTATTTTCCATTATACTACAATGCAAAGGATGAAAAAACGTCTGTGCCAGATCCGTGCCACAAGCTTTTCGCCCGGCACAAATTGGCCGGGCGTACAACGAATCGCAAGCGACACGCATCGATGTTGAGAAAATGCTGTGTAGCTACAATCCTCGTACAGGCCAGACATGCCGCTCCTCCAATGCCGTTAACGAAATCCTATTGCGTGGATTTCGTTATATTAACATTCTCGACCAGCACATGCGGCGAGAACACCGGCGTCTCGACCTCCCACCAGTGCACCTGCATCGGGTCGTTGCCAACCGCTTTGACATTTTTGATGACGTTCAGCATGCTCTCGGAGATGCGGATGTCCTTGACGGAGCCGTCCAGCTTTCCGTTCTTGATGCGGAATATCGCGTCCCTGGGGATTGTGGAGAAATCTCCGGTCCGGTAGTTCTGGAACCTTGTGTACCAGGTATTGGTCATGTAGTAGCCATCATCTACATTCGAGATTAGTTTCTCCTTGGTTTCATTTCCCGGTTCCAGGTATGTCGCCCAGTTCTGGGGGAACACTATTCCGGCATTTCCGGTTGTCTCGGTGTTGTACCTCTTTGCGGTGCTGGTGTTGTGCAGGTATCCATTCAGCACGCCTTTCTCGATGAGAATGTTCTTCCTGGTGGGCACCCCCTCCTCATCGAACGGCACAGAGCCAAGCGATTCCGGGTCTGTTCCATCATCATACAGGGTGAAGTGCTTGCTCGCGATTTCCTGGCCGACCATATCTTTGAAGAATGAAAGGCCCATGTCCACGGTTCCGGCGGTGCATGCCCCTCCCACATGATCAAGGATGTTGGCGAATATCATGGGAGAGAATACAACGTCAAATTTTCCTTCCTCTCCAATCTTCGGGTTTGCAGATTCGACTGCCAGCTCTCCAGCCTCGGTCCCTACCTTGCCGGGATTGAACTTCTCCGGGGATGTGACGGATTGCACCATGTGGCCGGAGCTTGATTTGCCTGTCATGGCCCTGACCGATATCTCCATGTTTGAAGCTCCATAGCTTCCAGCGGAGCCGCCGGAGGACGCATAGTGCGCCTCCGACACAGAGGTGTAGAGCACGCCGGCGACCCTGCCCGCCCCAGCGTTCCTGGCCCCGGTTATGGCAGCATCCACATGGTCGTAGAGCTCCTCGACCAGTCCTGCTACCGATTTCTCAGCCACGTTCCTCCGGTAATTGTATCTCCCATGGTCGATGCCCCCGTACTCATGGTTCTGCGGCATCATTGACGTCCTTTTCATGATGTCATCCAGAGACTTGTCCAGCCTGGCCGGGTCGCTGACATTGGTTGCCAGCAGCCGCTTGTCCCTGGCCAGGAATATGCCGATGTTCCTGCTGCTCCAGGATTTCGATGCCGTGATGGAATTGTTGGCGAACCTTATCTGCTTTGTTTCGTCCTTCGCCAGGGTACAGACTATGTCATCGGCTCCCAGTTCCAGTGCGCGCTTCACCACGGCCTCGGGAAGGGCGTTCGCATCCATCTTCGCCCAGTCGGTCATTGGCTCACCCCCAGCGTGATGCCGTGCATCCTGAGATGCGGGCCTCCGGTATAAACGGGAACGCCTTGGCCAGGCTCACCCTTGCCGCATGTTGCCGCGGAGAAGTCCAGGTCCTTGGCGACCGCATCAATCGCGCTCCAGAACGCGGGCGTGGTCAGCTCCAGTATCGGGCCTTTCACCGGCTTGGTGACCTGTCCGTTCTCGATGAGGTACGCTTCTCTGCCGATGTATCGCTGGTTGTAGCGCTTGTCGTCGATGTTCCACTCCATGAAGTTCTTCATGTACACACCGAGCTTCACGCCCTCGAAAAGTTCCTCGACCTCATGGTCTCCGGGTTGGACGAACGTGTTGGACATCCTTACAATGGCCTCCCTGTCGAAGCCCTGAGCCCTGGCCGCGGCATTGCTGGTGCCTAGGTCCATGGTTGCAGCCGTTTCCCTGTTGTGCAGGAACTCGTTGATCATCCCGTTCTTTATGAGATATTTCGGCCTGGCCTTGACGCCTTCATCATCGTAAAGATAGAATCCGTAAGAGTTCTCGATGGTCGGGTCGTCTATCACGGTGGCGACCTCGCTGCCGATCCTGGTGCCGAGCATCCCGGCGTTCACGAATGACTCGCCCGCCTGTGCCGCCTCCCTTCCGCAAATTCGGTCAGCCTCGTACGGGTGGCCGCAGCTCTCGTGGGCGGCAATTCCAACCACTTCGGGGCCCAGCACCATGTCTATCTTGCCGGATGGCGCCTTCACGCCTTCCTTCATGTTCCTGTAAGTCATGGCAATCTCGTGGCAGATATCCTCAGACCGCTTCACAGGGTCCATGTATTCCCAGCCCATTGCCACGCCCTTCTGTATCATGGCCTGTGATGTCTTGCCTGCCTCCATTATCGTGGGTATGGAGAACAATACGACTCTCGGGATGACCGAGCCGATCTTGGAATCGTCGGAGTTGGTGATGTATTTTGTCTTCTGGCTCATGCCGAATTGAATGTACCTGTTCACCAGGGGGGCGCTGTCGACCATGGCCTTGTCGATATGCGTGAGGGCCTCCACAATTTCGTCCAACTCCACTTCTGTGACCCTCTTCTTCTGAGGAACCGAGTATTCAGCAACATGCGTCGGCTCATCGGAAAGCGTTATACGTCGCTCCACAAGCCTCGAGGATGCTTTTGCCATTCTCACCGCGGTGAGCACGCCATCCTTCACCGAATCCCTGTCCAGCCTGTCCGTGGAAGCGAACCCCATGCCTCCGTGGGCCAGCACCCTGACGCATATTCCGGAGTACGTGCCGAAACCCGAAATCTCCGGGTTCCCGTTCTTCAGCAGCAATCCGTTAGATATGCTGCATTCCATCCTTGCCTCTGCATACTCGGCCCCGGCATCCAGCGCTTCATTCACCGCGGTTTCGGCCAGGTCCCTGTCAAATGCATCATCCTCTGCCATAAGAATACCCCAATTGCATCGGCATGGTAATTTCTTTATAACGTATAATTCTATCCTCAATAATCGAAGAGGCTCTTCTGCCCCTTTTTCGGGGGCTGCACTGGAGCATCCTGGCCGGGAAGCAGTATAGTCCCGTACTTCCCGCCGCCGCCCGGAATAACCTCGATTCGGCCGCCGCGGAATGATTGGATGGCGCCGGCAATTACATCTCCGGCTGTTTTCCTTATGTCATCAATCGGCGCCATCATCAATGCTTCCACTTCGGTTCCGGACTCTTTCACCAATGCTTGCCATATCTTATTGACCTTCCCTGTGAACGGCGAGGAATGGCCAACAGCCTTGGCGATTATCTCTGCCAGCGGTATCATGTAAACATATTCAGGCCTGTGCTTCGGGTGCTTCACATCCCCGCCCAGTTCCATGGCCCTCTCGCGAACGCCCTTCTTTATTGAACCGCCGCACACGCATCTCCACCTGAGGGCCAGTGCCCGCTCAAGTTCGTACTGCGCGAAGCATCTGGAGCAGGCGCTGCGGTTGTACTTCCCCTCCTCGGGCGGGAGCCCGACATTGCGAACGAACTTTCTGCCCTTCTCGCGCTTTATCGCCATGGCCAGTTCCTTGTATGTCATGTCCTTCGCTTCGATCACATTGAACTCCCTGCCGATTCTGACCGGCTGGGGCGAATGGGCATCCGAGTTCGTGAGGAAAGTGAGGTCAGCCAGTTCCGGCACCCTGTCCCCGTAATCCGAGTTCGCGCTTAGGCCCAGTTCCAGGTATGGGATATTCTTCGCCATGTCACCGTAGCAGCCTTTCAGCGACTCAAAGTGCGCGTACATGCCTGTCCATGGGGTGAAGGCATGTGCCGGCCCTATCATGGCTCCGACATCATGGGCCATCTGTGCCAGCTCCTCGCCCGTGAGATGCAGCCTCGGCCTTCCGTCGGCACCCAGGTTGCACCCCTTGGGGCCCAGCCTCTCAATGAAATCCTCCACGCTGGACAATGTGGGGTACATCAGCAGATGATGGACGCGCCTCTCGGCCTCTATCTCGGTGGTGAGTATGAAATTAATCTCCCCTTCCTGGAAGGTGCCCTCCTCCACCTCCTGCATCTGCCTAATCTCTTTCAGCCATTCCGGGTGCAGGCAGTCGCCGGTGGCTACCACTTGCACGCCTTTCTGCTGCGCGCCCCTGGCCAGGTTTGGAAAACTCATGTCCGAGCTGGTTGCCGCTGAAAATCGTCCGTGAATATGCAGGTCCGCATTGAAAATCATTGGGGGGTAATCGGCTGCTGTTGTATTAGATTTTCCGTTTCATCCTTTATTCGCTTGTCCCGGCCCCATGCCGCCCAGTACACAAGCGCCATCAGCCCGGCGAGATTGAGAACGCCGGCAATCCTCATGGCCCATGGGATGTATGCGCTGGAAATCTCCATACTGAAATCAATGCTGTTCTGGGCTTCCAGAGTGTTTATCGTGACATTCTTCTGGCCGCTGCCCAGGCCGCAGACCAGGCGAAGGCCGGTGCCATTGGTGTCCCTGGGCACCACGACCTCCATCCGATAGTATCCGTAGTTGTCCGTGAAAGCCTGGCTCACGATGTTTCCACCCCCGTCCTGAAGGTTCACCCCAACCCATGCCAGCGCCCTGCCGGCATTGGACATGACCCGGCCGGATATCACGCCGAGCCCTTCCTTGGGCAGGTTCTTTGCCAGTGAGTAATTCTGCAGATGGCCTTCGCTCGTCCGCTGGTACATTGCCACTTCATAGTATCCTAGGCCGCCTAGGGATATGTCCATGCTGCTTTCCGGGCCGGCGCCATAGGTCTCTTCATGGAACAGCTCCCCGTCAGGGCCGTAAATCTCGATATCCGTCATGGTGCCAGTATCCTGCCCGCTGTGCATTATCCTGATTGAATCCATCAGCCCGTCGCTGTCAGAGTCCAGCGGCGAAACAGCGGCCGGAAGGGGCGAATCCATTCTTTCATGTTGCTGAAAATAACTCCCCATCTCATCCAGGAAATCCGGCCAGGCAGTGTCCTCGGCGATGCCGGTGTTATGGTAATCGGCGGTGGTGGCGCGGTCCGGGAACCACACTGACAGCCCGTGCGCGTTCTCCGCGGGCTCATCGAGCAGGTTGGTCCAGTGATTCTCATGCACGATGCAGGCATCCACCGCATCCCGCACGCCAGCCGAAAGCATTCCCAGGCTCTTGCATTCCGTTTTATCGTCCATGTTATCCAGGAGGTGCACCAGGTCATACTGGGCATTGCCGTCATACCTTTCAGTGGCCATTCTGGCAGCGATGAACTCCGGATTGAAGAACCCGGTCATGAGAGCGGCCTCGGACGCGTAGGCATCCAAAGATGATGCCAGTTCATCCATCCTGTCAAGGTCGATGAGGGCCAAAGTGAGCGAGTACAGGCTGTTCCCGCCCTTGCCCCAGTTGATGTAGGAATCTATCATGGCGGCAGTCTTTCCAGTCACGTTGCCGGGGCCATCCAGATGCCCAAGGAACAGGTCATACGGCCAGCCGTTGAGCGGCACATCCTTCTGCGACAGCAGGGCGTAATCCCCGCCGTGCCTCAGCTCATACGCTATCTCCAG
>JAWOHM010000060.1:0-5593 GCA_046485165.1 Thermoplasmata archaeon
GACATATGGCGCGCCTGCCAGGCCAAGGACCTCCCCGTGCAGGATTGGGTCAAGCTTGCCGTCGCAAGGGCAAGGGCGACGGGCTGGCCTACGGTATTCTGGCTGGACAGGAACCGGGCGCATGACCGCAACCTGATAGAGAAGGTCAACAGGTACCTGGCCGACCACGACACAGATGGTCTGGACATCCGGATAATGGACCCGACCGAGGCCGCCAAGTTCTCCTGCCAGCTCATCAAGGAAGGCAAGAACGCGATATCCGTGTCCGGAAACGTGCTGAGGGATTACCTGACAGACCTATTCCCGATACTCGAGGTCGGCACCAGCGCCAAGATGCTGTCAATCGTGCCGCTGATGAACGGCGGCGGCCTCTTCGAGACCGGCGCAGGCGGCTCTGCGCCCAAGCATGTGCAGCAATTCATGGAGGAGGGCCACCTGAGATGGGACTCCCTCGGCGAGTTCATGGCCCTGGCTGCATCGCTTGAGCACCTGGCCAATGCCACAGGGAACAGGAAGGCACAGATACTCGCAGACACACTTGACAGAGCCACCGGCAAGTTCCTGGAGAGCAACAAGTCCCCCTCGCGGAAATGCGGGGAGATTGACAATCGGGGCAGCCACTTCTACCTGGCAATGTACTGGGCGCGGGAGATGGCCTCCCAGGGCGATGACCAGGAGCTCAAGGCGAGATTCACAGGGCTGGCCAAGAATCTGGAAGAGAATGAGGCGAAGATAAACAGTGAGTTGCTGGCCGCCCAGGGCAAGCCGGTGGACATAGGCGGGTACTACAGGCCGGACGATGAACTGGTCAGCGTGGCAATGCGCCCGAGCGCGACCTTCAACGAGGCGATGAGGAAGTTCGGCGCGTGACTTGACCCTCTGTGCGTCTCTCCACGCGGCTGCGGGACACGGCACCCATAGCTCGCACCTTTTCATTAGGACAGGGCCAGAATCACCCCTCTCAACATGCCTTTCCACGCGCATATATTTATACTTCGCCCGGTATCACGATTTCGCAAGGTGAGACAATGAAAGGAATAGACAGCATAGCCCAGAGGGCGCTGGAATTGAAGCAGAGCGGCATGAACGACAAGGAGATTGCGAGGGAGCTGCATCTTTCGGAGAATACGATAGTGTGGCTTCTGACCAAAGGCATCAAGGACAAGGCCGCACCGGCAGACGCACCCCTGGACATCAAGATCGGCTGGACATCCGTCGGCGTTTTCGGGAGCCGCATCTCGCTCCTGTCATCCATCCTGGTTGACATACTCCTGGAGGAAGCCGAGGTCAATGATTTCGAGGTTCAGACCGTTGTGGGACTCGCCATAAACGGCATCCCGCTGGCCACCCACATCTCCGATGAGCTAGACATAGAATTCGCCGTCTACAGGCCGCCGCACAAGAAGGCGGACCCGGGCGCGATGAGCTCCAATTATGCGGACATCAACGGAAAGGACATAGTCATAGTGGACGATGTGGTCGGCACGGGCGAGACCATGGAGAAGGCCATAAGCGACCTGAAGAGCATGGGCGCGAACCCGAAGCTCATACTCACCATAGTCAACAAGACCGAGCTCAAGGACATTGATGGCGTGTGCATACGTTCAATCGTGAGCGCCAGGGCACTGTCCGCTTGATATCATTCGGGATGAAGAACCATGCACTGGGTCGACGTTTATGCCGAGCAGTTGCTCGGCAGGGGCAAGAAACATTTCGTTGAAAGCGGCACATCCATATCGGGCGAGCCGCATCTGGGCAGCGCCGAGGACCTCATCATTTCCGACGGCATAGCCAAGGCCATAATCGGGAAGGGCGGGGAATGCAAGATAATATGGGCCATGGACGACCTGGACGGCCTCAGGAAAATACCGAAGCAATTGCCCAAGGAGTTCGACCAGTATCTCGGTCAACCGGCATTCAAACTGCCCTGCCCCGATGGCTGCTGCTCCTCATTCGTGGAGCATTTCACAAGGCCGTTCCTGGAGAATCTGGCAAGAATTGATGTCAAGCCGGAGCCCGTCTCCGTCGCCAAGATGTACCGGGACGGAAAATACGACAATGTCGTGAGGATAGCACTGGACAGGGCAAAGGAGATTACCGCCATCATCAAGGAAGTCTCGGGCAGCGACCGCGGGGATGACTGGCTCCCGTTCTTTCCGATATGCGAGAACTGCGGCCGGATACTCACGACCCAGGCCTATGCATGGGATGGCCAGAAGGTATCCTACAGATGCAAGGGCGGCATCGCCGGCAAGAATTTCATCGAGGGGTGCGGCCACGAAGGCGCAGTTGGAATTCGCGATGGCAAACTGCCCTGGCGGGTGGAATGGGCATCCAGGTGGAGCCACCTCGGCGTTACTTTCGAGCCCATGGGCAAGGACCTCATGGCCGCCGGCGGGACATACGAGACAGGAAAAGCCATCTGCGAGAGGATATTCGACAGCCCCGCGCCGCTTGCCATCCCATACGAATGGATAGTCATCGAGGGCGGCAAGAGGTTGGGGAAATCCGCCGGCAGAATCCTCACAATCGGGGAACTTGTGGACATCGCAACCCCGGAAATTGCCAGGTACTTCTTCTTCCGCTCCAAGCCTACGAGCCACAAGGACATAGACTTCGGCCTGGGCATCACGAAACTTGCCGAGGAATACGAGATGTCCGAGCGCGCGTATTTCGGGATTGACACCGGACTGCCAGAAAAAGAAATAGAGGACGTCAAGCGCAATTACGAGTTATCGCAGATAGCCGGAGTGCCGGAGAAATTCAGCCAGGTATCATTCTCGCATCTCATTTCCACAGTGCAGGTCAGCAGGGACTGGGACCACATCCTGGAGAAGCTCGGGCGCACTGACGACCTGAGCCAGATGACCCCGGAGCACGAGCGCCGCCTGAAGATAAAGGTGGAGGCAGTGAAGACATGGCTCGCCACACACGCGCCCGAAGATATGGTCTTCCAGCTGCAGATGGAGCACCCCGCCATCGAGATAACCTCCGAGGAGAAAGCCGTCCTGGAGAAGCTCCTGGCCAAACTTGAGTCGATAGACTGGCAGGCTGACAATATACACGATTCGATACATTCAACCGCCGTGGAATCGGAGATGAAGGCCGGCATGATGTTCAGGCTGCTGTACAGGATATTCCTGGACCGCACCAAGGGGCCGCGGCTGGGGTACTTTTTGGCGTCGCTGGACAAAGCGTTTGTGGTCGAACGGATAAGGCATTTCTCGCAGTGATCATTCCTTTGTTTTAATGGCCATCACAATCATGCCCTTCGGAACGACATATCCCTTGAACGGCACCCATATGCACTTGTAATAATCGAACACAATATCCGAGAATCCAGCTTCGACTAGCATGGTTCTCATTTCTTCCGCGCTGTACTGTTTCAAGCCCATCTTTTTTATCTCTTTCGAATGGTCACGGCCATCTTCCTTGTTGAATGCCATCTCCAGGACCAGCCTGCCGCCCGGGACTAGTACCCTGCGAATTTCCATGAGCGCTTTCACCGGTTCCGGCCAGAAGAAGAATGTTTCTATACCAGTGACAGCGGAGAATTCGCCGCCGTTCCATGGCAGGGAGGTTACGTCACCCTGTCTGAATTCTGCCCTCCCGGATTCAACAAGGTCACAATTTATGCTGTCGGCCAACCTCACCATGTCCTCGGATATGTCCAACCCGGCAACCCTCGAAACATGCGAGGCATGCTTCCTGATGAATATTCCGGAACCGAAGCCTATTTCAAGAAACCTGTCCTCTTCTCCGAGGTCCAGAACCCTCGCCGTGTTCCGATAGAAATGCCTGTGCCCCCAAGCCATGCCCCGCGCATGGAGCCTGCCCAGGAAGCCGGATGGATTTGAATTCTGTGACATCTGAGATGTGCATAAATGAAAGTAGGATATAAACGTTGCAATGTGATTGGCGGCAATCGCAGAGGTGGGGGCATGAAGCGTTGGCCGGCGCCACTTTACAGTCTTTGGAAATCGAGGTGTTGGCGTGAAATTTGGGATAGTCGGGGCTAGATAAACGGATTCAAAAAGTTTAATATGGGTATGCGAATATCCGCGACTACAAAATAGCCCCGTGGTGTAGTGGTTATCATTAGAGACTCTGGATCTCTGGACTCCAGTTCGAATCTGGACGGGGCTACTTCACTTCTTTATTACTTCAAGTCGTAGCCCCGTCCAATTTTCGGCTATTGCACATACATTGCTAACAGTGAAGCCGAAAATCTGGACGGGGCCTATGCAAGAGATTACATCTGCATCCAGCGCTTTCAAAAGTATGCACGTTCATGAATTTCACCATGGCATCAGCTAGCCTGGTCATGCCCCGCCTGTACGAGGATTGTAACACCCAGCAGTCTCTCGACATCAATCCGAGCAAGCCGAATTGAACACAATTCGGCGACGAGGGCGGGGTCATAATCCCAGATTTTCAAAATCTGGCTATTGTGATGCACAGCGCATATAAATCCCTTCAAACCCCGGGTGTAAGCCCCGGGTACGAGGCCCTACCCAACGTTCACAGTGGCCTCTATTTTAGAAGCTCTTGCACAGCCCGCTTTTCTCTCATCCTTTTGTTGTGCCGGGGCGTGTGGGTCGGGTTAACCGGTGCCGTGGCCCCTTCGCCAGATTGGCCCTCGCTGTCAACACCTCCCCGGCCTCCCTTCGGTCAGCCGAGGCTTCCATAGAATGAGCTTAATCGGTCAACAGGCCCGGTCCATCTGACCTTGCCCACGACCCCGCCCCAATGTTAACAGAATGATAATAGAGGCGGGGCATGATGGGGCTGGCCGGTGCCATTCTACAGTCTTCGGTTTTTCAGGCATTGAAGGACGATTTTGGTTGAACTTTGTGGATACAATTTTCATCCTTTTCATAAATTTTTTTGAACCCCCCACGAAAACCCTTATTACCCATCCCATAATTCTTCCCCCCGGTGCTATCATGCCGAAGAGAGAGTTCGAGTCAAGAAATCTGCTGCTGTTCATGCTGATAACCTTCGCCTGGTCCTGGGGGTTCTGGCTGCCCGAGATATTGTGGGACGTGAGACTGTTCGTGGCGCCTTTCGGCCCGATGGTCGGGGCTGTCGTTCTCACCTACATGAACCGGGGCTCCGGCGGGGTAAAGGCCCTTTTCAAGCGCGGCATCGATTTCAAATTCAGGAAGGCCTGGCTGCTGCCGATTCTTTTCCTGCTGCCCGCGATTTCCGCCATCTCCCTTTACCTGGCGATGCGGCTGGACGGGTACGTTCCAGACCTGGCTGCCATCTCCCAGCCCATAATAATACCAATCGCGTTCATTTACATATTCATACTCGGGGGGCCGCTGGCCGAGGAGTTCGGGTGGCGCGGATATGCGCTCGACAGGTTCCAGGCCAGGTTCAGCGCGCTTTCCTCGGGAATATTCCTGGGAGTGATATGGGGGCTGTGGCACCTACCGCTGTTCTACATGCCCAGCCAGCAGGCGGTTTACGGCAACATTCCGATATGGGGGTTCATCGTGGGCGCGGTTCTGCTATCTATTCTGAGCACCTGGATATACAACAACACAGGCAGGAGCATTCTCGCGGTTCTGCTGTTTCATACCACCAG
>JAWOHM010000096.1:0-6012 GCA_046485165.1 Thermoplasmata archaeon
CAGCTTCAGGATGTGAAGATATTCGTCCTGCTCGAGGCAGACCGCGTGCTGGACATGAGCTTTCTCCCGGACATAAAGAAGATACTTGCGCGGCTGCCATCGAAGCGCCAGACAATGTTCTTCTCCGCCACAATGCCGCCGGACATAGTCAGGCTGGCCAACACCATGGTCAGGGACCCGGTCCGGGTGGATGTGTCGCCGGAGATACCCGTGGTCGAACTGATAGACCAGCAGCTCATGTATGTTGACCGCCAGGATAAGGTCCGGCTTCTGGAGCGCGTGCTTCAGGGGAATTCTGCGGACAGGGTGCTGGTGTTCACGCGCACAAAGCATGGCGCCAACAAGATCGTCAGATTGCTGGAGCGAACCGGCATAAAGGCGATGGCCATACACGGCAACAAGGCCCAGAATGCCAGGACCAAGGCCCTGGAGGACTTCCGCGCCGGAAGGGTGCGGGTGCTGGTCGCGACAGACATCGCGGCCCGCGGAATAGATGTCGAGGGCATATCCCATGTGGTCAATTTCGACATCCCCAACGTGCCTGAGACCTACATCCACCGCATCGGCAGGACAGCGCGCGCCGGAAACGCCGGCATATCCATCTCATTCTGCGACCGCGAGGAGCGCTCTTACATAAGGGACATAGAGCGATTGATGAAGCGCGCCATACCCGTCCTCAGGGACCAGCCGTACCACTCCGAGGCCGCGGCCAAATCCACAAGCCCGCCGCCGCCACAGGGGGGAAGGGGGCAGGGAAGGCCAGGCAACAACAGGCAGGGCGGACGCCCACCCTCAAGGCAGCACCTTCCCAGAAGGGATGGCGGCGGAAGGCGCCCTGGAAACGAATCCAGAAAGCCCAATACCAGGCAATCCCGCTCGGACCGCACAAGGCCCGGTTGGTGAGTTCTCCGGATTATTATTGCGCCATGACCGACCGGAAACGCTATTTTTCGGATTAAGTATTAAATACTGCAATAATATTATAGTGAAATACTATAATAGGTGCAGAAATGTGCGACAAACTTCGCTGCGAAGGTGCGGATAACGCCCACCCGAGATGGCTGAAACTCAGAGACAAGGTCAAGGCCCTGAGGTTCCCCACGAGATGGACCATAATAGAGTTCATCGGAGATGGGACCAGAAGCACCACTGAAATTTTCCGGCATCTGGAATCTGCCGGCGAGAAACTGACAAAACCGGGCTTCTATTACCACCTTTCCGAGCTCAAGAATGCGGGGATAATCGAGGTCTCCGATTACATCGAGGAAGGCGGGGGAGCGCCGGAGAAGGTCTGGCGGCTGAAGACCAAGAGGATTGAATTCGACCTCCTCGGAACAGAGTGAGGGACACATGAACATCACGGCCATCGTCATCAATGCCATTGCCCTGGTCGGCCTTCTCATCGCCTTCGCGAAGTCCAGGGAAAAAGCGGTCAAGGCTCTCAAGATGGCTGCAAAATCATTCTTCAAGATATTGCCAATGACCTTCATCATCATACTGGTCATCGGCCTCATGCTGGGCTTCGTCCCGCCGGAGCAGATAGCGGCCTTCGTGGGAGAGCAAACAGGGATATGGGGCGTCCTGCTGGTCGGGGCGGTGGGCGCGGTGATGCACATACCCGCGCTCATCTCTTTCCCGCTGGCTGCATCACTTTTGGATAGCGGTGCGTCGGTAGCCGCGGTAGTCGCGTTCATCACCACGCTGACAATGATAGGCACCATCACCCTTCCCCTGGAAATCAAGGAACTGGGTAAGACCATGGCGCTGCTCAGGAACGGCCTGAGTTTCTGCATCGCGATACTCATCGCGCTGATAATGGAGCGGTATTGTGAAACCGGATAATCCCGAAGCCGCGAAGAAGATGAAAAAGGAAATGCTCCGGGACTGGGCAATCCTTCTGGCGCTGGTGGCGTTTGCCGCCGTGCTGCTGAGCATCTATCCGGAGAACAGGGATGCGGTTGCGGCCACAGCATGGGATTACTTCATTGAACTGATGTGGGTCCTGCCCGCGGTCATGGTGATACTGGGCCTGTTCGGCGTCTTCGTGCCCAACGAGGTCGTCGCGAAGTACCTTGGGAAGTATTCCGGGGCGAAAGGCATGGTGCTGGCCCTGTTCATCGGCATGATACCCACGGGGCCGCTGTACATCGCATTTCCCATCGCGGCCTCCATGCTGAAGAAGGGCGCCGGGGTCTCGAAAGTCATTGTGTTCCTGTCGGCCTGGGCGTGCATAAAACTGCCCCAGGAGATGGTGGAGCTGCAGTTCCTCGGAGTGGAATTCATGATTCTGCGGCTTTCATTGACCGTGGTGTTCGTCATGGCCATGGGGATGCTCATCGAGAAGATCGTGGAGTGGAGGGAAAGAGAGGCGACAAAGGGTGCCGGGACCGATTGAATCGGGTATCACACCATTCTGCCCGTGTTCACCGCGGCCAGCCCGTTATTGTCCTTTGTTTCTCCGGTGCTTAATCATCAGAATGGCTGCTATGCTTATCCCTACAATCAAACCAATCGCAGATGTAAATTTCCAGGTCTCGACCTTGAATGGAACTTCGTTGCTGGTGACCCGATCATGGAATACTGTGACCTCCGGGTCGCTTTGTAAGGACTGTGTATCTTTGTAAGTTAGATTCGGGAATCCATGAATGACGTTGGCGATTGGATTGTTAAGGTCACAACTCATTACGGAATAGCCCATCATCTCATGTGTCCCGGTCCCGTTGTGAACGAAATAATTGTTCTTCATCATCAATTTGGACACTGTGAGCGGAGAACCGTTATCGAGCGTAAGATTGTACTCCATGCTTGTATTGGTGTATCCAGCTGGCAGAATAAATCCGTCGCAGCCCATATGAGCGATTCCCACCAACATGGAATAATGTATCTCTGCGGTAAAATGCTCGCCGGCGTTATATTCGACATTGCTTGAATCATAAAATTTGGTGTTACTGAAATCCAGTAGCGCCTCAACCTTGACATCGGTACGTTCCCAGTCCGCCCTGATGTGATGAATCATTGTCAGGTCATATGTCGATTGCAGGGATGTTCCCGGGTATACCTGAATTCCAATGAAAGAGATATTACAGTCCATTTCCGGAACCGTGCCATTGTATCTGATCGGAGAATACGTCAATTCAAAATCGCAACATCCGAAATAGGTTTTCACAGGAGGGTCATTTGCGAATAAAAATGAAACGCCGCAGAGTGACGATTGCGCTATGTACAGGGTATCCCCAATCAAATATTGTATATTCATTTGATAATCCACCCAGGTTTCTGTTTCCTGGGTCATATTCCTTGCCTCAATCTTGGTTACCACGCCCCCATGCGAGATATCAAGACCCCACCTCTCGTTATTAATGCTATGAATCTCAGTCTGGGTTTCCTCATCGGTAGCAACATTGAAATCATGATGCTCGACAACGTGGGGCTCCGGAACCAATTCGGGTTCCGGTTCCTGCGCCCTGACCGATAATGCGACATTGAGCCCCGACAGTATCAGCATCCCCGCAATCAAATAAATCCCGAATGGATTCCTTCCTTTGGGGGGGAAGCATCTGCCAGCACCAAAACTCATGAAGGAGAGTAGGTCCGCGTATCTATAATAATGTTCGCAACACCCGATTATTGCCTTATATAATTATTCCATATCGTCCAAATCCATCCCGGCCAGCCCGCTGAGTTCCGAGTGGAGCGCTTCCATTCTATCGGCCTGGGCGTCATGGCCCTTCCCCCGCTCCCTTGCAACCGCATCCGCCAGCTTCCACCGCGCAGGCCCCCTTTCATTGTGGGTGATGAGATTGTCCGCGTGCGCGACAATCTTTTCCGCCAGTGTCTCCGGCATGTAATTTCTCGGGGGCAACCCCAGCTTCTCCGCCTCCCCAGGGTCGATGCCGGCGCCGATGTGGCGCTCCACGATGCGCACAATGGCCTCATCCAGGCCGCGCTTCCTCAAAATATCTGCGCCCGCCACTGCATGCCCGATGCCGTGTTCCTTCGACCTGCCGATGTCATGCAGCAGGGCGGCGCGGCTTATCAGGTCCACAACATCCTGCTCGAGGCGCATCCTCTTGGCTATCTTCAACGCCAGATGTTCAACGGCCATGCAATGGTCTATGACGTTGTTGGGCACATTCTCCTCTGCTAGAAATGAGAGGCACATCTCGACTGTGGGAATGGGCCCGGCGCAGGCCGGCTCACTCATCACCCACCACCGTCTTTCCCTTGGGGTTGGGGATTATCTTCATCTTGCCATCCGGGAATTTCGGCATGGCGCCGTCATGGAACTCCCACAGGAATATGGCCAGCGCCGCCACTTCCGAATGCGGCTGGTTGCCTATGGAAACATTGATGGCCGCCATGTCATAGACCTCTCTGGGAACCTTCTCGGCCCCGACGACTATCATGATGTCGTCCTTCTCGGATACCTGGGCCATGGCCTTGTTCAGCGTTTCGCCGTACATGGTGAGATGTATTATCTTGCCGTTGAATTTCCGCAGCTCGTCCTTCCACTTGATGCCGGTTCTAATGGCCACATTCCCGCCCCACCTCTCGCATGTGGATGAGAAATTGCGCTCCAGGTCGGGGTCCCGCGTGTCCACCAGGATGCTGTCGGCGCCGAACGCGCGCGCCACCAGCGCCACATGGGTGGTGATGCGCTTGTCCCTCTCGGGTCTGTGGCCTATCCTCAGTACCGTTATCATGGAAAATCCTGCTCATTCCTCTTCGTGGGCCTCTATCCTGTGGCCGCGATAATCGAACTTGGCGGAGCGCTTCACAAGGCTCTTGAGCATGGTCTGGGAAAGCTTCAATTGCTCGGCGACATCGCCGGCGAACATGCCCTCCGTGCCTATCAACTTCAGAATCTTGGCCTCTATCTTCTTGTATTCCTTGTCCGGCATGCCTGCAGCGGCTATCACGTCGCTTATCTCGAAGACCGAGCAGGATGTGTTGATGTGAAAAGCGGAATAATAGGTGTGGTAGGCCTTAACCGGCTTCTGCTGCGAACCTTCCGGAGGCTGCTGCCACCTGGTCTCCACCATCTTCATCTTGTTGAACATCCTCAATGCCAGCGGACCCTCCGGGCCGAACTTGTCCTCTATCTCCTGGGCGGTCTTCCAGCCTGCGGAAATCTCTTTGAAAACCTCCCTTTTGATGTCGGTGTCCACCGCCCTGAAAGTCGACACCAGTTCAGAGGGGTCGTTGACCACTTTAATCCTGTTCATGAGACCGGCCCTATATGCCTTTTTAAAGATATAAAGCTGATTGCAGCGGTCCTGCCCATCCAGCGACAAGGTTTTATATGGTATTCCAGATGCCCCGCATGTGCCGAGATGGCCCAGCCCGGTAAGGCGCAAGACTGGAAATCTTGTGTCCGCAAGGATGCGGGAGTTCGAATCTCCCTCTCGGCGCTAATTTTTTTGAGAAAAAATTAGCGCCTTCGAGGTGCGGCGATGTTAACATCTGTTAATAAATAATTATAGTAGAAACTGAGCTACGCCGCACCCGCGCCGAGTTTATGATAATATGCTTAGTCAAACTCGGCTTGCTCGGGGCGAAGCTGTGTAAATTGCTTCTGAGCTTCGCCCCTCGTCTCGGCGCCTTTCCTATGTTTCGTTGATAAATGTTCTCGGAAAGGAATGCGTACAATGCCGGCAACGGGTGCGGGAGAAGGGATTTGAGCGTCCAAGCCCTGATGACCCCTGCTCCCGCCATACCGGTTGCAGCATCCCCGGCACCGGCCATACTAATCATGCCCCGTCTGAATCGAGCGTTTTGCAAGCAGGAGGGCGGGGTAATGATGCCGGATTTTTAAAATCTGGCTATTGTGATGCACAGCGTGCTTTTCTCTAGCCCAAAACCCTAACGAGGCAGAGCCTCGTCTGTGTCGCAACGACAAGTCGTTGCTTACCCCGCCTGTCCGACCTGCTGAAGCAACTCTGACCGGTGGCCGGTGTTGACAACGGCCGACAGTGGCGCGCTGTGGCCGTTTTTTAGCACTCACGTTTTTTT
>JAWOHM010000011.1:0-4051 GCA_046485165.1 Thermoplasmata archaeon
GAAATGGTCGCGGCTATTGAGCAATTTTGCATAATCCGAGAACACCTTCCTGGCGCCGGCATCGGGCATTGCCAGCTCCAGACCGGATACGGTCATGTCCGGGATCCATTTTCCATCCGATGTTATCTCCATGACCTCTATGCTATCCCCGGAGGTCCGGTATGTCCTCCATCTGAATTTCTCATCCACGAATATCGGGAGCCAGGCAGGATTCTCAAGGTTCAGCTGGTCCAGGTTTCCCAGGATGGCCAGTTCCACCAGGTCTTCGGGCGGGTCGGTGTCCCGCACCATCCGGAGTATGTCTTCGACCGGCATACCGCTCAACCTGGGCTCGGAATCCGCGAATGCGAGGATCTTTCCGAACCCATTCGGTTTATCGAGGTACGGCATCAGCGCGCTGCCAGCTTCCCTCAGCCGTTCCTCCGGCTGATGAACATCCGCATCCCTGGCGTTTCTCTCGAATGTCTTGACCGAGTCAACGGTATCATTCAGAATCCGGGAAATCACATCTGGCTGGATATCGTTCAGAAGTCCGTTGCCGAATTTCACAAGAGTATCTCCTCCATCGGTTATCCCGCGGCAGGAGAGGTTGGCATTGAGCTGTATCCCGGTGAGGGAGTGAAGGTGGACAGGGAACTGCCTGCAGGACGAGGGTCGCAAATCATGGATAGTGCATCTCCTGTCCCTGAGGAAGTGGCAGGCGCCTTTTCCCCCCTGCAGTTTTATGGCAGTGGGTTCATCGGTCACATGGCCCTGGATGTGTTCTCTCGTCAGGCCGGCCGTGAGACCGAATTTCCTGAATCTGGCAAGCTCGTCCATCGACAGTTCGGGCTGGCAGAGGCAGCACATTGCGCAGTTGTCCAGGCAGGTGAAGGATTTTCCTTTCAACTCCGATATGTCCATATCCATGCGGCTGGCCAATTGATTCTGGGTAATGAAGTTTACTCAGATGTCCTTCTTCTTGAACACGAACACCGATGCCAGGAATGTTGTGGTCGTCAGGAACAGGAACCAGGCGAATATGATAGGCGCGTTCACGAACCAGGGGTAGTCCATGGTGTAGCCCATGAAGTCCGTGGTCCCGAACAGATCCATGGCTCCCATCGGGTAGATGTCCATGAAACTGAAGTACATGCCACCCCAGTACCAGTCCGGCAGCTGTGGCATCACGCCCTGCATGGCCTGTTCCATCATGGTCCCGAAATCCCCTCCAGTAGCGACCCAGATGCCGAAGAGTATTGTGCCCGCTATCATGCCGCTGAAGAAAATGGCCAATCCGCCGGCGATAGCGGTTGACCGCTTGCTTGCTATTGCCGACATGAATATCGAGAAGCCCAGGAAGAACGTGGCGAAGAGCACGGTCAGGACCAGGAACAGCAGGTAAGCCAGCCCGTCCGCGAACCCGGCCAAGACCCCCACAATGAGGCCGGAGACCCCGAAGCCCAGGAATATGGTGGCCGCAAGGACCCCGCCCAGGCCCAGGAACTTCCCGAGTATCACATCGAACCTGGAGACCGGGCAGCCCAGGACCACGCCCAACGATCCGTTCTCTCGCTCGCCGATGACGGTGCTGTAGCCGAGCATGATTGCGATGATGGGGAGCAGCATGGAGGCGATGGTCGACAGAGAGGTCACAGTGGCTTTGAAGCCCTGGAATTCAACCTCGCCGCCGCTCGTCGCTCCGCCGAAATATGACATCAGGACGACCAGCAGCAGGAAAATCATGCTCAGCGCCAGCACCCACTTGTTCCTGACATTGTCCATGAACTCCTTCTTTGCAATCGCCTTGACCTTGCTGGTATTAATCTCAAGCGCCATTGCGGTCACCCCCGGGTGTCGAATCCGCGCCGATGTATTTCATGAATGCATCTTCCAGCGAAGATTCCTCAGTCCTGAAATCCTCGACCTCCACGTTGGCCTGTGCCAGAATCTTCATGACCTGCGATTTCCTGCCGGATTCCACGAATACGAATATGACCTGGCCATGTACCTGGAATTCCATGAAACCGGCCTCGGCCAGGGCCTTTGCGGCCGGCGCCGCATCCCCTGCGACCCTGATTATGAGCTTGGGCTTTCCGGCGAGACCCCGGCTCACCTTTGACACGGTGTCCTCCACAACCAGCTGGCCCTTGTTCAGGATGGCCACGCGCTTGCACAATTCCTGGACCTCGGAAAGCAGATGCGACGAGAAGAAAACTGTTGTGCCGCGGCCGTTCATCTCCAGCATGATGTCCTTCAGAGCCCTGGCCCATCGCGGGTCAAGTCCGGAAGTCGGCTCATCCAGTATGAGGATATGGGGTGCGCCGAGTAAAGCCTGCGCCACGCCAACAAGTTGGACCATGCCCTTGGAGAACGTTCCAACCTTTTCATCGCGCCACTGTGACATGCCGACCTTTGCGAGAAGCTCGTCGCACTCCTCCTTTCCCACGCCCTTCAATTCGGCAAAGAATTCCATGGTCTGGATGGCAGTGAGGTTCTGATAGAATTGCGCCCTCTCGGGAAGATAGCCGATGCCCTGCCTGGCCAGAACTCCAGTGGTCTTCGTGCTCTTGCCGTTTATCAGTATCTCGCCGGCATCCGGATGAACCAGGTCGAGAATCATCTTTATGGTTGTCGTTTTTCCGGCACCGTTGGGCCCCAGGAATCCGTAGATATCGCCTTTCTCGACATTCAGGTCTATCCCTCTGACAGCTTGAACGTTCTTATAGGATTTCTTCAGGCCCTTTGTTCTGATGATATGTTCGGTCATGGCTATCGAAAATGAATTGCAGAATATACTATATAATGATTCTCTGGGCAGTCCAACGAAATCAGATGACCCGCTTCTTCTTCACGACTTTCGATTGCTCTGCGGTCGCAGGTTTCGAGGCTTGCGCAATCGTCTGCCCGCAGTTGAAGCACATGGTGGAATCGTGGGGAAGCATTGTTCCGCATCCCGGGCATGGTATATCACCACCTGGGGGTGTTGAGGGTTCAGCCGGCTTCTGCCCGATTGCCTGGCCGCAGTTGAAACACATCACGGAATCTGCCGGAAGTATGGTCCCGCAACCTGTGCAGGTGATATCCCCGCCCGTTGCGGTTTGTTCCTGTTTGACCTCCTGCATCGGTTGTGCATTCTGGGGCATCATCTCCCCGCAATTGAAGCACATGACCGCATCTGTGTCCAAGAGTGTCGTGCAATTGGTGCATTGGATCTGGCCTTCAGGAATCGGCTCAGCGACCTCGACTGGCTCTGCTGCCACAAGCTCCACCGGTTGCGGCTCAACCTTCGCAGCTTCGGCAGGCGGGGTGGGTGTGGCCTTTGCAGGTTCTTCCGGTGGTTTTACCTTCAAGGCAGCCTCTCTCGCTGCAAGTTCCTTCTCCCGCGCTTCGAGGGCGGATGTCTTGGCAGCCAGGTCACTCCTGACTTTCTCGATAGTATCTCTCTGGGATTCCAGCTTCTGCTTGATGCCGTTTATCTCTGCCTCTTTTGCAGTCAGCGCACTGATTTTTGCATTCGCTTCTTCCTTGTATTTATAATTGCTCTGTTTCTGCGATTCTATCTGCTGATTCGCATCTCTGATTTCCGCCTCCCTGGCAGCCAGCGCGCTCTCGCGGCCGGCCAGGTCTGCCTGTGCCGCTCCATCCTTCTCTGCACCGGCGGCCCGTGCTGCTTCCAGCTCCCTCCCGAGTCTGTCTATCTCCGCATTCTTATCATCGAGCTGTTTCTGCAATATCTCGGCACCTGCCATCCCGGCCAGGCCCGCTGCCAGCTTCTCCTTCTCGCTGCCCTGCTCTTTCTCTGCTGCCTTCAGGCGCTCCTCGGTCTCCTGCAGCATCCTCTCCTTCTCGGAGAGTTTTGCATTGTTGTCCGCGATGGCCTTTTCCCTATCAGCCAGTTCTTCTGATTTGGTGCGATATTCATTCTCTTTGTTTTCCAATTCCGCTGCTCTCGCTTCGATGGCGCCTGCCCCGTTCTTTGCGCTCTGGGTATTGTCCTCGAGCTCCTGCATCTTGTTCTTCAATGCAGTTTCGCGATTCTCCAGCTCTTGGCGAAGGCTGCTCGCCTCGG
>JAWOHM010000116.1:0-5280 GCA_046485165.1 Thermoplasmata archaeon
GATCGAGGCTGCGGGCGCGCGGCGGAGCAGGCGCTAAGCGACAAGACTTCTGAAGTCTGATCCGGGGCGCAGCAGAGCAGCGGTCTACCGGACACGTTTCGCACCCGCCATTGCCAAGACTCGCCCCTCACCCCCACCGCGAAATGTGCTACAATGGCGCGGACTTTGCGCCCGACCTGCTATTCCCGGCCCAGGAGTGTTGGCTGTGCACCTGCTCCCACCCCAACTTGCATCCCTGATCCACGTCGCCATCACGGCGGCGCAGGCGGCGGGCGACCTGCCGCCGTTTGATGTCCCGGCGGCGGTCCCCGTCCAGCGCAGCGGCAAGCCAGAGCAGGGCGATTACGCCAGCCCGGTCGCCATGCAGCTCGCCAGGCTCGCCCGGCGCAAGCCACTCGACGTGGCCGAGAGCATCGCCCGCCACATGCCGCCCGCGACCTACGTAGGGGCCGTGGAAGTCGCCCCGCCCGGTTTCCTCAACATCCGGCTGGACGAAAGCTGGCTGCTGGCGCAGATTGACGCGATCATCGCCGCCGGCGATGACGTCTTCGCGCTGGACGTCGGGCGCGGCAAGCGCGCCCAGGTGGAGTGCGTCAGCGCTACCCCAACCGGCCCGCTCACCGTCGGCCACACGCGCAACGGCGTGATCGGCAGCACGATGGCCAATATCCTGGCCGCGCTCGGCTACGACGTCGAGATGGAATACTACTTCAACAACGCGGGTCGCCAGATGCGCATCCTTGGCCAGAGCCTGCAAGCGCGCTATCTGCAGGCGCTCGGTCTGCCCGTAGAGCTGCCCGCCGAGGGCTACCAGGGCGACTATCTGGTGGACGTGGCGCGCCAGTTGGCTGAGACGCACGGCAACGCGTTGCGGGACGAGCCGTGGGAGCGCTTCAAGCTAGAGGCCGAGCGGGCCACCCGGCGGGTAACGGAACTGAATCCGCCGGTCCAGGTTACTCCAATTTCACCGCCTATGGCTCATTCCAGGCCACCCAGGTATTCTGGCGCGTGACCGTACCGCCATCGACCGCGGAAGGCGTGTACCGGGCCATCATATTCATCACCTTGTGGTGCTGAGTCCATCAGAAATCCTTATTCCCATCCTGTGAATCCCCTGTCCATGAAACTCACAATCCTCGGCTCCGGCGGTTTCCGCCGCACCCCGCGCCCCGGCTGCCATTGCCCGGTCTGTGAAGAGATGCGCCAGAATGGACAGCAACGCCTGGGATGCGCCATGTTCTTGCACGACATCAATGCCCTTTTCGACGCCCCCGAGGAAGTCGCAGCGGAGCTGGATAGCGCCGGAATCCACAGGATGGATCACCTGTTCTTCACCCACTGGCACCCCGACCACACGCTGGGCGCCCGCATCCTTGAGATAATGAACACGAAATGGTCTGAGAAACCGGAATGGCGCATGGCGGCCAGGCACAGGACCGAAGTGCATATGCCCAACCAGGTGTACAGCGAGATAATGTCCAGGTTCGGGCCGTTCTTCGAGTTCTGGGAGAAGCTGGGGATTGCGAAGGTCCATAATATGAAAGAGCCGGTGCAGGCCGGGGATGTCAAGGTGGAAGCTATCACCTTCGAGACCAGGCACAGGACCATGACCCATTCCACGGCTTACATAGTGAGTTCCGGAGACAGGAAATTCGTCTACGCGCCCTGCGACATCACCCCCTTCCCCAGGGACGAGAGGTTCAGGAACTGCGACCTCATGATACTTCAGGTCGGCTGGTGCGGCGACGAGATGGCCGAGCGCGCCAGGAACGGGCCGCATTACGAGATATCCCTGGACGAGATAATCGGGATTGCGGAGGAATACCTCCCGAAAAGGATGATACTCACCCATATAGGCGACGAGGTGGGGCTGCTGTCCTCGGGGCTAAAAGCCCTGGAGAAGGAATATTCCCGCATCAACCTTGAATTCGCATATGATGGCATGGAAATTGTCATTTAAATATCTGGATTTCTATTTAATTAATCATAACCTATATATATACCATATTTCATATATTAGATCAAATCAACAGGTATATTGCTGTTTGCCAGCACTTGAGGGGTTTGATGGAGAAAGAGGGCTCGACGCTGTATCTGTGCCCCGGTTGCGGGGCTTTCGTCAGCGAGAGTGCAAGCAAGTGCCCGAATTGCGGTGAAACCCTGGATAGCGGGCCTGCGGAGGCGCCTGAACCGAATGACGAGTTCATGGCTGGCGTGGCCGAAACCGATGTGGGAGAGGAGCTTGCCCTTTTAGACGAGGACATAGCGGCCGAAGATGACTCTCCGCCGGTGACTTTGTATCTCTGCACAGAATGCGGCGCTTTCACCGGGGGAAGCGCTCTCGTTTGCCCGAATTGCGGCGCATCCATGGTCGAGGAGGAGGAGACTGCACCTCAGATAGCTCCGGAAGAGCCGGAAGCCAAGATATTCGACATGCTGGTTCAAGCCGAAGAGCCGCCGCCGGCAGATGAGAATCTCATAGAAGACCTGAAGAAGCTGGAGAGCGCGGACGATGTCGAATCTTTTCTGGACGCTATTAATGACGATGGCGAGATAGGCATCGACCTGGAGCCGCCGGCCGAGCTCATGCCGGAGCGTTCCGGGGAATCGGATGACATTCTCAGCCGGCTGGTATATGAAAAAGCCGATGAAAATCTGGACAAGGCGGAAGAGAGGTCTGAGGCCATTCAATCCGTTGAAAGCATCTTGGTCGGAGAGTCTGCCAGGTCGGTGGTGGCAGGCGATAATGACACGATTGCCCTGTGCAAGAATTGCGGCGCTTTCGTATCGGAATCCGCAACTGTCTGCAATGTCTGCGGCAACTCTCTCGGGGACGATGAGCGGATTATCGCCCAGATTGAACAACCTGCCCCCAACATGGAATCAGAGGAAACCGCCGACTCTGTGATTCGCAAAATGCTGGGCGTTGATGAGAGTGCAGAGCTTGACCAAGATGCCGGAAAGCGCTTCCAGTCGGACGGCAGCCTCGGCCTCTGCACGATTTGCGGGGCCTTCATCAGCTCTGATGCACCATCGTGCCCGGTGTGCGGCACGCACATGGAGGACATGCCTGAATTCGTTCCGTCCATGGACATCGTGGAGCCGGAACAGGAGAACCACGGCCTGGCCATCTGCCCGCATTGTGGTGTTTTCGTCCCGGAGGGCGCAAAGGAATGCATGTCCTGCATCAAGCCGATACCCGAAGGAGCAACGGTGCCCATCACCCGCGAGGTGGAACATCCCGAAGACGCTGAGCGCGCGACCAACCTCCTGAAGACCTTCCTCGGCGTCGAGAGGACTTTGAACGCAGAGCCCATCAGGGAAAAGACCTTCACCGGCCTGGACCTCTGCCCGGACTGCGGCGCATTCGTATCGATGAACGCTGTTGTGTGCTCTGTCTGCGGCAACTCCCTGTTCGAGAGCGCCGAGGAATTATTGGACATAGACAGAAAGCTGGGCGAGCTGGATGTGGTGAAATGCCCGAATTGCGGCTCAAGCATGGACGCGATATCTGAAGAATGCACGTCATGCGGCATGTCATTTGCGACCAAGCTGGCCGAACCGGAGCCGGAAGGCCCGGGAAAGGACATATCCAGTTTGCTTGAGAAAGAGCTTGAATTGGGCATTGATGGCGAGGAAACGGCCATTGATGAACTGGCACCACAGCCGGAGGAAGCCACCCCGTCCGACGAGGAGCTGTTGGATATGCTCGTCTCGGCGGAGGAGTATGAACAAGAAGCCCCGGCCATGCAAGATGCAGAATCGCCCAGCCCGGAACCTCATGAAGATGAGTTGTTCCTCGAAATCCCTGAAGCCATACCGCCGCAAGAGCCGGATACCGAACTTCCGGAATCCGAAACTCAGCTTGAAGACATGCTGGTTGAAATTCTGGAACCTGCCCAACCGACCGAGCCGGAGACCCTCGAATTCATAGAATCCAGGGAAACCGAGCCAGAGCCGGCTATGGAACCCGAAGGTGAGGCCTACTTGGAGCAGCCAATCGCCTCGCAAACCCAGCCTGCAGCAGTGCTGCCCGATGCCGGCCCCGGCACGAAATCCTCGATGAAAGGCGCCAACTGGACCACGAGCGTTTACGTTTCTGTTGCTGCGATATGCTTCTTCCTGTTCTTTTACATGATAGCCCCGGGCGATTACGCGCCCGGCCTGGCAGTGATTTTCGGCACATTGCTGCTGATCGGGACTTACCTGGCCATTACCGACAAGGGGATATTTTTCAGGGGCGACCTGAAACATGGTGGCGTTTTCATCACGGGTTTCCTGCTCGCCGCAACTGTCCTCCTGCACTGGCCATTGGGGATGCTTGTTTCTGACGCGGGGTTTGCAGGCCAGCCGGTCTTGGACCGCATCCTGCTCTCTTTGTCCATATTGCTCACCAGCATAGGCCTTCTGTGGATACGGGCCAGGGTGCGGTTCGTCTTCACATGGTTCTTCGGGAACCTCCTTCTGTTCATGTGCACTGTCGTGTCCTTCACCCACTCGAACTTCGGAACCAGCCTGGAATCCCCGGTCCTGATAGTCGCGGGCCTCGGTTCGAGTCTGATTTTCCTGAGCCTCATATTCCTCCAGTACGAGAGAGCAATCAATTCGTCGATAGAAACGGACATCGTCCGGGGCGATGCGCACTACCTCAAGCGGGATTACACCGGCGCATTGGCCTCGTATGACGACGCCCTTGCCAAGGCCCAGATGAAGAAGGTGGAGGCCCTGGGCAGCCCGATAGTGCAGTACGATGTTCCATGGTACAGCAAAGGCTCAGCGTTGATATTGATGGGTGATTTCGAGGAAGGCATCAAATGCCTGGACATGGCCCTGGCCATCAACCCAAACAACGAGGTTACCTGGGTCAACAAGGGGAATGCCCATTCCAAATTGGGCCAGCATGACCTGGCTATGGAATGTTACCGAAAGGCGATAGAATGCAACACCTTCTATGAGATTGCCTGGAACAACCTTGGCAATGTCCATGCGCGCAAGAAGGATTATCTGACCGCCCTGAAGCACTACAACCGGGCCATCAAGATAAATTCCAGGTACGATGATGCCTGGATAAACAAGGGCTATGTCCTGGCCAAGATGGGAAAGCGCGAGCAGGCTCTCAGCTGTTTCAATCATGTGAATTCCTCAATTGTAAATGAGTTATCATCTGTAGAAGGAGATGCCCAGGTATTGTGAACCCTCTTCTCTCTCATAGTTATGTATTATATATGGCTATTTGAATTGAATTTTCTAGTATAATTACTGCATAAATGCCGAGAATGC
>JAWOHM010000120.1:0-9765 GCA_046485165.1 Thermoplasmata archaeon
GTCGGCTCCCGCATGACTATCACCAACATGTCCATGGAGATGGGCGCCAAATCCGCCATAATGCCGCCGGACACGAAGGTGTTCGAGTATCTCAAGGCCAGGACGGACCAGAAGCTCGTGGGCGTCCATGCAGACGAGGGCGCGGCATACGAGAAGGAACTGAAATACGATGTCAGCCAGATAGGCCCCAAGGTCGCATGCCCGCATTCCGTGGACAATGTCAAGGATGTGGAGGAGGTTGCAGGCACCGAGATACACCAGGCCGTGCTGGGCTCCTGCACCAACGGCCGGGTCGAGGACCTGAATGCCGGCGCCCGGATGCTGGCCGGCAAGCAGATACACAGGAGCGTGAGATTGATAATCGCCCCCGCTTCCAGGCAGGTGTACCTGGATGCCATGAACGAGGGCCTCATACAGAAATTCGTCAAGGCCGGTGCCGTGGTCATAAATCCGGGCTGCGGGCCATGCCTGGGTGCCCACGAGGGCATCATCGCCGCAGGAGAGAACTGCATCGCATCCACCAACCGCAACTTCCAGGGCAGAATGGGGAGCACGGAAGCGGGAATCTATCTTGCAAGCCCTGCCACGGTCGTGGCCAGCGCGGTCGCGGGCGTCATCACTGACCCCAGGGAGGGAAGCACATGGTAGCCGGAAAGGTATGGAAGTACGGGAAAGACGTGAACACCGACGTGATACTGCCGGGCAGGTTCCTCGATAGCTACGAGCCCGAATACCTGGCAAGCCATGCCATGGAGGACCTGGACAAGGAATTCTCCAAGAGCGTGAAGAAGGGCGACATCGTCGTGGCTGAGACCAATTTCGGTTGCGGTTCATCCAGGGAGCAGGCCGCGAGCTGCCTCGGATACTGCGGCGTGCAAGCGGTTGTCGCGAAATCATTCGCCAGGCTGTTCTACAGAAACGCCATCAACCAGGGCATCGCGGTGATAGAATCCCAGGAATGCGTGGATGCTCTGAGCCATGGCGATGAGGTGGATTTCGACCTGAAGGCCGGGACCATCAAAAATATCACCACCGGCAAAACAGTGGCTTTCAGGCCGCTGCCGCCATTCGTCATGGAGATACTGGAGTCCGGCGGGCTTGTGGAGCACCTCAAGAAGAAGATGGCGGAATGATGGATTTCACCTGGGCGATAATCGCGGCTGTTATCATCATACTGCTGGGCGCCTTCATCCAGGGCCTGGCAGGGTTCGGATTCTCGCAGTTCGCAATCCCTCTTCTGGTGCTGTTCATAGTCTCGGGCGACCTCATTCCCATCATGGTATTTCTGTCGCTCTTCCTCAACATCCTGTTGATATGGGGCCTGAGGAGGCATGTGCGCATTCGCAGGATATGGCCCCTGATGATTGGCGGCGCTCTCGGCATTCCTGTCGGGACATATCTCCTTTTGATTGCCGATTCAGATGCTCTCAAGATTATGATTGGCCTGTTGATTCTGTTGTTCGGGGCAGCCCAGCTGTTCAACATCCGAAAGCATTTCCGGAACGAGAAGGCGGCCATGGGGCCAATCGGCTTTGCCGGCGGGGTGCTGAACGGGTGCGTTTCCATGTCAGGCCCGCCCCTGATACTGTTCTTCTCCAACCAGGGGTACTCCAAGCGGAAGTTCAGGGCCAATCTCATCGCGTTCTTCCTCTTCATAAACATCGCCACGCTGCCTGTTTTTCTGTATGCCGGATTGCTGACTGAAACCGTGGCCACGACATCCGCGGTTCTGCTTCCCGGCATGCTGCTGGGCGCGTTCGTCGGCTCCAGGCTGTCTGGGAAGGTACCGGAGAAAAAGTTCAGGAACTTCGTGCTGGTGCTGGTGATGATATTCGGGTGCATGTCGATTGCGAGCGGGCTCGGATTGTTCTGACGGTAAAGCATTTTATCGGCAAATGCAATCCCATCCTGATACCATGAAAGTCCTAATCGTTGGCGGGGGAGCCCGCGAGCACTGCATCGCCGGAAAGCTGAAGGAAGACGGCGCGGAATTGTACACGTCAATGAACAACCTCAACCCGGGCCTGGCAAGGATTTCCAGCGACATCCTCCGGGCCCCTGACACCGACATCCCCGCCATAGTGGATTGGGCCGGCAAGATGGGGGTCGGGATGGCTGTCATCGGCCCGGAAGCCCCCTTGGAGAGGGGAATCGTGGACGAGCTGGCCAAGGTTGGAATACCGGCAGTCGGGCCCACAAGATCCTGCGCCCGGCTGGAGACCAGCAAGTCCTTCACCCGGAACCTTATGGAGAAGTATGGAATACCTGGCAACCCCGAGTTTAGGGTGTTCAACTCGCCCGAGGGAATCCGCGAGTTCCTTCTGCAACTGGGCGAGTACGTCATCAAGGACGAGGGCCTCGCGGGGGGAAAGGGCGTGAAACTCTCTGGCGAACACCTGGCCACCATCGATGAGGGCGTGAAATATGCCGAATCCTGCATCGGGAAGAGCGGCGCAGTTGTTGTCGAGGAGAAATTCATCGGCGAGGAGTTCAGCCTGCAATGCATCACCGACGGCAAGACTGTCATCGGCACCCCGCTGGCCCAGGACCACAAGCGCGCGTTCGAGGGCGACACCGGCCCCAACACCGGGGGCATGGGCTCGTATTCCGATTCGAATCATCTTCTGCCGTTCCTCACCCAGGAAGATTACGATGCCGCAATGGGCATAACCCGGAAGGTCTGCGCAGCCTTGCATGAGGAATGCGGCCAGCCGTACAAGGGAATCATGTACGGCGGGTTCATAGCCACGAAGAACGGCGTCCGGCTGGTGGAATACAATGCCAGATTCGGGGACCCGGAGGTGATGAACGTCATTCCGCTTCTCGAATCAAGCTTGTTGGATATTTTCAAAGCAGTGATAGATGGCAACCTGGCAGAAGACATGGCCAGGTTCTCGAAGAAAGCGACAGTTTGTAAGTATGTGGTCCCGAAGGGGTACGGCATAAAATCCGAGGCCGGGTTCCCGCTTCACGTGGATGAGAAGGCCATCGAAGATGCCGGTGCCAGGCTGTATTACGCGGCCGTTGACCAGCGTCCCGATGGGCTTTACACAGGCACATCCCGGGCCCTGGGGATTGTGGGCATCGGTGACACAATCGCGGACGCGGAGCTGAAGGCAGAGAGGGCGCTGGCGCATGTGAAGGGGCATGTTTTCATGCGGCATGACATTGGCACTGCTGAAGCTATACAGAGGAAGATTGAAAGAATGAAAGGAATCCGGGCATAGGCCCGGATTATTTGGATGACATCCCGTTCAACCCACGTACCGGAGGGCTTCTGCCGGCGATATCTTCGAGGCGTTGTGGGCAGGCACTATGGTGCAGATTATGGTCGCCAGGTATGCGATCGCCGTCACGTATGCAATCTTCATCCAGGGTATGACGAACTCAATGTCCCCGCCGAAGCCGCTTATCATCACGTTGAATATCTCGTAGGACACCATGACCCCGGAGACTATGCCTATGAGAACGCCCATGGTGGCCACGAAAAGTATCTCGATGAGGAATGCGTTGCGGACGTTCTTCCGCTTGAAGCCCAATGACCTGAGGATGCCTATCTCGGGCGTGCGCTCCACAACTGACCTTATGGTTATGATTCCCAGGCCGGCCACGCCAACGATAAGGCCCATGTCCAGGTAAAGCTCGAAGAGCACGAATATTGAGCTGGTGGTTTCCAGCGTGGTCTGGGCCACATCCCTGATTATTATGGTGTTCATCCCGACCGCGGCGAAGTCCCTCTCCAGAGCCCTTGCGGTTGCCTCGGCGTCATAGCCCTCCTTGAGGTCGAACATGAACACATTCTTGTTCAGCTCGGAAGGCATCATGGGGAACTGCAATGACTGTGCCAGGTTCTCCTTGGACATGAAAACGCCCATTATCTGCATCATGGAGTTGTCGAGAATGCCGATGACCCTGAACTCCCTGCTTGTGAATCCCAGAATATTGTCAACCGTGATATGGTTTCCTGGCTGTATGTTCATGAACATTGAATAGATTGAGCTGACCACGACATCTCCGGACCCCGGCGCGGTGACTGCGCTCCATACATCCCGGTCGGTTGGAAACTCATCGAGCGTGTTCGTGAACTCGAAGGTTGCATCCGTATGGAATGACGCATCGATTCCGAGCACTTGGCTCCCCGAGAACATATTGTTGTCGCCGAATCCGAACGATGGGGCGCTCACATCGGTATTGTTGAGTTTCGGGCTATAAGTCCACATGATGTTCGTATGCCTTGTAATGTTATTGCCCAATGCCTGCGAGACGATGGTGGCGTTCGAGAGCGGGTCAATCGCACTGTTCAGGTCTGGAACCGGGTACTGGACGTCGGCAATGATTTCGAAACCGCCGCCCTGCTTGATGGTCTCTTCCTCCACATCTATCACGAACATGTTGGAGAACACGGACAGCATCACAATCATGTATACGACCAGTGCAAACATTCCCACGCTCATCCCGGTCCTGAATTTCTTGGTCAGCGGGTAGGAAACGGCCGTCATGATGGTTGGCCTCCATGCCTTCACCCTGCCGAAGGTCCCGGTTATGGCCATGATGAGCGGGCCGGAGTTGTACATGATGAGCAGGACTATGCTCAGGACTATCAGGACACCGGAGAACACGAACAGGAAATCCATGCTGTTGCTTTCCATGTCCCCGAAGTAGGTGCGGATTCCATAATAAGTGTAGATGAACACGCCCAGGCTCGCCGATGTGATCGCTGCCCTGTTGCCGATCCAGCGCCATAGTATCATGGCGATTCCCGCGATGATGCCGGAAGGCGCAATGAGTTTCACCACCAGGTCATCGGGGTACAGGTAATAGGAGATACAGCCTGCTGCTGCGAGCAAGGCTCCGAACAGTGGCAGCACAAGGGCCTTCCTGTCCTTTGCGGGTTCCTGGATGCCCCTTATGGCCTGCATGATGTTCAGCTTGCTTATCTTCCAGCTTGTCAGGAGGATAGTGCCGAACGTGATTATGAAACCGAGCGAGAAAGCGCTCAGAAGGCTGAACAACTCGAAATGGATGGGGAGCACGATGCCCAGGAAGTCCATGAAGTTGTTGACCATGAAAATCAAACCCACGCCGACTCCGACGCCCAGCAATGTCCCCATCGCGCTTGCGATGCTGCCGTATGCGACGCCTTCGAACAGGAAGGACTGCATCAGGTGTCGCCTCTTCATTCCCACGGCACGGGCCATGCCCAGCTCGGATTTCCTCTCCTCCGCCAGCATCGTGAAGATATTGATTATCAGGATGACGCCGGCAATGATGGCGAAGCTCCCGAATATCGTGAGGAATGTCGATATGAGGTCATTGATCATCTTGGCGGCATCCAGGCTGTCCTGCTTGACCGCATCGACCTCCAGGGAATAGGAAAACTCATAGGTCGCTGTCAGAATGTCCCCGAATTGAAGCGGGGCCAGGAAATACACCATGCCCGAATTGCTGTTGAGCACGAAGTCAGTCGCCGGCATGGGCGTCCCGTTGAGGAAGATGGTGAAACTTTCAGGCGCCACATTGATGTTGGAGAGTTGCGCAAAGGTCTGGTTGGCCATGAACACCGGCATCATGTCGCTGGCCTCGAACGCCAAACCCTGGAGCGCGGACTCGATGGCCACTTCCGATTCTTCGCTCCCCTTCGTGCCATCCTCTATGCCGCCTATGTTGGATATCTTGACATGGGATATCATGTTCGGTTTGAGGAACATGGACTGGACCGAATCCAGGCCCATGAATATGTTATATGTCTCGAAGCTGAGGCCGGAGTTGGGGTTGAAGCGGGCCTTTCCCTCGTCTGCCAGTATGTGGCTGATACTGATGTTCCTTCCCACTGTGGCGGACATTGGGTATGTTCCAACGGAATACGTCAAGGCCAGAACATCCCCCTCGACAGCACCCAGGTTGTCTGCCAAAGCTTGGTTGATCATGGCTTGGTCTGGTCCAAGGCCCTCCCCGGTTATCTGGCTTCCGTCAAGGAGTGTGAAGTTGCCGAATCCATAGTCATTGCCATGCTCGAACCCTATTATGTTGGCTGTCGGTTCGAACAGCATGGTGCCTGTATGCCGCACAGTCGCCGATTCGACAAGCAACGGAGATATCCCATCGATAAGGCCAGCCAGGCTCTGGTCCGATTCCAAAACAGTGAATATGGAATAGTTGAACTCTGCGCCGTTCTCCCCGCTCACCACCATATCAATATGCTGCAGGTCATTGTAGGTCTCCTCGACGATGAAGTACTCGATGGAATCCCCCACGACCATGGATGCGCATATTATCGAAGTGCCGACAAGCAGCCCGGCGATGGAAATTACGGCATGGCCCTTGTGTCTGTAGAAGTTGCGAAGCCCCAGCTTCGCAATGACCCTGTTGGAAAGGCCCAGGGCGAGCATGACGATGGCGATGCCCAGGACCAGTGCCGGCAGGAAAAGTTCTGAAGTCTCCATGTTGCCGCCCCCTTCACCTGAGCTTTTCCTCGCGGACGAACTGGCCGCTCCTCATGTACAGGATCTTGTCCGCCCTCTTCCCGACCTCGGGATTGTGCGTGACTATGACGAACGTGGCCTTCGTCTCCCTGCGGAGCTTCTCGACCAGGTCCATGATGCTGTTGGCAGTCTCGTCGTCCAGGTCGCCGGTCAGTTCGTCGCCCCAGATTATGGCCGGCTTGTTGATGAGCGCCCTGGCAATGGTCACGCGCTGCCTCTCGCCCCCGCTGAGAGCGCCGGGCTTGCTGTGGATGACCTTCTCCAATCCGACTGTCTTCATTATCTCGATGGCCTGTTTCCTGGCATCCTTTGAAGAGGTGCCGGAGACCAGCAGCGGCATCTCCACGTTCTCGACGGCGGTGAGAACCGGCAAGAGATTGTAGAACTGGAAGATGAAGCCCATGCGCTTCGCCCTGTGCTCCGTTTTCTCGTTGTCAGGGAGTTGGTTAATGTCCTTTCCCTCTATCATCACCGTTCCGGATGTTGGATCGTCCAATCCGGACAGCATGTTGAGCAGCGTCGTCTTGCCGCAGCCGGAGGGTCCCATTATTGCAATCATTTCACCTTTTCTGACTGTGAGGCCAACACCCCTCAGGGCGTTCACCTCTACCTGGCCTATCTTGTAGGTCTTTGTCAGTCCCGTTGCCTCTACCATTATATCGCTCATGTGATTTCCTCCTCAAAGCTCCGTGTAAATCCTGTGAATCTCATCCAGTCCGTTCTCGAAGTTCGCGTCAAGAATCCCTATGTATTCCCGGCCTTTCTTGGTTATGGTGAATATCTTCCTCAGCTTGACCATCTTGAAGCTTATTAGCCTGGCACTGTGCAGTTTTGTCAGGGCGGGATACATGGAGCCGGAGCTTGGCTTCCAGCCGCTGAGATTCTCTATCCTTTCCATCATGGCATAGCCATGCATGTCCTCTCTTTCCAGCATCTTCAGTATGAACAGCTTCAGAAGGCCGGTGCGAAAGTCCCTGGCAAACTCGTTCTTCAATATATCGGGATTCGACATAACGGAATTCGATATATCGGCATTCGATATAAATGTTTTGCCTAAAACATCAATGAAAAATCAAACAAAATCAAAGGGAAAGGTAACGCTGCCTTGAGGAAGGCAGCGTCGTTCGTGTCAGTAGAAACGCTTAAGCGCCGATCCTGAAGACCTTTGTGCCGCACTTCGGGCACTTGCCCTGGGTGGCTGGCTTTCCGTTCTTCATCGTGATCTTCTTTGCGTCCTTTATCTCTACCTTCTTCTTGCATTTTACGCAGTAACCTTCTGCCATGTTAGTTCACCTGAGACGTGTAATGCCTCGTGGCATATTAAGTTAATCCTTTTCTCAACAGGGGGGCTTTCAATCAATTATTGATTTTCCACAGGTTCGGGGCTGGGATTGTCTTTCATGGCCTGGCCGTCTCCCTGATTTGCTGGAACGAATATTAACTCTTCCTGTCCCTGGGCATCCTTCTTTCTGCCCCTCAAGAGGAGCAGGAGGACCAGCAGGGCTATGACTATGCCAATGATGATGATTACCCAGCAATAACCCGAAGACAGGATGCCGCCATTCACTTTTATCTGGACGGTGTCTGTATCTGTCAACCCACCCCCATCCCTGACGGTCAGTGTGACTTCATACGCACCGGATTTCCAGAACGTGAACTGTGGAGATACCCCCCAGAGGGCCATTTCGGTGCCGTTGTATGTGAACGTCCATGTGTAGTTCGCTATGCCGATGGCATCGGTGGAGCCGGAACCGTCGAATGTGATTGGGACGCCAGAATCAACTGTAATATCGCTTCCGGCATTGGCGGTCGGCGGCATGTTGGCATTCTCGGCCGTGACAATGCATTCGTCCGTGTCGCTGTTGCCCGCCGCATCCCTCGCTTCAAGCGTCACGGTATATGTTCCAACATCCCAGAAAGTGTATTCTGTTTCGTTGCCCCACAGAGTGATGGTGGCACCGCCATTGATGAATGTCCAAGTGCAATTGTAAACCTCAATGTTATCGGATGACCCACTGCCATCGAACGTAACCGCATCCCCCGCATCCACTGTCCGGTCCGGCCCGGCATCCGCAGTGGGCGGGTCGTTGTCAATGATGGTCACGTTCTTGACCGGGGTGATGTTCCAATTCTTGGCTCTGTCCACAGCCGCGATCTGATAGTGCAGGATGTCCAGGCTGGTGAGCGGTATTGCTACTTGGATAGTCTTCGTGTTCCCGGTTCCGGTCATGGTAACGTTGAACTCGGTCCCAATCCCGAACCAGTACACCAGATGAGAACCGTGCAATGCCATATCGTCGTGAACGGATGCGGTCACCGTGAAATATTCCCCGGTTGTCGCGGTGAGTCCGCTTGCGTCCTCTATCGTAGGCTTGACTGTGTCATATGCGCAAGCCGCATCTGCCGATGAAGGCGCCTGTTCAACATTCGAGTCCGCGTCCATGGCTATCGAGTAGAATTCATAATACCCATTGCCGCTCGGGAAGATGAATGCCCAACCCCATGGGTAGTCTGTGTCCGTGCCGAAAGCTGTCCAGGATTCCCATGTCGTGTTGTCCGGGGAGAATCTGGTCCACAGGATGACACTGGCCACGCCGCTGATATCATCGGACGCAAAGGCGTCAATGTTCCATGGCGCTGTCTTCAGCCAGTAATCATCGGTCGGGCTCACCGAGGATGCCGGGGCCGTGGAATCTGCAGAGGCAATCTGGACTGTGAAATCGTCCTTCAGGCCAAGCCCGGTGCTGTTACCAAATATCGTGGCCGTGCCTATCGTTGCTGCGGTGAAGGTCGAGCTGGTCCCGGAGGCATTGTCGAAAGCCCCAAGGTCGGGGGAATCAACCCAGTCCACGGGCACTAGCCCGAGATACATAGGGATGGTCGTGTTGTATGCTGAGGCATATGCCTTAATCTGTTGGCCAATCAGCATGTTGACGAGGGACAAAGGTGTGCCATCAGGAGCGTTCGTGAGGATTAATTGGTCCGGCTCGCATATCTCGGCAAAAGCGGATACGCTGTCCAGGAGGCCTCCGGACGAGGACATGATGATGTTGACCGTGCCGTTCTGGGCGAATCCCGCGCTGGTCGTGGAGTTGATGATGAGGAGGAAGCTCTTTTCCTCTCCATTATTCAAGTTGAAAGACAATGTGCCATCGTTGATGCTGCTTGTGACATCCGCATTCGTCACGTCAAGAAGGGTAGCATACCAGGAGCCGGGGAGGGTTTTGACCCATGTCAGGCTCATCAGCCCGTCGGAAGGGCCGTCGTTCTCCGCAACTATGTT
>JAWOHM010000148.1:0-29176 GCA_046485165.1 Thermoplasmata archaeon
TTCACGGATGCTACCTTTGAAAGGCTCTGGAACCGTGGCGCCGGAAGCGGGACGCTTACTATCTCCCGCACCTTGACCGGCGAAAACGAAATAAACACATTCAACGGCATGCAAGTGAATCAGAGATGGCGTCTCTATGCACTGGATGTGGTGACCGGGTCCACAGGATTCATAGACTACTGGTGGATAAAGGTCCATTACACCAACGACCGCGTTTATGACAGTTACATGACATCCTACATGAAGCAACCGATAGACCTCTCCGGGCACACCGACTGCAATCTTTCCTTCCATTTCTGGCTGGATGCCGAGCACGGATACGATTATCTCGAATTGAGGGCGTCCACCATCGATTATGCGAACCCCCTGGCTGCAGGATGGACATCCCTGAGAAAATACCTCAACGGTTTCGACAGTCAGGAGATGACCAGCACATCCCACAGCAAGTGGTGGAGCTCCGGGAATATCGACATCTCAGCCTTCGACGGCCAGACCGTGTACATCCTGTTCCTTTTCTATGGCGATGTGACCGAAGAGAGGGAAGGCGCTTATGTCGACAATATAAAAGTAACTGGCAATGGGAAATCCTATGCCAACGACATGGACACGTATGCGGAAACTACTGTAGACCTCTCCGGGTATGATAACGCATACCTGAATTTCGTCTACTGGCTGGATGCCGAGGATTATTTTGATATCTTCAACGTCTCCGTGAAGCGCTCAACCGATACCTCTTGGACGCCCATACTTACGCTCAATGACGGCTACGATTATTGGCAGTACGACGGTGCCGACCCGGACATCATGGCCCGGGAATGGTGGTACACCGGCCACCTCTCCCTGGACGCGTTCTGCGGCGATTCTGCGGTGAAGATTAGGTTCTGGTTCAAGAGCGATGACATAGTCACCAGGGAGGGCATGTACATCGACGAGGTGGAGATAGCATCCATCTTCTTCTTCGATGACATGGAGTCCGGTGCCGGGGAATGGTTCACCTACCCCGAGCAGTCCGAGTGGCACCTGGTGACCAACAGATCCTATTCTCCCACCCACAGCTGGTGGTGCGGAAACGGTACCACGTACAGCAACTCCACGGACGAGTACCTCATCCATTCCTTCGACCTCAGGACAGCGGAGGCCGCGACGCTTCGATTCCTCCTCACCGGACATCTTCAACCGGGTGATTACTTCTTCATAGGCATCAGCATGGACGATGGCGAGAACTGGCATTACTACGGCGGACTCAACGGTACCTATGCTGGCTGGTGGCAGTTCGAGATCACCAACCTGACCATGTACCTTCACAAAGAATGTCTTGTGGCCTTCAATTTATACACTGACAAGGAAGGCACATCCATCGGTTACTGGATAGACGACGTCACGATATACGGCACCAGGGACAGGACCCCGCCGGGGCAGGTCATCAACCTGGGCGTGGAATCCGGTGTTGAGGGGGACAGCCTGGCCCTTGTTTGGAATGCGAACCCGGAGATAGACCTGAGCCACTACCGGGTGTACCGTTCTTTTGCCTCGGGCGGCCCCTATGAATTCCTGGCCAATGCATCAACCAATTCCTATCTGGACGAGGGATTGATAGGAGAAACCGAGTATTTCTATGTCGTTTCTGCGCTGGACTTCGCAAGCAACGAGGGCCCTGCATCCGCCGAGGCCAGCGGCATCACCAACGACACCATGCCTCCCGCCCCTGTTCTGGACGTGACAGCCACTGACCTTCAAACCGGTGGGAAGGTGAACGTTTCCTGGCTTCCGAATAACGAGAAGGACCTGGCCGGGTACAAGATTTATTACAGCACAGCGGACTTTTCGGACGCGTCAAGTGCAACATATTACCCGTTGTCACCCGTGGACGATGCCGGTGCCGTTTTCTGGGAGATATATGGCCTTGAGAACAATGTCCAATACCATTTCGCCGTGACCGCGATAGACAAGAACGGAAACGAGAACACGAGCATAGAAAAGACAGCCATAGCCACACCCACCGACCAGACCCCTCCTTTGATATTCATCGAGCACCCGGCCGACCTTTCCACGGTGAACGGAACCGTCGATATAACGGTTGCCGCGGGTGATTCCAGCGGTCTGGCCGGTGTGTGGATATACATAAACAAGGGGGATCCGGTGAATGCGACATATGACCACTTCCTCAGAAAGTGGGTATACCAGTGGAACACCGCCTCGGTTCCGGACGGCGAGGTGACGATAGACGCGGAGGCATCCGACATCTACGGCAACACGGCCACTGACTCCATAATTGTGATAAAGGAGACTGTGGAATCGGTATACCACATCGATCTCAGCGGCCACAGCGCGGGCGACTGGGCCTTCGTGTCATTCCCCATAGGCATCACCGGCAGCATCCAGGATGTGCTGAACGACGCCACGTTCGGGGACGGCCTGACCGAATGGAGCGTCGCAAAATGGTACGATGGCCAGACCAAAACCTGGAAGACCTACAGGCATGGCAGCGGCGCCAACACCCTGTCTGCCATCAACAATCAGATGGGGGTATGGCTTTACCTCACGGCCATCGGCGGGGATATGACGCTGACCACCGGCCTCAAGGGCTACTATCCCGGCGCTGAAACCCAAGTACAGCTCTACTCCGGCTGGAACATGGTCGGGTATCCGTCGGGAAAGCCCCTGACCGCGGATTTGGCATTGGCCGGGACCGGGGCAACCATCGTATCGGTATATTCGTCCTCGGCACCATATGTAGTTGACCACACGGACCTTGGCGCGGTGACCATGTCCCACGGCAACGCATACTGGATCAAGGTGCCTTCCGATGTGATATGGGCCGTGGGAACGTAACCCAATGCCCCCCTTGGAATTCATTGAGATGAAGGGGATGACGATTGTAGATTTACGATTTAACGATGCTGGCTGTTGACAACAGCCAGCAGATTCCGTCGTGGCAATATAATGGCACAATTCTAAAATCTAAAATCGAAAATCTAAAATTCCAAAGCTGAATCCTTATTCAAAACGCAACCCATTTAATACATGATTACTTTACACAATAGCTTTTATCGTTCTGATAAAGGGGGAGCACAAAGTGCCAGAGTCGACAAGTACGCCATTGCAGGACAGATGGGAGGAATTCCTCGTTCAATATGGCTATGACAAGAAGATAGCCACTATCGCAAGCATATACCCGGAGGAGCGCAGCCTCTATGTGAAGTACGAGGACCTGGAGCACTTCGATGTTGAATTCGCAGATGAGCTCCTCCATTCTCCTGCCAAGGTTCTCAAGGCCGGGGAATTGGCCGTGGCCAGCATCGCAAAGATGGCACAGACAATCGAGGAAGGGGCCATCATTCACCTCCGCATCAAGGAGCTTCCCTCGGACAGGCAGAGCGGCATACGCATCGGCATTCGCGACATACGGGCCAAGCACATGAGCCAGTTCATCTCGGTGGACGGCCTCGTGAGGAAATCCAACGAGGTCAGGCCAAAGGTGCTGGCAGCGGCATTCAAATGCATGAGGTGCGGCCATGTCACCACCATAGTCCAGGAGGAATCCCAGCTCAGGGAGCCCCTTGAATGCGAGAAGCTGGAGGATGGCGGCGGCGGTTGCGGCCGCGCTGCGGGCTCCACCCGGTTCAAGATGATGAAGGAATTGTCCACTTTCGTGGACACTGAGAAGATAGAGATTCAGGAGCAGCCGGAGGACCTGCATGCCGGTGCGCAGCCGCAGTCCCTGGTAGCCTACCTGGAGGACGACATCGCAGGCCAGATATTCCCGGGTGCCAGGATAATCATAAACGGCATCCTTGACAGCCGCATGAGGCAGAAGGGCTCCCAGGGCCAGACCACATTCGACATATTCCTGAACGTCAACAGCCTGGAATTCCTGGAGGCCGACGCCTACGAAGTGGACATCTCCGAGGAGGAGCAGGCCCAGATAGACGCGCTGGCTGCCAACCCCAATGTCATCGAGCTGATACGGGATTCCATATCCCCCACGATATTCGGCCTGGAATACGAGAAGGAGGCGCTGGCGCTCCAGCTGTTCGGCGGCATAGCGAAGCTGATGCCGGATAACACTCACATCAGGGGCGACATCCATATCCTGCTGGTCGGCGACCCCGGGACCGCGAAATCGCAGCTTCTCAGGTACATGTCCGACATCACCCCCCGGGGCATATACGCCTCCGGGAAATCCGCCACGAGCGCCGGCCTGACCGCCGCCGCGGTGAAGGATGATTTCGGCGAGGGCCGCTGGACGCTGGAAGCCGGCGCGCTGGTTCTCGCCGACATGGGCCTTGCCTGCGTTGACGAGCTTGACAAGATGTCGAAGGACGACAGGAGCAGCATGCACGAGGCAATGGAGCAGCAAACGATATCCGTGGCCAAGGCCGGCATCAATGCCACGCTCCAATCCCGCTGTTCGATACTGGGCGCGGCAAATCCGAAATTCGGCAGATTCACCCAGAGCGATTTCATAGCTGACCAGATAGACCTGCCGCCGACATTGCTCTCAAGGTTCGACCTGATATTCCCCATATACGACAGGCCGGAAGCCTCCGAGGACGCGAAGATTGCAGACCACATACTCAACTCTCACCTGGTCGGCGAGATGCGGGAGCGCTTCAACAGCAAGGGCGAATCCGATGAGACATACGACCGCGAATCCTTCGAGGCCTTGGCCAACACCAGAAAACCATCAATCGACCCGAACCTGCTCAGAAAATACGTTCATGTCGCCAAGAAACACAAGTTCCCGGTTCTCAGCCAGGAAGCCATAGCCAAGCTGAAATCCTATTATCTGGAGGTCAGGAAGCTGGGCGAGAGCGGCGAGGCCAAGGCCGTGCCCATCACGGCAAGGCAGCTGGAGGGTTTCGTCAGGGTTGCGGAGGCCAGCGCCAAGGCGAGGATGTCCGATGAGGTCACCATTGACGATGCTGAGCGCGCCATCCGGATAGTCAGGGAATACCTCAGGCGGGTCATTGGCAGGGGCGGGGACGAGCTCGAATGGGACAGCGACCTGCTGCACACCGGCGTTCCCCAGAGCCACCAGCAGAGGCGCATCGCCCTCAACGCGCTGATGAAGGAGCTCCTGCAGGAAGACAGCCAGGGGTTCACGTTCGCGCAGGTCGTCGAGGGCGCGGCTCTGCTGAACATAGCCGAGGACAGGGTCACGGCAATATGGGAGAACATGAGAAAGAACGGGGAGATCTTCCAGGTCGGCAAGAGGGGAGATGAGTCCATTTTCAAACTGGTCCACGAGCTCTGATAGAATGATAATCGCCAAGCTTCACAAAGCGGGTTCCGAGGCGATTCTCGCGGCATGCGATCCGGACCTTTCCGGAAAGGTGCTGGAGGATGGGGATATCCGTCTTGACATGGGCAGCAGCTTTTTTGGCAGGGATGAGGTCACCGAGGATGAGTTCCGCGGCATGCTGGCCGTAGCGACCTCTGCAAACATAGTGGGCGAGAGGGCAGTCAAGATAGCGATAGACATGAAATGCGTGCACCCGGACGCGGTGGCGCGCATATCCGGCATTCCCTATGCCATGTTCTTCTGCATGGGGTGACAGCGTGTTCTGCGTCGAATGTGGCTCCGAGGAAAAGCTGTACGGACATCTGTGCAGAAAGTGCATACTGTCCAAGAACCTAATCAAACCGCCCGAATACGTGGCCGTGCAGGTCTGCCTGGGCTGCGGCAAGGTCATGGACGGCCCTGTCTGGAAGAATATGCCGCCCGAGGACGTTGCCGCGTCAGAGATCGGAAAAGCCACCAGGACCCACGCCCAGGTCTCGTCAGTCAGATGGTCCGTCCCGAACTTCCCTGCGGAAAAGGGTGAGCACAGGGTCGTTTGCACGGCTCACCTCCTTATCGCGGACCAGGAACTGTCCCTGGATTCCGAGGTCGGGATCCGTGTCCGCTTTCAGAAATGCCAGTCATGCTCAAGGCAGAGCGGCGATTATTACGAAGCGATAATTCAGTTGAGGCTCGATGGCCTGAATGCCAAGGATGCCGAGAAAGAGCTGGCAATCGAGAACGAAGTGGTTTTCAAGATGGTGGATGAACACTCCGGCTCCGACGAGAACGCATTCATCACGAAATACTCGCCGGTCAAGGGCGGGATGGACTTCTATATGGGCTCAGCCGCACTGGCAAGGGCCATCGCCAACAAGTTCAGGAACCGTTTCGGTGCCACCATAAACGAGTCTCCGTCACTCTTCGGGATGAAGGACGGGAGGGACATCTACAGGTACAGCATCCTGGTACGGCTGCCCGGCTTCAGGGAGGGAGACGTGGTGGCCCTTGCCGGCAAGTTATACAGTGTCGAATCCGGCGACGGCAAGATGCTTGCCCTAAAGAGCGCAAGGAATGGTCAGATTGAAAGAGTATCGCCCGGCGAATCCAGGTTGAAGCTCGTGGCCAGGTATCACGAGATAAGGGATGCTGTTGTTGTGACGCATGACCGCTCCACAATTCAGGTTCTGGACCCGGACAGCATGGCCGCCGTTACCATATCAAGGCCTTCTTACATGAAGAAAATCGGAGAGACAGTGAGTGTTGTGAGGTACGATGATGCGCTCCATGCTGTTTGATATTGTATCCCGAAGGCTGTGAACCCATCTGCCGTGCAATAAATCAGGGTAAGAGTTCAGTCTTGTGAAGTTCGGGACTCGGGAATAGGGAATAGTGATTAGGGACCGGGCTTGCTTGGTCGGAAGTCAGGCAAGAATTGAATGCGATTCCAAATAAACAACAGCGAAACATTCCCACCCGGCTACAATCACGTGGCATTTATGGGGGTCTCGGCAGTATAAAACGATTTCCCAGCAATTAGTGGATTCGGCAACAATATCCAGGCAAATCGAGAATCCGCTGTGGGTAGTCTCTATCCAAACAGTGATTCCCAAGATGTTGGCCGGTAATCGGCATTTGAGAAACGATGAGATTACCGGGGAAAGGGGAATCGGACGGAATGGCGGGATTGACAGCCATTGATTTCGTTGTCGCTTCCCGCTTCTCGCAATTAGATCAATCAATCAAATTCCCTCTTCCCGATGTTACAATAACCAGACAGGTTCCCGCTTCCCAACCTGACAACTTCATTTCACGGAATGCTTACAATTCAGGTAAATATTTAAATCATTGACGCCTTTATCCATAGGCGAGCATGCAGGTTTGCGGGCGGACAATCTGGAGGGCTTAACATGGAAGATGGACATATTAAAACGTACATAGAAGGGTTCGATGACAAGTTGCAGGGGGGCATACCGGCCGGGAGCGTGGTACTGCTCGTGGGGCAGCCTGGCACCATGAAGTCATCCGTGGCCTTCAACATGCTGTTCAACAGCGCCCTGGAGAAGGGCCTCAAGGGCCTCTATGTGACCCTGGAGCAGAGCTCAAAAAGCCTGGCCAAGCACATGGCATCCATGGGCATGGACCCGGAACAGGTCCGGGACAAGATAGAGGTAATAGACATCGGGCTCATAAGGAAGAAACTGACCCAGTTGCAGGAACAGAGCTGGATGCAGGTTTTCAAGATGTACACGAAGAACCTCAAGGACTCGAACGACTACCAGCTCCTGGTCATTGACTCTTTGCCCGTCCTGAACGTCCTGGCGAAATTCCACAACCCCAGGGAGGAGCTGTTCCACCTGTTCGAGTGGCTCAGGGACCTGGGCGTGACCACCGTGATAATCACGGAGATGACCCCCGATTCTCCGAAATTCTCCGACTACGGCGAGGATTTCCTTGCCGACGGGATAATCTACCTTCGCATGGCCGAGATGGGCGACGTCAGCGTCCAGCGGCAGATAAGGTGCGTCAAGATGCGCTCGGTGAATCATAATGGTGACTATCATTCGCTGCTCTTCGACCACGGGCAGTTCAAGGCCACCAAGGCCATAAGCAACACGAGAGGTTGAATCATGTTGGAAAGGAAGCTGAAAGTGAAGATATGCATGGTCGGCGATTCGGCAGTCGGCAAGACCAGCCTTATCAAGAAATTCGTGCTCGACATATTCGATGATGCTTACATCACCACAATCGGCACCAAGATAACCAAGCGCTCGGTCAAGCTGATGGAGGGCGAGAAGGAAACAATAATGGACATGATGGTTTGGGACATCATGGGCCAGACAAGTTTCCGCTCCCTTCTCCAGGACGCGTATTTCTATGGCACCCACGGCGTCATTGCGGTTGTGGATTCCACCCGGCCCGAGACATTGGAAGGCATTCATGAATGGGTCCAGTCAATCCGGCAGGTTGTCGGGGAGGTTCCCATGATCTTCGTGGCCAACAAGTGCGATCTCGAGAGCCAGATTACTGATGGAATGTTGAAGGATAACCTTGGCAGGTATGATAGCAAGTTCATGTACTCCAGCGCCAAGACCGGCGAGAACGTGTCGGAAGCCTTCAAATGCCTGGGGGATGCCATAATCGATAAATATTTCCCGGAAATGAAATCCTGACGGTGTTTCCATGTCCGGGAAATTGCTGAAGAAGGTATGTTTGCTGGGCGATTCCTCGGTGGGCAAGACCTCCCTCATCAAGAAATATGTTTACAACACCTTTGACGACCATTACATCGCCACCATCGGCAGCAAGACAGTGAAGAAGGAGCTGAGGGTGAATCACTTTGGGAAGGATATCGAGCTGGTCCTCATGATATGGGACATCCTCGGCCAGAAGGAATATCGTCGCGTACAGTCCATGAGCTTCCAGGGCACAAGCGGTGCCCTCCTGGTGTTCGACGTCACCCGCCCAGAATCGTTGGAAAGCCTCGAGAATTACTGGGCCCCGGAGCTTCGCAAGGTGGCGGGCAACATCCCCATGGTATTCATGGCCAACAAGTGCGACCTGGTCAAAGGATACGATGCCTCCGGGCTAGAAAAACTCGCTGAACTCTATGGGGGCCATTACATGCTTACCAGCGCCAAGACAGGGGAGAATGTCGAGAATGCCTTCCTCACGCTGGGAAAGGGGTTGCTGGGCGGAAAGAGTGGGGCAGAGGTTTCAATAAAAACAGAGGAGGCCAGAATGAGCGCTGCCGAGGTCCTTGACAACATATTCTCGCATTTCGTGGAGGGCTATGGCCAGGAAACGGACTTTGCTATGGCCGTCATCCGGAAGCAGTGCCAGGATATCGGCCTGGACATCACGAACCCCACAAAGGGCGCGATACTCAAGCTCATAGACAGGCTGGGCGAGGTTGAGAAAGAAGTATTGTCTCCCGGGCAGATATCGAAGAACAAGGTGGAGAGACGGAATTATTTGATGCGGATGTAGGGATTGCTGATTTGGTAATCTGGTAATTTTAATTTGGCAATTGGCGGATACATTTGAGAAACATCAATTAATAAATTTAAAATTAACAAATCTACAGTTGCATAACTAGTTGCCCAGCAAATCGTTTTTCTTCTCCGGGAATCTGTCCTTTCCCCATGCCAGCATCAGGCACACTGGGCTTTTTTCCCTGGCCAGGGATAGCATGTCCCCCGAAACCTTTCTCACGTCCCATTGGGCATGGGTATCTTCCCTCAGCCTGGAGATATGGTGCAGCTCGCGCGCGTTCGCCCGTATTAGCATCCTTCGCCTGTGTCCGTTCGTGAGCACGTACGCGGCCGCTGGCTGGCTGTATTTCGTCAGTTCATAGTACGCTTCGGAGCTTTGCCTGTAATTCTGTTCGAACTCTTTCTGCAGGCCCGTCTCAATCACCGAGGGCGGATATGTGAATCCTAGCTCGGGGTTGTAGGGCTGGACAAGCTGGGAGGACATCCTGTGCCTCTTCATCTGTCCGTAACAGGCGGAACTCAGTATGACCTCGAAGGTGAAGTCTGCGAACTCGAACTCTCTCGTGGCCGATTCCCATGGGTTCGAATAGCCGAGATAATCCTGGATGAATGCCTCGGCGCCACCGTCCCGGATCAATTTGCCAGCGGCATCATCACATGCCTCTGCCGGAGCCAGCGAATGCGCGTGAAGGATGGCCTGCAGGGTCGCCCTGTCGGCCCCTTCGCTCCAGTCTATTAATTTCACATCTCCGCTGGCAGGGTATTCCCTGCCTGGGGATATCCCGTCAAAATTCTTCATAGTTTCCGAAGCCAGCCTTGATGCGTTGGGATGGGTATTGATGAAATGGTCGTCGTTCAGGGGCCTCCCGAATTCCTTCTGATACACAACGGGGTCGGTGAGAAGGATGAGCGAAGGCGCGACATTCCCCGCAAGTCTGAAGAATTCCTCCCCAAGGGTATTGACCTCACTGAGCGGATTCGCCCTCATGCGCCTTATCAGGTATTCCAGGTTGCGGGCGTTGGCAGTGAACCCGAGCTGGGCCTTGGTGGCGAGGCCGACCGCGTATCTCGCATCCTCCTTGGCATATCCCTCCACCATCCTCCTGTCCCATTTCTTCTCCAGCAGATGTGGGTATTTTCCCTTGAAGTGTTCTAAAAGAACCTTGAAGGCCTTGTTGTATAGCTCGTTCTGGTCCTTCATCGTGCTTTCGAATAAGGGTCTGGCTTCCCCCTCGAACTCCTTCGGGAGGACATAGTCTCCCACCAACTCCTGGTATCTCTGGGATTTCTCCGTGTAGGAGCAGAGCCGGTGCCATTCCAAGGACTCGACGCACAGCCTCGAGATGTCCAGAATGTCGAAGTTGAACACGGCATGCTCGGCCACTGATTGATGGTTCATCTCGAACACGATGCTCTTGGCGGATTTCCTGGCAGCCTCGACATCATCTATGGCCTTCTTCCTCAGCTCCGTGACAGGGGATGAGTCCCTGCTTATTCTCGCATAGGCCACTGCAATCGTTTCGGGCGACAGAGGCAGATCACTAAGACTTTCAGTGGCCCGCACCTTATCGATGATGGATGAATCAATATTGTATCCGGCTAACTTCACTTCCATGTTCTCGCCCAGAATGTTATAGGGGCCGTAATGAAGAATGCTTATAAAATATGTTCGACCTTGGAATGTTCAAAGGCGCGGCCATTCAGTTCCAGATAAAAACTTATTTACTCCATATCCTATTTACTCACCGAATGCAAAATATCCTTGATTTGATAAATGGCCAATCCATCCGGTCAGCAATCGTGATACGCCACGCGCAAAGATGCGAGCTCACAGGGCCGCAGAGCTACTGGACATGCGGGCTCACTGCCCGCGGGCAGGAGCAGGCACATGAATTCGGCAGAAAGGTGGCAGGCAATTTCCCTGGGTACAGAATATTCCACAGCCCCGTGAAGAGATGCGAACAAACCGCCCTGGCGCTGTCCCAAGAACTCGGAGGAGTGCCAATTTCCCCGGAGAAGGGTCTGGGCCTCTCATACCTCAGGGTCCCGGTGAACGAGGGCTTTGCCGAGGCTGACAGCCATGACGATTTCATAAGGGCCTGGTTCTCGGGGCTTGTCCCGCCGGAGATATTCATGCCCCTGGACGAGGCAAGGGACGTTCAGCTCGGCTATCTCCGGTCAAAACTCGCCGAAGCACCGGGCAATACCCTGGACATCCATGTGACCCATGACTGGAACATCAACGTGCTGAGAGAGGGCATATTCGGCATAAGGCATGAGGATGCGGGCTGGCCGAATTTCCTTTCGGGCCTGCTATTCTCGGAGGACGGTTGCGGGTTGGCCGCACACATCCAGGACCGCGGAAGGACTATCAGCGCCGCCATCCCTCTTTAGACACCCAGGTCTCGACCTTCATCCGTCTCTGCATGACAGCGCCGCTTATCGCAATTGTCAGGCCGATGCCTATCTCGACATACACCTGGACCAGGTCCCCCTCGAACAGCGGCAGGTCCATCGTGTACATGAGGTAATGGATGCCGCCCAGCACGAGGAAGGTCGCCGCAATCATGAACATGGACAGCAACCAGAATCCCCTTGGCACCAGTTCCCTCTGAATGAGGGCATTGACCATCCTGCGGGACTCGAAGATGAGCGTGGCCACCATGAACCAGTAGAACCCCGAATCAAGGAACAGCAGGGTCCTGGTGTACATGTCATCGAACTGGGGCAGCAGCTCCACGCTGGCCGCCTGAAACCCTTTCGCGATGCCCAGTATGAAGATGATCGCAGAGAACAGGAACAGCGGGATGGTCACATCCCCCTGATAAATCGAGCGCCTGGCCCTCTTGATATTGCTATGGACGGACTCCCTTACGCGAAATGCATTCTGGACCATGTACAGGCCCAGTATGAAAATGATTATGTTGAGCCATCCCGCGGATATCTCGTCCACGACCAGCACCGCGTCGAGCTCGCCTATCGCCCTGAAGAGGGGGATGAGCAGCATGGCGCCCACGGCCAGCAACAACAATCCGAGAGGCGCGATGATCTTCTTCCTGGTCTTCTCGTCCTTTATCATCTTGATGAAGAAGTACCATGTCGATTCGACGCTCTTGCTCTGCTTGACCATGACATTCCTGACCGAATCGACCTTGACCCTGGAAGAGACCATCGGAAAGATGTACTCGTCCTCAGCCCCGTTGCTCACCAGCACCACGCTGGAGGCCATTGTGACCTCCAATGTCTCTTCCAACTGCCTGGTCAATGCGATGTCCGACACATAGCCCACCTGGACATCCCCGGTTATCGCTGCCACCTCTGCGCTCACGCCTTTCTTCACGAGGTCGTCGTATGTCGAAATAGCGGCCAGCATGGTGTTTGTGTCCGCATCCTCCGGGTCCGCGATGCCCAGTTCCAGAGCTGCTCTCACACATTCGTGCCTGCCAATGACAGGCCCCTCTATCTTCGCCTTGTGGCCCAGGTCGTCGTCCCGGTCTATGCACAGAACCAGCACTTTCATTTTTTCTCCTTTATTCCGCCATGATTATAAAAAGCGTATGATATATCCAATATATGTAATTTTCGCGCTGAAGTTCGGCGGTTGGCGACATTACCGCAGGGCATTCTCCAAGAATCGCTTGCTGGCGGCAGCCTCATCCATGTCGGCATTATTTGCCTCGATGATGTGATTGCCCGTGTAATGGAGACGGCCAAGCACCGAGAAATCAATCTTTCCCTTCCCGAGGGCAAGGTGCTGGTCGCTGGGGCCGCCTATGTTGTCATGCACGTGAATGTTGAGAAAACGTTTCTCCAGCCCGAGCATTTCGTCAATCTGGCCGGATATATGGGCATGGCCGATGTCCAGGCACATTCCCATCTCCAGGCCTTCAAGCATCCTCTCCATCTCCGCTGCGGTCTGGCAGATGGTGACCTTCATGGCGGGCATGTTCTCCAGGGCAATGCCGACTCCCAGGTCTCCCGCTTCCGCACATATCTCTTCCAGGCTCTTCCTGGTGAGCTTGAACACCCTTTCCCTGTCATACCTCTGTATCGGCCCGATGACCCCCGGGTGTATGGTCACTGTCCCGATGCCCAGGCGGCTTGAGGTTCGGATTACCTCGCAGAGTGTGCCGACCGCGTACCTTCTGGTCCTCTCGTCGAAAGCTCCTATGTTGATGTCGCTGAAAGGCGCATGCACGCTCATCCCGATGCCCGTGGTCTCCATGACCTCTCGAATGTCCGATTCGATGTCAGGCAGGAAATGATGCGCCTCCGATACCACCTCCCAGTGCCCGAAATGCGGCAGAACGAGTTCAGCGGCCTCCCGGAACGGCATCATGCACATCGGCGGGCAGGAGAACCCCATCATACAGTCCCTCCCAGCATCGAGAGGACGAGTTCCTCCGGCTGCTCGATGATGACAACCACTTCGATATCCCCAAGGATGGAATTGCCCTCGGTGAAGTTCACCCTCCCGGAAAAGGCGGCCTGCTTGTTCAGATGGAAACGCAGCTCGCTTCCTAGAATGGACCTCAAGAGTATGTTCCTGGCCGTATCCCTTATCTTCTGCTCGCTTATCCTTGTGAAAAACGGGGCAGCATCACTGGCTGTCATGCGAAAGGCCCCATCCGCCGGGAAATCCCCCATGGCATCCGGAAACAGATTGAGAACCGCCTGCCTCACCCTCTCAGGCTCCTCAGTGGGGTGGATTTCGGTTTCAATTTTGATGTCCATGCCACCCCCAACGATGAACCGGCTAATAAATTTCTGTTTTCACTACCCCATTATTTTCCATAACTGTAGAAAATGAATTCAATAAGCATAATGTATATATAGGTGTCAACGCAAACTTTATATTTCATTATTTCTTATTGTGGTAAGGAGTTGGATCTTTAGGAATGGCTGAATGTCGCGGCTGATAAGTTCCACCCGGAATCACGATGAACTCTTCCCCACTTGGGCAGGGCGTATTCTCTCTCCAACTCTGGGCGTATCACACGCCCAGAAAGGGTGTCTATGACACCCGGCGCTCTGCCTGTATTTTTTTATCCCGGTAATCTCATCGTTTGCCAAATATTGATTACCGGCCAACGGTTTGAGTCTCTTCGATTGCATAATGCTGACTCACGGCGAATGCTCCATAATGTTGAGATTTAGTTCCCGCATTCACCAATTGTTACCTTATCGTTTGTTTTATGGTGCTGGATTTAGCAGTAAAATGCCCCCGCACCATGGTCGAATGCGGCGCTGGAATATGGCGATAATCGCATTCAACAATTCGTTCAACGATTCATTCCACATTTGTTATCGTTGAACGGGATGCCGTGCAATCTATCCTTGCACGAACAGCCCGAGAACGCAGAACACCAGTGTCAGCATGTACATCGAATAGACGACCTGGACCTCGGTCATCCTGAAGTGGTAGGGTAGAACCCATTTCAGGGTTAACCTGTTGGGCACCGGTAATTCATCGCTTCCAAAATGGTGGAATTACCGGCCATACGGATTGAATCTCATCGCTTGCATAATGCTGATTCAGGGCGATTGCTCTTTTCTGCCTGGATTTAGATTCGCAATCACCAATTGTTTGCAGAATGCTGGCAATTCATGGCCCTACATTCAGCGATAAAATGTCCCCGGGCCATGGTTGAACCTGTGTTTGAAATTGGATGGAGCCGGTTCAACTATCGCATTCCCCGGCGGGAATGCTCGCTCACCCAGGCACGAACAGCCCGATGATGCAGAAAACAAGAGTGAGCATGTACATCGAATAGACGACCTGGACCTCGGTCATCCTGAAGTGGTAGGGTAGAACCCATTTCAGGGTTAACTGGTTTGGAACTTCCAGCGTTCCGTCCTCCCTGACCTTGCCGAATTTGGCAATCGCCCATCTGGGGTCTTCCGGGTGCCTGTGATTCATGATGCGCCAGTACATGTACATCAGGAAATTGACAATGTGCGGGATCAACATGACCATCCCGGCGAACAGATAGTGCTGGATGACGAATCCCGCACCTATTGCGGCGCCGACTGCCAGGGAGCCGATGTTCCCTTCCAGCATTCTTGACGGGTATTTGTTGTACCAGAAGAATGCGGCCAGCGAACCCGTGACCGCCGCAATGGTGTACATATCGCCCAGCTTGTTGTCCATCGAGGATTTCAGCAAGAGGAAGGTCAGCACGATGAGGGCGGTGCCGGATTGCAGCCCGTTGAAGCCGGAATGCATGTTCTTGAGATTGGCGACCACCATGATATAGACCGGGACTATGAGATACCTCAGCATCATGGAGCCCGTCAGCGTGCCAAGCCCGGGAATTGCCAGGTCGAAGACGCTCATCTCTATCTCTCCGACAAAAGGCACCCACACGGACCAGCCGGACATGACTATGACCAGGGGGTATGAGAACATCAGGGGGATGATGACCTTGGAGAATCTGCCGACATCCAGGTAATCGTCCAGCACACCATAGAACGCATACAGGAGCACCGCCATGAGCACTGCCGTGTCCAGGCCGGTGAATTCCCTGGGGAATACAGATAAGCCGAACTTGGCGAACAGCCTGAACACCAGCGGTATGACGATGATCGTGGTGAAGACAGCAAAGAGGGTCAGGATCCCGCCATTGTTCGCAACATATGGCTTGCCCGGCTTGTAATAATCGTTCACCATGTGCTTCTTCTCCTGCATCTTCCTGATGAACCAGGGGGCGGCCAGAAGGCTCAGGCCCATGGAAAAGGACAATGTGATGGCGATAGGCACTAATGACATTGAAGAATGCCACAACCGAAAGCGTATATATTGTTTTCTGTGGGGAAAATCAATAATCGAAAAGGTAAAACGCAACAAACTTTAATATGTGTATGTAAATGGGAAAGATGAAAGAAACGTTTCGGTGCAAGAGCTGGGTCAACGTTGACGATTGCTTTGATATTATATCATAACAAGCGCAATCGTCGGTCAAGCCGAATCGCAAAATTCTTTGTTGAAAGCGATTCGGCAGACCCGCAACAAACTTTAATATGTGTATGCTATGGGGCGTTTGTTGCGGGGGTAGCCAAGCCTGGTCAATCTCCTTCACTGGCGAACAGGCGATATCGCCAGTTTCAGATGCTGACGGCGCAAGGAGCGACCATATCTGGTCGCGACTGAGCGGTTAGCCGTTTGAAATCGCTTGTGATCGAAGGCTAACGGCGCAAGATTGAGGGTCTTGTCCTTAGTGGTCCGAGGGTTCAAATCCCTTCTCCCGCACCATTTTCCTCTCGTCGTTTTGAATATGTTACAGAAAATGGTGCTCTAATATGATAACATACGCCTAATACTCTGATTAATTTCAAATATAATCGTATTAGGCTGGCGCAAAAGTTTGGAGTGTCGTCGTTTATAGTCAAACTTTTGCATCCCTTCTCCCGCACCATTTTCCTTCTACCCTATCGCATCGTGCACCGTGCCAGCTCCGCGTGCTTCACGCCCTTTATGGCCTGGACCTTGTCAACCAGCTGCTTGATCTCGAACGGGCTGCCCTGCACGATTATGGCCTCGATGCAGGCATGCTCGTCCAGCCGCACGAGCGTTGAATTGTGAATGAGCCGGTGGTTGGCATGCTGGAGTTCCGCCAGTTTCTCCACCACATTGTGCGCATCGTAGTCATAGCCTATGGTGATCGTCCCGACAACCGTCCCGATGCCCTTCTCCCATTCCTCAACCATCAGGTCCTTCCTGATGATGTCCCTCACAGCCTCCGAGCGGTTCGTGTAGTGCCGCTGCTCGATCATCTGGTCGAACTTTTCCAGCAGCTCCGGCTCTATGGATATTCCGATTCTTGTGACCTTTTCCATGGGCATACCTTCCAGCAGTAAATCGTGATACGGTTATTTATGTTTTTGTTACGCAGCCTGCTTGGGCATAAAACGTAAATATCGATATGCCGTGAGGGTGTGTGGTAACATGGGTAAACTGAAAACAGATGAAATCAAATCCAAGCTTCGCAATGCGACCGTGGGCATAGCCGGGCTGGGGGGCCTCGGTTCCAACGTGGCAATGGCGCTGGCGCGCGCCGGCATCGGTCGCCTGGTCATTGTCGATTTTGATGATGTGGAGGAATCCAACCTGAACCGTCAAGCGTACACGGTCGACCAGGTGGGGATGAGGAAGACGGAAGCGCTCACCCAGAACATAGCCAAGGCCAATCCTTCGGTCGATGTGACAGCGGTCCATCTCAAGCTCGAACCCGGTATGATGGACGCGCCATTCGCATCCGTGGACGTTGTGATAGAGGCGCTGGACGATGCCGGGGCCAAGGCCCGTTTCATCGAAGAGATATCGGAGAAGCTCCCTGATAAGCCCATCATCGTGGCTTCCGGCGTTGCCGGCATCCGCGGGACCGAGAGGATACAGATGAGGAAGAGCGGCAATCTCTACCTTGTCCAGGACGAGGAAGCGCCTTCCTGTTACGACACTGCAGTCCTGGCCCCGAAGGTGGGGCTTTTCGCGCACTGGCAGGCAAGCCTGGCTCTCGAGATATTGCTGGAGGGAGCGGATGTCGATTGAGGTGAATTCGAACACTCATGATTGGGTGGAGAAAGAGAACATCACCCAGCTTCTGAAACGCATGAACTATGTCTTTCCAATGGTGGTGGTGAAGGTCAACGGCGTTGTGGTGCCGAAATCCAGGTATGGCGAGACAGACATACCGGACAATGCCAGCATCGAGGTCATCCACATAGAGAGCGGGGGCTGAGCCTTGGCCGGCTCCAACCTTGTCAAATGGGTGGATTCCAAGCCCTACACCCGCAATCTCATACCGGGTGAATCATCCTGCTGGGAGGTGCACAGGAAGCTCAGCGGCATCGAATACAGGTTCTGGGACCCGAACCGCAGCAAGCTGGCCGCATTCCTGGTATGCCGGGGAAAAACATTCCCGTTCGGCCCCAAGTCCAATGTGCTTTACCTGGGCGCTGCCAACGGCACTACGGTCAGCCACATATCGGACATTGCGCCCAATGGCAGGATATTCGCGGTCGAGGTTGCCAAGAACCCGTTCAGGGAATTGCTGGAAGTTGCCGAGAAGAGGGGGAACATTATCCCCATACTGGAGGATGCCAACCATCCTGAGATATACAGCCGGCTGGTGGGCCATGTGGACGTGATGTACCAGGACATATCCCAGCGCAACCAGACCGAGATATTCATCAGAAATGCCGATATGCTGAAGTCCGGCGGCATCGGATACCTCATGGTCAAGGCCAGATGCATAGATGTGGCCGCATCGCCAGCAGTTGTTTTCGATAAGTGCAGGAAAGAACTGGAGAATGCGGGCTTCAACATTGTTGAGATGGTGCGGTTGGATCCTCATCAAAAGGATCATGCGGCCATTGTTGTGCAGAAATCCGGGCTCTGAGCAAAAGCTAATAACTAGGGCGTATTTTCCATCGCTGGTGAACAAGATGATGCCAAGGGGAGTCAATCAGAGGCAGATGCAGCAGGCCATGAAGAAGATGGGCATTACCCAGGAAGAATGGGATGACGTTGACGAGGTCATAATCTCCCGCGGCGGAAAGTCCTATGTTTTCAAGAAGCCGGCGGTAACTGCCGTGAAAATGCAGGGCCAGAACACCTTCCAGATTGTCGGCGATTACAAGGTCGTGGAAGGCCAGGTCGCGCCGGCGGCCGCAGGCCCGAAGAAGCCAGACATCCCGGAAGAGGATGTGGAACTGGTCGCATCCCAGGCAAAGGTCTCCATGGATGAGGCCAGGGCCGCGCTGGAAGAGTGCGGCGGAGAGCCCGCGGAGGCCATTATCAGGCTGATGTCCAGATAGTTTTGATGTCCGGGAATGGAGTACCTACAGTCGCGCAAGCTCGAATCTGTCGAGGTTCATCACCTTGTCCCATGCGGCCACAAAGTCCTCGAGGAACTTTTCTTGGGAATCCTGGCATGCGTACACTTCTGCCAATGCCCTGAGCTGGGAGTTGGAGCCGAATACCAGGTCCACCCGCGTCGCGGTCCATTTCGCCCCGCCGGTCTTTCGGTCGCAGCCCTCGAACAGTGTATTGTCCTCGTTGACAGGCTTCCACACGGTGTCCATTTCCAGCAGGTTGACGAAGAAGTCGTTGGTGAGCGTTTCCGGCTTCCTGGTGAATACGCCATGCTTTGACTTTCCGTGATTTGCATTCAAAACACGCATTCCGCCGATGAGCACAGTCATCTCCGGAGCGGTCAGCGTCAGCAGCTGGGCCTTGTCCACCAGCATTTCTTCTGCTGTCACGGCATAACGCGATTTCTGGTAATTCCTGAAGCCATCCGCTTTAGGTTCCAGAACCGAGAATGATGCGGCGTCTGTCTGTTCCTGCAGGGCGTCCATGCGCCCCGGGAAGAATGGAACAGTAATTTCATGGCCAGCGTTCTTTGCCGCTTTCTCGATGCCTGCGCAACCCGCCAGGACGATGAGGTCAGCCAGCGATATTTTCTTGCCGCCTTTCTGCGCCTTGTTGAACTCTCCCTGTATCTTTTCAAGGGTCTTGAGCACCTTTTCCAATTGCTCCGGCTGGTTGGCTTGCCAGTCCTTCTGCGGCGCGAAGCGTATGCGGGCGCCGTTGGCCCCGCCGCGCTTGTCCGAGCCGCGGAATGTGGATGCCGATGCCCAGGCAGTCGAGACCAGCTCTGAGATTGAGAGACCTGATTCGAGTATCTTTTTCTTCAGCGAGACAATGTCATTCTCATCAACCAGTTCATGATTAACCGGTGGGATTGGGTCCTGCCAGATTAGTTCCTCTTTCGGGACGTCCAGGCCCAGGTATCGCGAGCGCGGGCCCATGTCGCGGTGAGTTAGCTTGAACCAGGCCCTGGCGAATGCGTCCGCGAATTCGTCCGGGTGCTCCTGGAAACGCTTTGCAATCTTTTTGTAGACTGGGTCGTACCTGAGAGAAAGGTCTGCGGTCGTCATTATGGTGGTCTGCTTCTTGGAAGGGTCGTGGGCTTTAGGTGCCATGTCTTTCTCGTCCGGGTTCACAGGCACCCATTGCCAGGCTCCAGCCGGGCTCTTCACCAGGTTCCAGTCATAGCCGAAGAGCATGTCGAAATATCCCATGTCCCATTTTATCGGATTTGGCGTCCAGGCACCTTCTATTCCGCTGGATATGGTGTCGTCGCCCTTCCCGGTGCCGTGGCTGCTCTTCCAGCCGAGGCCCTGCTGCTCAATTGGGGCGCCTTCCGGTTCTCGCCCCACATGGGACGGATGCCCGGCGCCGTGGCATTTCCCGAAGGTATGGCCTCCGGCTATCAGCGCCACAGTCTCCTCATCGTTCATGGCCATGCGGGCGAATGTTTCTCTGACATCCTTCGCAGAGGCTACCGCGTCCGGGACTCCGTTCGGTCCCTCCGGATTAACGTAAATGAGCCCCATCTGGACCGCCGCAAGGGGATTCTCCAGGTCCCTGTCTCCCGAGTAGCGCTTGTCCCCGAGCCACTTGTCCTCCGAGCCCCAATATATGTCCTTCTCGGGCTCCCAGATGTCCTGGCGCCCGCCGGCGAACCCGAAGGTCTTGAAGCCCATGGATTCCATGGCAATGTTGCCGGTGAGCACCATCAGATCCGCCCAGGATATTTTCCGGCCGTACTTCTGCTTGATTGGCCATAGCAAGCGGCGCGCCTTGTCCAGGTTGACATTGTCAGGCCAGCTGTTGAGGGGCGCCAGGCGCTGGTTGCCGCCCCCGGCCCCGCCGCGGCCGTCGCCCATCCGGTAAGTTCCCGCGCTGTGCCATGCCATCCTTATGAAAAGACCGCCGTAATGCCCGTAATCCGCAGGCCACCAGTCCTGTGAAATCGTCATAAGCTCTCGCAGGTCCTTCTTCAACGCTTCCAGGTCGAGGCTCTCGAATTCCTTTGCATAGTTGAAATCCGGGCCCATCGGATTTGGCTTGGCGTCATGCTGGTGCAGAATGTCAAGGTTCAGCTGATTCGGCCACCAGTCCCTGTTCGAGGTGCCGTGGGCGGCTGTCATCGGTTTCCTGTCATCGGCCTTTGGCGTTTCCGCGATTTCTTTCTCCCTCTTATCTGTCATATTCAATCTCCTTTTCCTCTCTCTGCGATACGGAACGGAAGTAAATAAATTTATCCCTGAATGTGCGATTTCAACATGAAAATGTGCAGAGATACGCTGACTCCTATTATCAATAATACGAGAATGATCCACATATTCCCAATCAGAAAGGCGGAGACCGCAATCGCAGCCCACAGGTAAGTTGCGGCCAGCAGCTTCACCCTCAGGGGCACGCCCCGTCCCTCCCTGTAGTCAAGAATGTACCTGCCGAATAATCTGTTCCCTGTCAGCCAGTTGTAAAACTTTTCCGAGCTTCGCGCATAGCTGGCTGCAGCCAGCAGGAGAAACGGTGTCGTGGGAAGGACCGGCAGAAATATTCCAACGATACCCAGGGCCAGTGACAGCGTTCCGAGGATAATGAGGATGCCCTTCATCAATCTGCCGGAGACCAAATTCGCTTCCTCATCCATGCTATCTGCCTTCCAGGGTTCGGGCGTGCCGGTATGCATTGCCGGTCTACATCAGCCATTTTCCGTTCTTGTAGATTAAGATCCCATCCGCATATATCTCGCCGCCCTTCCGCATATCCTTGATGATATCCCAGTGTATCGCGGATTTGTTCTTGGCGCGGCACTCCAGATAGGCATTGCCGATGGCCATGTGTATCGTCCCGCCGAGCTTCTCGTCGAACAGGATATTCCTGGTGAACTTCTTGATGCCGTCGTTGGTGCCGATGGCCACTTCGCCCAGGCGGCTGGCTCCCTCGTCCACTTTCAGCAGGTTGTCCAGCAATTCCTGGCCCTTGGCTGCCCTGGCCTTCACGACCTTGCCCTTCCTGAATTCCAGGGTGATATCTTCTATTTCCTTGCCCATGTAGATGCCGGGGAATGTGAATCTTATCTTCCCTTCAACACTGTTCTCCACCGGCGCGGAGAAAACCTCCCCGCTGGGCATGTTGTGCTTGCCATCCGAATTTATCCACTTGCGGCCCTTCACGGACATTTTTATGTCGGTATCCTCGCCGTAAAATTCCAGCTTGGAGACTTTGTCCAGGTAATCTACCATGGACTGCTGCTTCTTCGACACCTTCTTCCATTCGGCGACAGGGTCCTTCTTATCCACCAGGCATGCGCTGTAAACGAAATCCTCGTACTCGGCAAGCGACATGCTGGCCTCCTGCGCCAGCGCGTTGGAGGGGAAAGCCAGCCCGCACCCCTTCAGCTCGTTCTTGGCGCTCCTCTTGGAGAATATCTCCCTGGCCTCCTTGCCTGCGGCCGCGGCCCTGGCCATCCTCTTTGAATCCGTGTTGGACAGCGCCCGCGTGTTATCCGGCGCGGATATCCCGATGAGGCAGTTTATCTTCTCATAAAGGAACTTGCCGTATGGGGAAGCCCAGTCCAGCTGGTGGTCCTTCGCCTCCTTGAAGAATATCTCATCAGTGCCTGAGAAAGTCCCCATCATTATTGGATGGCCGCCGGCGCGCAGCACCTCGCGGTACATCTCCAGGGCCAGGGGCTCGGCCTTGGCCGGCGCCCTGATGAGCACCATGTCGTTCTTCTTGCAGTACACGGAATAGTTCACTACCAACTTGGCCAGTTTCTCGATGCGCGGGTCAGGCATTGTATCACGTGTGGGGAATGGGCCGCCCGTATTTGTCTGTTATGGCTATGGTTCCGGGTTCTCGGGCTGCGGCTCCTCCGGGTCTCTACGCTCTTCCCCGGCTCTCGCCCCTTGCTATCGCCGTGGCAATCAGATGCGCCACCCGCAGCGCCTCGGGCAGCGCGCCCTGAACAGTCGAAGCAGCCAGCATCTCCGCCAGTACCTTCTTGTCAATGCCCACGCGTCCCACAAAGATGGGCGTATGCTCAGTCTCGAACTCCTCCAGTTCGGTGGATCTCAGCATGGCCAACCGGGTTTCCCAGTCATCGAAATGCTTGCGCAGTGCATTCTCAATATCGCCATAATCAGGCCGGTCCCTGGTGACCGTGGCCACCGGAATCCCGGTCTCCAGGTGAATGCGCTTCACGTCCACCACGTTGAACCCGCCCAGGGCCGCGCCGTCAAGCAGTATCAGCTTGACGCCGTCCATGTACCTGGATTTTGATATCATCTCAAGTATTTTATCGGTGGAGTCGAGGCCGTCAATCTCGACCTCGGAAGTCATGACGCCTTCCACATAACTGGGCAGCCGCATCACGACGCCGACTATCCCGGCCTTCTCCTCTCCAAAATTGAAGGGCCCGTCATCGATTGCCAGTACCCGTATCTGCTGCTTCATGGTCTCAATCCAATTTCAGGTGGCCAGTAATTTTATCGATGGCCGTTTCCGGCCCCGGCCCAATTCCCAGGCAGGTCACTGTCCCCGGAGGCAGCTGCGTGTGGCCGGCATCCGTGATGAGCGAATGCGGCAGCTTCGCGGCCCTGGCCAAGGCCTGCAATTCCCTGAGCTCGTCGAGGCCTTTCACCTTGACGACAATCTTCTTCTGGCCCTCGTCATACCATTCATCGAAATAATCCCTGTAGTTCTTCTTCGCGGAAAGCGCGCAGTTCACCGCGGCATGCGCCACCTGCGCTGCCATCTTTCCCGGGCTGAGCTTTATGTCATTCCTGACAACAATCACCATCTTGCATTCCTCATTCATGCGCTTCATCCTCCTCTTCCGGGATTTTCTTCTGAAGCCCCGACTCTATCTCCTCGATGGCCCTCTCTATCTCGGCCAGCCCGGCAAGCAATTTTATCCTTCTCTCTTCATAATATTTCCTCTGCTCGCCGGAATGGGCTTCCATCAGCTTCTCGGCCTTGGTTATCTCCCTCAGGGTCTTGAACCTCTCCCTCATCAGCTCCTGGTGCCTGAGCCTGTCCATTTTATCCGCAACCCTGGGGATGTCGTCGTCCTTGGGGTCCACAGGCGGGAACCTGATAAGCGCCGGATGCAGCCTGCCCATGAACGGCATGCCGCCCCTGAACCAGGCGATGAAGAAGAACAGCAGGCTGAGCAGGACCAGCGAGAGGGTTATGGGGACCGTGGTAACATATCCCCTGTCGGTTTCCGGATTCACTCCGAGCGAGTTCAGCCCGAAATTCACCAGGATGGTGATGACGATGCTCAGTCCTATCCCCAGAGAAATGCGGTACAGCCAGTCGAAGTCCGTGTCAAGCTCGCCCTTCCTGGGGAACAGCGTCTGGACCAGCATCATGCCCGGCATGAAGAACACCAGGAGCAGCGCGCCTATTATCCGAAGGACATCCAACATATTATACCTCAATTTTTATATTTAACATCATATTCAAGGAAATCGCTTGCTACCAGGCTGTTCTCGAACACGGCTTTCGCATCCAGTTCCAGCTGCTCGAACTCATCGTACCTGGGGCTGATGTGCGTGAGGAACAGCATCCCGGCATTGGCTTTCTTCGCTGCTTCGGCTGCCTGCCTGGACGATGAGTGCCCGTAGAAATTCGCTTTCTCCTCCAGGTCCAGCGCGGTTGTGGAATCATGTATCAGCACGTCGCAGTCCTTCGCCATCTCGATTATGGAATCGCAGGGCTTCGTGTCCCCGGTATAGACAATCTTCCTGCCGGGCCTGGGCGGCCCCAGCACCATGTCCGGCGTGAATGTTTTCCCCTTATGCTGCACAGTCATGCCGCTCTGGAGCTGGCTGAACAATTTTCCCTCGGGGATGCCCAATTCCAGGGCCCTTTCCTTGTTGAACTTTCCCGGCCTTTGGTTCTCCTCCAGCGCGTAGAAAATTGCCGGCACGTTGTGGCTGGCCTCTGCAACCCTGACCGTGTATTCCTCGAATTCAAGAATGTCACCGGGCTTCACATCGTTCATTGAAACCGGGTAGCTGGGATTGTAATATCCGAGATTCATGATTGTCATAATTAGGTCCGAACAACCTTCCGGCCCGTATATCTCCAGTTCCTGCTTCCTGTCATTCAGCGACATGCTTTGAAGAAGGCCGGGCAATCCCAGGAAATGGTCCCCGTGGAAATGCGTGATGAATATTTTACTCACCTGCATGAAAGAAACGGTAGACTTCATAAGCTGGCGCTGGGTGCCTTCCCCGCAGTCGAACAGTAGAACCTCCGAACCGCGCTTCACCGCAATGGCGGATACGTTTCTCTCGGGCGATGGCCAGCTTCCGCCGGTGCCCAGGAACACGAGCTTCATGGGGCTTTGTAAGATGCCAACCGGTATTAATGTTTTCGGGAATCGGGAAAGGGGAATAGGGAATCGTACGGAATGGCTGTATGACCAGCCATTTCTTCCGTCGCTGAGTTCCGATTCCCGCAATCACATTAGGCAATCAGATTCCCGATTCCCTTAGCCTCAATAACCAATCAAATTCCCGATATGGCGTTTGCATCAGAGGTTCAGCAAGGCGTAGATTATGAAAGGCAGGGCGATGGCTATTATGGCGCCGAAGTAATTGACCTGCTTCGTGTAATCCCTGTCCTTCCAGTATTCCTCGTCGACGTACATCACGGTCGTGACGAAAAGCGAAGCTGCCAGGAAGCCGTAAGTTGAGATCATTATCTTGTCAATGGTCATCAGCATGGGCATCGGCGGGAGAGAAGATGTCTGGCTGATGTGGAACATTACTGCGGATATCAGCATGCTGGTCCCGAATCCTATCCTGTTTGCTATCTTGTCCGGCTTGAAGGCAAAGCTCAGTCCTGAAACTATGCAGAATATTATCGGTGGCAACAGGGTCTTGATGGCCGTTGTTGTCACGGCCCTTCCGACGCTGATGGAGTAGGTTGCCCGTGAATAAGTCTCGCCCCAGTTCTCGTAAACGTTATCTGTCACCGTCATCTCCATATTCTTTATCTGCCAGCCAGGAATGTTCATCGAGTTGTCAATCGCGCTGCCCACTGTGTCTGGAACATACTCAAGGTCATCGGTGGTCAGTCTGGAATCCTCTATCTGAATGACAATCTCGAACTCGTTGAAGGGATAGGTCTTGAATTCCGGCTCGTTGTAGAGCGATGCCTGGATGCGGTACCATACCTCGCGCGTGTTCGTATCCGGGTCAGTATCGTCCGAGAGCTTCACAGTTGAGGTTGCGCGCCCGTTCATGAACTCGTATCCCAGCGCAGTGAAATTGACATCGCTGGTATCCCACAGAAGCCACAGGTAGAAATCTATGGTATAGGTGCCCTTATTGGCATCGAAGTTGCCGAAGCCGACGACGTAAATTCCGATGGTGACCTGCCCGGGTGCGGCCTGGCGGGTTCCAATTTCTGGGGGTTCTGCCTGGGTCCCCGGAGGTATCAGGCCGATGGCCAGCATTGCTATCAATGATATTGTGAGTATCTGACATATTCCTGTGCGCATTTGAATCACTGGGTGGGATAATGCAGGTGGGTTGATAAGGGTTTTGGGGAACCTAGCAAATAAATATATTCAATAATCACATTATTGCCCTTAAAATCTAGGAGACGAGGAGACAATATTATGAATCGATACGTGACAATAATCGTGTGCGCGATGCTGTTGATTGGAGTGCTGGGACCTATGCAAATGGGCGCGGGGGAACAACCGTCCGGCCCAGGGCCTATGGCGGACCCCAACCTCGTCGCCGAATGGAAGTTCGACGAAGGCGCTGGCACAATCGCCAATGACACGAGCGGGAAGTGGAACAACGGCACGCTGACCAATATGAACACGGGCGTCTGCTGGGTGAACGGGGTCAACGGGACCGCTCTCAAGTTCGATGGGAACGACGATTACGTCAGCGTTCCAGACGATGCGACTCTGGATATAACGGACGCAATAACCATCCAGGCATGGGTTAATTACGATTTTACGGGAGAGCAGATGGCTATCGTGTGCAAAGACGACAACATCGGTAACGGCAACTACGACCTTTACACAATGGGAAACGGTGTGTATCTTTTCAGTTTCCACGATTCCATCCCGGCCAATCAGTATTTTTCGGTTGTCGCTCCCGTGCCGACCATCGTTGGTGAATGGTACCACATTGCGCTGAGCCACACGTTCGGGAACAGTGCATCGACAAAATTTGTTGTCAATGGCCAGATAGTTGCCGGCACCTGGGGCGCGTACAACGGCAACGCCATTCCGATTTCCAACACGGTGCCTGTCACAATCGGCAAATGGCAACATTTCAACACGGCCGGGGATTATCATAACTTCCGGGGCAGCATCGATGACGTGCAGATCTGGAACCGGGCGCTGACGGAAAACGAGATATCCGCTTATTACAACGCGACCTGGCGCAACTATATGGAGAACGAGTCATGCGAGCTGGAGTTGCTGTTCGACGAGGGCACCGGCACGATGGCCAATGACACCAGCGGAAACTGGAACAACGGGACGCTGTGGGGCCCATCATGGACTTACCCCGGGATAAACGGAACGGCACTTTCATTTGATGGCAACGATGATTACATCATTGTGCCCTACGGCCCCAAATTGAACGTCAATATGTCGATGACAATAGAGGCGTGGGTAAAACCTACCGGGTGGGATGAATTTGACAGAATAATAGGCAAGGCGGATGCAACTGGAACCAACAATGTGTATGCCCTTGGTGTAGGCTCCTCTGGCGGGATATATTATGCACTCTGGAAGACAGGGGCCCAGCACTATATTGACAGTGCAGCCTCCCTTAATCTAAACCGATGGAACCATATTGCGGGTACCTGGGATGGGAGCACCATGCGAATATACCTCAACGGAGTCCAGCAACCCGAGACGATAAATGTTTCCGCGCCGATGGACACGACAGACAAAAATCTTTTCATTGGAATGAGACCCGATGGCCAGCAAAAATATGAAGGAGCATTGGATGAGATTCGCATCTGGGCTCGCGCCCTCGATTCAACGGAGATTCTGAATGCCTACAATTCGCTGGCCCCGGTCCACAACATAGATTCGGATGAGTATTTTACTACAATCCAGGCCGCGATAGACGATGCCGAGACGCTAAACGGACACACTATTCTCTGCGACAACGGAACCTTTGTCGAAAATGTCATTGTCAACAAATCAGTGGCAATAGTAGGCCAGGGCCCTGCCGGAACACGGGTGGACGGCGGGGATGCCGGTAATGTGTTCGACATACAGGCAGATAATGTGACGATTAGGAACTTGGAGATCACAAATGCCAGCTACGGAATCTTCGATGACACTGGATTCGACCACTGCATTGTTGAAAACTGCTCGGTCAACGATTGTGCGCTGATGGGAATCAATTTCAATTCCAACGCGAACTTCAACTCCGTGATGAATTGTACGATATTCAACAACCAGTGGGGCGTCCGTATACAATCATCCAGCTGGAACAACTGTTCTTGGAACACAATGCACACCAACGGCGGGAATTTTGTGATAAGCTTCGGTACATACAATGACTTCATGCACAACCACATCTACGGCAACACGTATCCCATGCGACTCGAACAGAGCTGCATCGGCAACAGAATATGGCACAACAACATCCATGACCATGCCAGCGGCCTCGGGCATATCGGCCTGTGGGACAGCAGCCAGTCGAACCTGTTCTATTACAACGACTTCACGAACAACAACAAGGGGATCGAGTTCGACGATACCTGCAATTCAAACACCGTGTGGAAAAACAACTTCACTGGCAGCGGAATCGGCGTGGATTGCATCAACTCCGCTAACAATCTGATATATCACAATAATTTCGCAACCAACACGGTGCATGGCCAGGAAATCGGCGGGGCCAATGCCTGGGACAACGGCTATCCCTCCGGTGGGAACTACTGGAGCGGCTGGACATCGCCGGATAATTTCGGCGGGGCATTGCAGAACCTGCCCGGGGCCGATGGCGTGGTGGACAGCGCCTATGACGTATCCGGAGGGTC
>JAWOHM010000025.1:0-3174 GCA_046485165.1 Thermoplasmata archaeon
TCAGACAGCTACATCTCCACGATAGGCACGAAGGTGAGCAAGAAGGTGCTCAATATCAACTTCGAGGGCCAGGAGACAGAAGTGAACCTGATGATATGGGACATGCTCGGCAGGGAAGGCTACATGTCAACCCAGGCGCGCCAGATAGTCGGGGCGCAGGGCGTCATCATCGTGGCGGACATCACCCGCCCGGAGACCCTGGCCAACCTTGAGAAATACTGGATTCCCATGATACTCAGGACCATAGGGACGGTGAAGCTGCCATTCATATTCCTGGGCAACAAGGTGGACCTGGCCGACGGCGATACCCTGTCAAACGCCCTCGATATAATGGAAGACCTCGAGAAGCGTTACAACCACGGCATGAAGCAGTACATTCCCGAGCATCTCAATACCTGGTTCATGACAAGCGCTCTGACCGGGGAGAAGGTGGATGACGCATTCATGTCGATGGCCCATCTGCTGTTCTACTTCGACAGGGCGGAGGACCCATTCTACACGCGCATCCAGGATGTCATAATAAAAGGCCTGGCCAACGTGGGTGAGCGCAAAACAACCATCGAGGTGCTGGACCAGATAATATTTGAATTCTCAGAATCCTTCGGCAACATGCAGACAGCCGGCAGGATAATCCGCGAGGAGGTCGCCAGGGCAGGGCTGGACCATAACAACCCGAAGAAAGATGGGGTCCGCGCGCTGGTGGATTACCTGACCGATGCCCTTCTCGAGGAACAGATGGACGAAGCAGTCCTGCGGGAACTCAAGGAGCGCTGGACCAAGGCGGTCGAGGCCATTCAGGATTGAGCGGAACATCCAGCAACGTATTTATCTCATGAGCGGATGCTCTCGCGGTGTTTGAATGAGCGACAGTGAATTGCTGAAGAAAGGCGTCAACAGGCTGGAATGGGCCAGAACCCACATGGACGTGCTGCGGCAGATTGGCAAGAACATAAAGGACAACAGCTCCCTGGACGGAAAATCGATTGGCATGGCCCTGCATGTCGAGGCGAAGACCGGAATCCTGGCGCTCACCTTGCAGGAAGCTGGCGCGAAGGTCAGGCTGGCCAGCTGCAATCCCCTTTCCACCGACGATTCCGTGGCGCTGGCTTTGAACGAGGAATATGGACTGGAAACATACGCCAAGAAGGGCGAGTCCAGGGACGAGTATTACTCCAACCTCGAGGCGGTCATCGCATTGAAGCCGCAGATCACAGTCGATGACGGCGGGGACCTGGTGTTCCTGCTGCATACCAAGCACAGGGAACTGCTGCCCAATGTGATAGGCGGCAACGAGGAGACCACAACCGGCATAATCAGATTGAAGGCCATGGAGGCCGAGGGTAAACTTGAATATCCGGTTTTTGCGGTCAACAACGCCAAGATGAAGCATCTGTTCGACAATCGGTACGGCACCGGCCAGTCAACCTTCGACGGCATCCTCACCGCCACAAATCTGACCATTGCCGGCCGCGTGTTTGTGATTGCAGGCTACGGCTGGTGCGGCCGCGGCATAGCCATGAGGGCCCAGGGCATGGGCGCGAATGTCATAGTCACGGAGATTGACCCGGTGAAGGCCGTTGAGGCCAGGATGGACGGCTACAGGGTGATGCCCATGGCCGAGGCGGTCCGCGAGGCGGATTTCATCGTTTCGGTAACTGGCTGCAAAGATATTGTCACGAAAGAACACCTGGAAAACATCAAGGACGGATGCGTTCTGGCCAACTCCGGGCACTTCGACAACGAGATATGCAAGACAGGGCTGGACGAATGGGCAGATTCCAAGGCCAGGGTCAGGGAGTACGTCGAGGAATACAGGTTGAAGAACGGCAAGCGCGTTTACCTGCTCGGCGAGGGAAGATTGGTCAACCTGGCTGTGGGCCAGGGCCACCCGGTCGAGATCATGGACATGAGCTTCGCCATCCAGGCCGGGTGCGCGGAGCGCCTGGTCACACACCGCGAAGAGCTGAAGGCGAAGGTCTACGATGTGCCCGCAGAGATGGATGAACTCGTGGCCCGATTGAAACTGAAGGCGATGGGCGTGACGATTGACTCGCTGTCCGAGGTTCAGAAAGCATACCTGTGTGATTGGAAGGAAGGAACATGACGGACCTGCACAATTTTGTCGGCATCTTCGGGCATGTGAACCTCGACTACATCATGGACGTGGACAAACTGCCTGCGCCCAACACATCCACCCAGGTGAGCAATGTGAGGCGCTTCTTCGGCGGGACAGGCTCCAACATCGCCATGATTGCGGGAGGCATGGGCGTGAGAACGGCCCTGGCATCATTCGTCGGGAAGGATTTTCCGAAGGACTTCAAGGACGCGCTGTTCAAGGCCAATGTGGACGCCTATGACCTGGTTGAGATAGAGGGCCAGCTGACACCGACCTGCCGAATATTGAACGGACCGAGGGGCGACCAGATGTGCATAATGGACCAGGGGCCCATGGGCCAGATGGAGAAATTCCCCATAGCCGCCCACACAATCGAATCCAGCGAGATAATACACATCGGCACGGGCCGGCCGGGGTACTACCGCAAGGTCATGAAGGCCGCGAAGAAGCTGGAGAAGCGGATACACTTCGACCCGGCGCAGGAATTGAGGTATGTCTACACCCCCGAAACATTCGCGGAGCTGCTGGCGATGTCCGACATGCTGTTCGTGAACCAGCATGAGCTGAAGATAGCCATGAAGTATCTGGGAATAAAGAAGAAGGAGAAAATGCTGGAGAAGGTCAGAATTGTCATCGTTACCAAGGGCAAGGAGGGCAGCGATATCTTCACCCCTTCCGGTACGATATCCATTCCCGCAATCAAGCCGAAGAAGATACTGGACCCCACGGGCGCGGGGGACGCGTACCGCGCCGGATTCTATGCCGGGCTGAGCAGGGGCATGGACCTGGAGGCCTGCGGGATCCTGGGCGCCAGCGCGGCCAGCTTTGCCATAGAGGTGAAGGGGCCGGTGGGAAAATTGCCGAAGTGGGATGAGGTGGCTGGCCGCGCCTCTTTATTCTAATTCCTTCAGGATATTATCTATTCTACCGGTCATTAGACGATAACTGCGTTTATCATATTCGTTCCTCGACTGTGCCAATGTCTCCCTGGCCTGTTCGATATCACCCATATCTCTGAGGAGAAGCCCCCTCTCAAAGGACAGCCCTGGATTATCTCG
>JAWOHM010000026.1:0-10515 GCA_046485165.1 Thermoplasmata archaeon
GACCGCCACGAGCTGCGGCCAGTCGGCCACGATCAGGCCCTGGCACCGCTGCCCGGGGACATCGGCCGCCGTGAGCACCGCCACGACGCCCGGGTGGGCTGCGGCGCGCTGCGTGTCGATCCGATGCACGATCGCGCGCGGCCGGATCTTGCGCACCTCCTCCATGGCGCAGGGGCAGGCCGTCATGCCTGTGACCTCCACTCCGATGGATTTTCTGGTCTTGCCTCCGCGGATGGAGTTGGCAGACGCCTTCAGCATGTATCTTTCCAGACTGGTCGTGCCGTTGCCCATCCCCCTCTCCAGGAAATAATCTGCGGACATCATGACCTCGGAACGCGACGCATACTCATGCCTGGACAGAAGCTCCCGGCATATACGGACGCCCAGGTCCTCGAGGCCGGTCACTTCGCCCCGGACCGCATCGTCGATGACCCTTGAAAGGACCTCCAGGTTCCTGGACATGTGGGAGCCCTTGAGCTCTGCCGGCAGGTCCACGAACAGGTCAAATGTGACTGTCAGCGTCACCTCCCTGCCCGGCCTTGTCACCTTCACTGGTTTCCTGACATCCTTCACCCCGACCCTGGTGAGCTTGAAGCTTCCGTTCAACACCTGATTCTGAACGTCTGTCATGGTAGTCAAATCAAGATTGGCAGATGCTATTTAAATTCGACGCAATGGAACAATAACAAATGCGGGAAGCGGGAATTTGATTGGTTATTGAAGTTTCGGGAAGCGGGACTCGGTGACGTAGTCAATGGATGGAGATGCATCCATTCCGTCCGATTCCCTCTTCCCGTTTCCCGAACGACGTGCAAATCGCCATCTGACTTTTCATCACCAATCAATTACCCATATAGTATCAGATGGAACATATATCCAGTAGCCTTCGCCGGGCTTCATAAGATACTCCGGTTCAATCTCTGTAATGAGAGAGGGGGACTCGGGGTCGAATCCTTCAACGCAGGTCGCGCCGGTGCCCCATAAAGCAAAGGCCATAGCTTTCTCATTGAGCGAGGAATAACCGACCAGGTTCCAACCTGCATGGAGCATTATATTAGTGGAATTCGGTATCGTGCCAGAAACAATAAGCGTACTGTTATCCGTGATATGCAGCCAAACAGCCATAGTGTGATCGATGAACATTAAAGTGTTTGTTGGCATTCCAGCCCGGTAAGACTGCCAGGTCTTTGTCGCGCCGTCATAATACTTGGCCACGTCCCAATTTCCAGATATGGAGGAAAATACGGATTCGATGGATGTGTTTGCCATCTCCAAGGGTATGGAAATTAGGTTCCAACCTGCGGTCATGTTGAGTGCAAATGTCGGAAGGGGAGGAGTGCCCCAGGGTACCATTAATGGGTATAAATCCAGCCCCCAATCCAAGTAATACGGGGTGTCGCCGATTCCGTCCGGACCGGACATATCCTGGGTGGGGCCGTTGAAGTTGTCTGCTCCGGCGTAATCGCTCCAGTAGTTGCCACCGGATGGATAGCCATCATCCCATCTATTTTCAATGCCGGGAATACCTGGGTTATTGTCATAGGCCTGGTTCATGTTCTCCATGAAATTGTTATGATATATGGCATTGCTAACAGAGTTGTCGATAAAAATTCCCCACTGTTCAGAGAATCGCACTGTGTTTTCCTCGATTACATGGTAGTTCGATTCATACAAATAGATTCCGTATTCATTGCTGGAATCGATTGAATTCCTCAATATGTGATTGTTGGCAGAGTACATAGACCATATTCCCTGGGCGGCATTTGTTATGCTGTTGTTCATGACCAGGTTATTGCTGCAATCTGTGTTCAATCCAATTCCATAGTATGAATCGGAAAGAGTGTTGTTTATTATTGAATTATTCAGAGACGACCAGAGCCTGATTCCGTGAAAACTATTCGAGGATACGGTATTATTGAATATTGTGTTATGATTGGAAAATCCTAGCAATATGCCGGCAGTTCCGTTTGAAAGGTTTTGATTTTCCACCAAAATGTCTATGCAATTCGCAAGAATGACTTGGCCTGCGCCCGGGGGAACGATGCCGCCGGCCTGATCCTTCCAGTAATACACTGGATTGCCGTTGACCGTGTTCGACGTGTCAATCGTGTGCGTGTTCCAGTACTCAAGAGTGCTGCCCTGTATAAAAATGCCAGAATCGAACATTTCGTTGTTGGTCAGGTTGGTCGTTGACGAGGACATGAGCCAGATGCCAGTATAATTGTTTGCGATGTGGTTGTTTAAAATAATGCATCCATGCGAAGAGACTACCATGATTCCTTGATCATTATCCATGATGCCATTGTTATCAAATACATTATGCCCATAGGAGGATTCAACATGAATTCCATTAAAATTATTTAATGCAAAATTGTTTGCGATAGTGTTGTTGCTGGATGAGTAAAGGTATATTCCAAAGTAATTCTGGGTGCAGTTATTATATTCAATATTGCAATTCTGAACACCGCTCAATTTTATTCCGGCATCCCCCCAACTGCTTGCACTGTTCCTGATTGTGAACCTATTAATCGTCACCCAATCCACTGTGATAGTAACGACGTTGCCAATCCCGCCGCCGTCTATGATTGTGGTGTCATTTCCTGCACCGATTATTGTCAACTGCTTGTTCACTACAACATTCTCATTGTAAGTCCCCGCGCTCACCTCGATGGTGTGGCCATCTGTGGTGTTTGAACTAGATATGGCGGCTTGAATAGTGTCAAAATATTCACCTGTGTCCATATTTCTAACGGCCTTTATTATCACGGGGACAAACGGTTCCATCAGAGGGTATGTGTCCTGTCCCCAATCGAAGTAATATGGAGTATCACCTATGCCGTCAGAGCCGGGCATGTCCTGGTTGGGGCCGTTGAAGTTGTCTGCTCCGGCGTAATCGCTCCAGTAGTTGCCGCCGGAGGGATAGCCATCATCCCATAAGTTGATGCCGTCATCGAAAGCCTGATTCACATTGTTGATGAAACTATTGTGGTAGATATTATTGAAAAAAGAAGAGATGAGCAAAATGCCGTAATTCTCGTTATCAGTAACTTGATTTTCAACAATGGTATTATTATGAGAATTATACAGTGATATTCCGTTGAAATTAGGTGGAATGTCATAGTCCGTTCTAAATTGCCAAGAGTACGGTATAGGGTCCAGGATGTTGTTGGCGAGGTCCCTGGCATGGGTGATGGTTATAGTATAGAGTATATCCGCGACGAAATTGTAATGGGCTATGGTCAGGACTGTTCCACCCTCGCTCCAGAGGTAGAGCAGGCCGCCGGGATTGGGCGTGATGGATATTGAAACGGAATCGGCATTGATGAACTTGGTGAATCTTATGACGATATAAGCGTCCACCGGGACGTTCACGCCTTGGGGCGAGACGCTCACCACTGTCGGCCGGACATTGTCGAAGATGTACGGGCTGACAGTGTCGGGAAGCGTGGTCCCGTTGACTGGCAGTTCCTGCGTGGAGCCGTTCCCTATCGCAACGGCCTTCCACCAGTATGACCCGGGCTCGGTGAGGGTCAGGGGAAATTGGCCATCGAACGTGCCATTGACCTTGGTCTCGTTCCCCGCGAATGTCCAGTTCAGGCTGTCGAGGGCGTAATATATCCATATACAATCAGGGACGCCGACCCAGCTGTATGTGATTGTGATGTCCGCCACATTGGATGTCCCGACCGGGCCGGTTGCTGTTGCGGTGGGACCGCTGGCGGTGCTGAATGACCATACATATGGCGCCATCACGTTGCCGAAAAGGTCCTGGCCTCCGCTTATTCTGAGTCCAATAATATCATTTTGAATCCAGTTGCTGTGAGTCCAGACCGCGGTGGTCTCGTTGTACCAGTACTGGAAGCTCCAGCCGCCGGTATCGGTCCCGAGTATCTGGGTGAGTGTTGGTTGATTGAGTGTGTTCATGGGCTCGTCAAAGGTCACGAACACGTTCTGGCTGGTGGGCACGTTGGTCGCGCCGTCGGCCGGTACAGTTTTCACCACGATCGGCGGTGTGTTGTCGATGGTGGTATGGGCGAAGCCCTCGATGCGAGAGTTGTAGACGGTGGTGCCCCAGTAGAAATTGCCAATCCTGAGGGGGTTGATGTTTCCGCTTCTTTCCGTGAAATAATGGATGGTCCATGTGGCAGCGTCTAGCATGGTGGCGCCCAACTGTTCCGTCGAGAATGTGGCCACGAGAGTTGTGGGCGGATTAACGTCGAAGTTCTGGTATATCCTGATGACCACAGAATCCGTGAGGTTCAGGACTATGAGGGGGCAATTCCATGCAGTCGTCTGGATTCCTATAGCATTGGAGTTCCTGCTGACCACTGCCTTGGCTGAACCGCCGGTCAGCTCGAATTCCGCCCCCGTGGTGGCATTCCTGACCCAGGCCCTCATGCCGGTGTAAAGAATATCGCCAGTATTGATTTGGTTGCTGAGAATCATTGAGGTTTGGAAAACTCCGAGGTTGTCTGCGAACAAACCGTTGACCATATGCATCTCGCTACTCATGTACCTAGTCTCGACAACCGGAATGTCCTTGGTGTTTTCGTCCTGAGAAGACAAAACGGTGTTGTCGGGCATGCTGGAAGATGTCGCATCGGCAGCCACAGTGTTCCCGGATATTAGATTGCCTTCCGAGGTATCCAGGTAGATGCTGTTTATGTTGTTGAGGAACGAGTTGTTGAGAACTGCGCCGTTCGTTACGTTGTGAAGGGCCAGCCCCGAGTTCCAGAAATATATTCCCGCGTTCCCTCTGGCTCCATGCAGCAGATTGTCCCTCGCGATGAAATGCTCAGTTGTGTTGCCGATGTACAGGCAGCAACCGGGGCCTCCGCCGTCAATGTCCCAGTTCTCTATCACCCATGGATTGCCGGGAGAGCCGTCGCCTGCGGATACGCCGTTGGCAGGGGTGAAATCGGCATTGGAATTGATGCGGAACGGAGAGTGTGCCACTGGTCCCAAAACCGTGATGTTCACGGTGTCCCCGCGATAATCGGAGGTGCTGCCCGAGAGATGCCAGGTTCCCGGAGTGGTGTCATAATAAACGAATGTCGCATTTGAGAAACCGGCCGGAATCGTGACCTGGCTAACCCTGGAATCTGACAACTTGCGGCCAATTTCGGTGTATGCATCCTCAAGCGCGTCCCCTGTTGGGGCGTGGAAGTACATACCTCCGGAAGTGTTGGCGATGCGCCACAGGTTGTACTCCAGGGTGCCGGATTCCTGGTACAGGTGCGGCCCCCCTGGCGGAGGTGAGGAATAGAATGGCCCATATGGCGCTTGGATTGGATCGTAATGCGCAAAGAGATTCGCGTCCGGGGCCATGTATTGTGGGTCGAGTGGATTTCCAGGGTACTGATTGATTGTAGGCTCCCAGGGATTCGCATGGTGCTCCACACCCAGGCCTACCGTGAACATCTCGATGTCAGCGTGGAGCAATCCGATTCTGTTCGTATATTGCATGGAACCGCCGTGGGCGCCCGCTTCCAACCAGTATGTGCTAGTGGCCGGGTTCGCCCAGTCGAGGGTATACTTGCCGTAATGCATGCTCATTGTGATGTCGCCATAATCCTGTGTTACATTGATGCTGTCCCACGGGCACCAGTAACCGCTGCTGCCCTCAATTCTGTTGGCCGCGATTAGGGATTGGTCAGATGCTTGCGCGTCCATGCCGTCAGACAGTACCACCACAGCCGGCCTCAGTTCCGGATACGCAGATGTGAACCACAATGTATCCAGATATGCCTCGCCCATGGCGTCCCAGAGTATGGTTGTGCCGGGGGGGTTGTCCATTGCGATTATCTCGTCCCTGATGTACTGCCGGCCGTCAATCATTGTGCCGTTGATGGTGCTAATATATGTATTCCCAAGGCGTACAACTGGCCTTGGGTACATGTTATCATTAGCAAGATCATTCTGCAGACGGCCTTCGCCAATATTCTCTGTTGGACCAGACCACCGTCTCTCGTTGTTCCCATAGAAGTCCCAGATGCTCACACAGACAGAATCATCCGACAATTCGTTGAGGAACGACAAGGCTGCGTCTTTTGCTGCCTCCAGCCATGTCCTGTTATCATCCGTGTACCGCATGCTTATGGACCTGGAGTCGTCAAAGACGAAGCTGACCAGCACGTCGCGCTTCCAGTATGGATTGAACCCGTATTCATAGAAAGCGCCTGTTGGAGAATCGGTTTCCAGGCTGATTAGCACATCTGTTTGGGCCGTGGCAATCTGGCCGAACTCATCGTAAAGGGTGACAGTGAAGTTCTTGTTGGTACCTGGCAGCATCGAATCACCGTCCGGGGCAATGCTCAGATATGGAATTTCATCATGGGAGGGAATCCACGGTTCCATCAACGGGTAGTTGTCCTGGCCGGTTGTGAAAGAGTAGGGAGTGTCCCCGATGCCATCGGAGCCTGGTTCATTCTGACCCGGGCCGGAGAAGTCATCGGTGCCGTTGTAGTCACCCCAGTAATTACCGCCGGACGGGTAGCCATCGTCCCATTGCACCGTACCGTAATAATCATCGGCCTGCATCGCATTGTTGATGATGTTATTGTGATAAATCATTGTGCCGTTGGAGTACCCTGCTGTGCCTATGCCACACCAATCATTTGAAAATATATCATTGCCTGTTATCGTGGCATTATAGGATTCATAGATATATAGACCGGTCCCACTGTTTGATATCGTGTTATTTGTGACTATTGTGTTGTTTGAAAAATAAAGGCAAATATTTGGATCCATGTTCCAGCTAACATTGTTGCTTGCTATTAAGTTATTATCGGATAATGAGAGCGATATCCCATAACATGGCGCCATAATCCATACATTATGCATGACCTCATTGTCAAATATGATGTTGTTTCCTGAATGTTCGAGGCAGATGCCGTAAGCCTCGTTAGAAGATGCATTGTTGCCATTTATCAGATTATAATAGGATGCATACATGTATATGCCAGCATATTTGTTAAAGGCCACAATATTATCCTCGAGAATCCCATTCTGAACATTGAATAAGAGTATGCCCGAATTCATGTAATATGGCCATACATGGATATCGCTTGCCCCGTACAGATTGCAGTTCCTCACCACAAAGTAATCTGTGGTGTTCCCGATGTAAATGCAATATCCATACCCGGTCCCGTTGATGTCCCAATTCTCGATTATCCAGGGGTTCCCCTGTGTCCCGTTTCCCCAGTTCGCTATCACGGGAAAATCCGCGTCCGAGTCTATGCGTATCGGCGCGTGCGATGTGTACATGGTTTCGTCACCGGGCATATCCGTTCCCCCAGAATCAGCCGCCAGAAAGAAAGTTGATGCAATCAATGTCGCGCACATCCACAAAGCAATAATTTTTCTCTTCATGTTATTCGTCCCCTGTTGTTCGTTCTAATTGTGTATGCGCGTGTGTGTATTTATGAGTTTGGGGAAGCGGGAACTTAATTGATTATTGAAGCATCGGGACTCGGGAACCTGTTGGGTTAATGCAATAGCGGGAAGCGGGATTCGTACTTCGGGAAGCGGGAATTTGATTGATTGTTGAAGTATCGGGAAGCGGGACTCGGCGACGAATTCAATGGCTAGTAATTCAGCCATTCCGTACGGTTCCCTCTTCCCCGTTCCCGAGTCCCGAAGCAAATTACAACATTTTTTATATTCTCACCGAATGCCCCTTTCAGTGATATAATGGACCTAGAGGCAAAGTACCCGAGGAAATTTCTGAAAGACAGCGAAGACATGGGAGACCCCGACACCATAAAAGCGGCTTATGCCAGACTGGAACAGATGCGGGTAGAGACCCAGGAAGCGGCTTCCGAGTGGCTGGACGCCTGGTCCGAGGTCATGTCAGCAGTCTCCGAAAAGCATGCAAGGGCGTACTTCGCCATGACCCGGGATACGAAGGATGTGACCGCTGGAAAGGAGTTCGAAAGAATCGCCAGCGATGTGATGCCCCTGGTCGGCGAACTCGATGATGCCATGAAAAAGAGGTTCCTGGCCATTCCAGAATCCTGGATCCCGAAGGAATATGCCATCGCCCGGAAGAACATCCAGTGGGCCGTGGAACTGTTCAGGAAGGAGAATCTGCCTTTGCTTTCCGAGGAGATGATTCTGAAAAGCCAGTACCAGAAATTATCCGGCGGCTGGGAGACGGAGTTCGATGGCAAGAAGGTCACCCCGCAGAAGCTCAACCCCCTGCTGAAGAGTCCGGACCGGGCCCTCAGGGAACGCGCCTGGCGAGCCAGGGTGGGGATGCATTTCGCTGACAGGAAAAAACTGGACGAGCTTTTCGACAAGATGCTGGAGCTCCGCAAGAAGCTTGCCGAGAATGCGGGGATGGAAAACTACCTGGACTACCGGTACAAAGAGATGGGAAGGCTGAGCTATGGCAGAAAGGACACGAAGGCGTTCAGGGATGCAATCCACAAGTATGTCGTGCCTGCCGTGGGGAAGATGATGGAGAAGCGCAAGTCGAAGATGAAGCTGGACAATCTGAGGCCATGGGACACTACCGTTGACCCGGATGGCGCAGAGCCGCCGAAGGTCTACACCGACCTGGACGACCTGAAGAAGAAGGCCGCCAAGGTCTTGAAATCCATCGACCCGGAGTTCGAACAGGCGTTCTGGCTCATGGACAGGAAAGGATACCTGGACCTGGAGAACCGCCCCGGAAAGGCGCCTGGCGCGTATTCCAATGATTTCGCGGAGGAGCGCATGGCCCTGGTGTTCGGGAATGCAGTTGGAACAAGCGATGACTTCGACACATTGATGCACGAGTCCGGCCATGCCATTCACACGCTGTCCTGCAGGCAGCTGCCCATACTGGCCAGGGCATACCCCCTGGAATTCGCAGAGGTGGCATCCATGTCAATGGAATTGCTGGCAAGGCCGTACTGGGATGTCGTTTACAATGAGGCTGACAGGAAGAGAATAGGCATTGAACAGCTGGGCGACCTCCTGAAATTTCTGCCTTTCATGGCAATGCTGGACGAGTTCCAGGATTGGGTGTACTCGCACCCCGACGGTGCGAAATCTGAGGCAAGAAACAAGCACTGGAAAGGTCTGGCGGCCAAGTACACGCCCTACGTGGATTATTCCGACCTGGGGGAGTTCCAGGAGATTGGCTGGCAGTACCTCCATGTGTACGAGGTCCCGCTTTACTATGTCGAATACGGCATCGCCCAGGTCGGCGCGATGCAGGTGTTCGTGAACTCGCTGGAGAATTACAAAGGCGCTGTGAAGCACTACAAGCATGCCCTCACCCTGGGCACGACCGTTGGGCTGCCCGAGCTCTTTGAAGCAGCAGGAGTGAAGTTCGTGCTGAAGCACCCCGAAATTCTGGAAAGGGTCACCAAGGAGATCTCGAAGCTCATAGACCTCTGAGGATTGGGGGGTGCGACACTTATTTAAAATCCGAAAGCTTTATCTCATTCCATGGAAGAGTTGACCCCCCTCATCGGCCGCGATGCGGAACTTGCAACCCTGAACCGGCACCTGGCCGACGCCATGGCCGGCAAGGGCTCGACACTTCTGATTTCCGGCGAGCCCGGCATCGGCAAGACCACATTGGTCGAGGAGTTCAGGAAGTGCGCTGAAGCAGAGGGCGCCCGAACCCTCTCCGGCGCGGCTCTGTCCGACTCCGCGCACCCGTTCCAGGTCTTCTCAAAGGCCCTGGAAGGCGTCACCGACAAGCCGCTGTTCGAGGAGCAGGAGTACACATCCTTCACAGAGATATTCGCGGTGAACGGCGCCGGCCTGCTGCTGGCAAAAGCTTCCTCCAAGGAAGGCGGTCTGGATGCCGATATATTCGCGGGGATGCTTTCTGCGGTCCAGGATTTTGTGCGTGATTCATTTGGCCAGGAAGGAAAGAAGGCTGGGCTAGGGCGGCTGGAATATGGAGATATGAAGATACTTATAGAACACAGCCAGCATCTGTTCCTGACCGCTGTTTTCTCCGGTACCGAGCATCCGGACATGAAGAACACCGTGAAGCAGGCCCTCAAAAAAATAGAAGAGAGACACGGCCAGCTAATCGAGGGATGGACCGGGAAGATGAGCGAGATTGCGCCCGTCCAAAACGAGATAACGAAGCTGGCTGGCGCGAAATTCCTGGTCAGGAGAGACTTGGAAGGCATCAAACTTGAGAACGAGAGGCTGAGAATCGCCGACAGGGCGCTGGAGGCTCTTGTGCGCCTATCTGGCGATAAAGTCCTGCTTCTGCTCCTGGAAGACTTCCACTGGGCCGACGAATCCTCCCTGTTCGTTCTGCAGTATTTGGCCAGAAACATCAGTAAAAGCCGAATTCTGCTGCTCGGAACCTCAAGGCCCGGGGAATCCGATGCCCTTCAGAAAGCCATCGAGAGCATGAAGGGGGAGGAAATTCTCGATAGATTAATCTCGTGAAGTTGGATGTGTATTGCACGAAATCTCTTATCGATCTGACATTCGCCCCCAACGATTTTCCCGACACTCTGGCGGAAAGACTATACGAGCAATCAAAGGGCAATCCCT
>JAWOHM010000093.1:0-23140 GCA_046485165.1 Thermoplasmata archaeon
CACGGCAAGGGCATCTCTCGAGGGTTATATGCCCGGTTATCATGAGATAAAAGAGATCACAGTTGAGCCACCCGTCGTAATAGATAATACTAGTAAAGTATCCTATATAGGCATAACCGGTCTTATTGCGGTTATTATCATCGGAAGCACGGAAGCCGGCAAATGCGGCCTTATCAAATTGTTTTTCCTTCCGCTCTATTCGCGCTTGAAGAAGGATGACCTGCTCGATCACTTTGTTCGCGGCCAGATATATGGATACATAATGTCTCACCCGGGGGAGCATTACAATCACATCAAGCTCAAGTTGGATGTTACCAACGGCACGCTCTCTCATCATCTGAGGGCGCTTGAATTTCAGGGCTATATCAAGTCCCAGAGGGATGGCACATACAAGCGATTCTACCCGACAGACATGAAAGTTCCAAGAACAAAAGGCATAAAGCTCAGCGACCTGCAATTGGGAATCCTGGATGCCATCAGGCAGTGCCCCGGCATCTCACAGAAAGAGATTGCCACCAGAGAGGGCATCTCCCAGCAATCGGTGAGTTACAACCTTTCCCTTCTCGAAAGAATGGGGGTACTTGACAGTTCCAGAGATGGTGTGAGGAAAAAATATTACCTCTCATCGGAAGCATGAAACCCCTGAAAATTCTCTATGTTAATGCCGGGAATGCAATGTTTTATGGGCCGGTAGTTTACATCCACTGATATGCTGGCAATATTGTTCATTTTTGCATTCATTAAGCATTCGTAGGATTATTAACTAAGTTGATACGCATCTCCATAAAACCGTTAAACAAAGAGCTGTACCACAATGTTTTTATATTATACAAAACACTGTACAAATTTGTTTTTATACTACATAGGATTATTGTCGGCATAAGGGTGAATGTTTCGCATGCCTGGTTGAACACATCTGGCGTGTCAATCAAGAAAACTATAAATATACTCACCCTATTCGCTCCGCCACCGAGATTTCCCTAGGGATTTCTGATGATGGAGTACGTATGAAAGGAGGTTTGAAACCATGAAAGGAATAAACAATAGCCATGGTAAAATTGTGGGAATCGCCCTGCTTTTTACCCTGATGATGGTGCTAAGTTCTGTGTCCGCATTCGCATCAGCACCGGGAACAAGACAGAGTGATGAATTGACCTTGAGGATCGCCATGCAGGACGATGTCAAGGGCCTTAACCCCATAACAGTGAGCGATGTATGGTCATGGAATGTTCTTGGATATCTCTATGACGGAACCATTAATGTGAACCCCGACACGGATGCTTTGATACCTTACGTTGCAATCGGGTCGGCGAACATAACCGGCAAAATCCCTCCGGCAGACGCGGCCACTTTTGATGGTTTTTGCAATGAAGGCAACTTTGCCTTCACGCCGAAGGATACATGGGGCGCCAATACTGTATACGGCGAAGCCGTTATCTTCTATGATTTTGAGGATATCGTGTGGCATGATGGCCATCAGATGGACATTCGCGACATTCTCTTCTCAAACCACATGTGCGCCCAGGTTCCGGAATGGTCCTCTTCCATGAACCCGCTCAAGGATATGGGCGGCAAAGCGGGAACCAATTACACTACATCCGCATTCCTTCACATTTACAAGGTCTGGGAGAGCCCCGACCACAAACAGGCAGCATTGAAATTCATTCTTCAGGAGGCGTATGCAGGCTTCTTCAGGGACACGCTCTCCACATTCCTGCTTCCCGAGCACATATGGGCCTACAAGGTCTCCGGTCAGGCCGTCGATGGCGCCAAGATATGGTGCGACCCGGGCTTCAGCTTATCCGGCGCAGATTCCTGGAAGGTGGCTCCGGCACAATCCTTCAACGGACTTGTGGACGGCAAGGTCATAGGCAATGGGCCATTCAAATTCGACTTCAGGGAAACTGGCCAGTTCATCAAAGTCCTCACTTTCCGCGAGCACTTTTTCGATGAGAATTATAAATACACTGAACATGTTCTGGACCAATACGGAGAATCCTTGGCTGTAATGCCGTCCATCGAAGCGATAACCTATAAAATTTACAAAACAGCAGATGCCGCGGTTCTCGCTTTGAAAAACAAGGATATCGATTACATTGCATGGTCAGTACCTCCTTCTTATGTCCAGGATCTTGGTAACACGCAGGGCGTCGAGATGACCTTCTCATCTGAGCCGGGTTTCTTCTACCTCGCCTACAACATGAGATTGGACTCATTCGGATACAAGGACGGGAACCCCGCGAATGGAGATGGCGGCATAGCGTTCAGGAAGGCCGTCGCCCATTGCATCGATAAGAACAGGGTGGTATCGAAACTTCTGCTGAATTTGGGAGTTGCCGCCGATGGTCCTGTCAGTTCCTTTAATCTTGATTGGTACAATAAGGATTACATCGTCCGTTACAACTTCGACCCCAACGAAGCAAAGAGAATCCTGGCAGAGGCAGGTTACAAGGTCAAGAAAAGCAATGGTGAAATTGTAACGGGCCAAGCCGCAATAGATGCCGCTGGCATCGATAACTGGTGGATAAATGAAGACGGTACCCCCATCGGCAGTTCCCCGGGCGGGCTGATTGAGATTCTGACCCCAGAAGCCAATTACGACCCGATCAGGGCCCAGGCCGGTCTGATGATTGCAGAGCAACTTCGGAACGTCGGGATATACGCAGAATCCGTCGCCATGGACTTCGGCTCAATCGTGGACCGCATCGATGCCAGGGACTTCGACATGTTCATATTGGGATGGAGCATCGGAAGCGACCCCACGGATTTCCTGTGGGCGTTCTTCCACTCGAGCCAGTCTGCCGTCGGCCAGAACTACAACGGATACCAGAACCCGGATTTTGATGTCGTGATTGATGCGGCAAGGCAGACCGGGGATCCCATTGTGAGAAAACAAAAGATTCTCGAGTGCCTGACCATACTGACCGAGGACCTGCCATACGATGTCCTTTACTTCAGGACAAACATCGAGGCCTACCGGGCAGACAGATTCGTCGGCTGGGAGGTGGGGCGCAAAGGGTCCATCTATAATTGGGACTCACTGTGCAATCTCCGTGCGCCAAGCCCGTTCAAAGCCAATGCTCAATTCGTCACGCCGCCATCTGCCATGACATCCAACAAGACACAGGATATAACCATACTTGTCAAAGACCAGGCTGGCGCACCGATAGTCGGCGCCAAGGTTTGGGTCAATGCGTCTTTGGGTTCGCTTTCAATTACAGAAGGCCTCACCCTTGACGGCGGCAGATTCGTTACTGAATTCACCGCACCAGTCATAACGGTTCCCGATCAAACCGACCCAACGTACCATGATATTGTCTACAATGGAACCCAGGTCATTCTCACCATAGAGAAAGCCACCTTCACGAGCGGAGAAGATGTGTATGACCCAGCCCCGCAAAGGATACATGAGATCAAGGTGTTCCCCGAGGGCCAGTCTTTCCTTTCCGTCTCCATGGTCGCAGACCCTGACACAATCGACGACATAAGAGAAGGGGCGCCCGGCTTCACCATAGTCGAGGTGACGGTCACAGATGAGAACGGTGACCCGGTGGCCGATTCCAAGGTCACCCTGAGCGCCTCTCCGGCTCTTCCCACCATAGACCAGGCCGAGAAACAGACAGATGACTCCGGAATCGTCACTTTCACAGTCACCGCCCAGGACCTTGCGAAGAACGATGATTCCACGAACCCCATCATACTGACGGCAGTAGCCGAAGACCCCGATGACGCCAACGTGAAAGGCAGCCACGAGATAACCCTCAACATAATCGACAAGGCCGGTGCGGTTGATCCCAACGGCCCAACTCCGTTCCCGACATTCCTTGTCGTGGCCTCTGTATTCTGCATCGCCTCGGTGAGCTATGCGGCAATCCGCAGAAAGAAAAACTGAATAATACGGCCCGGGAAACCGGGCCCTCTTCCCCTTTCCCATTCAAGACGTATTCGCAAAAATCGGAGATGATATGAATGAAACTGAGAACGTACCTGGTCAAAAGAACGATACACATGATGATTACTGTTTTGATAGTATTGGTCTTGCTCTTCGTTCTTTACAGAATGATGCCAGGAAGTGCTGCTGCCCAAATGATGATGAACCCGAGAATGTCCCCCAACGACATAGATATCATCCTTGTGAGATACGGGTTCGGGCGATGGGCCGATTACCCGGGAGAGTATGTTCAGGAAAACTACTACCCCGAGACAGTCGGGCGATACCATGTCACGGTTTCGGCGGTTGGCGATAACGACCGGACCGAAACCCTGTCGACATATTTTGATGTGAACGCCCCCGAGGACATCGACTTCGTGGCGCCCCGGATTCTAGATGTCGGCATCTCCGAATTGAACCTCACAACAAAAGGGGTCGATTTTTACCTTCAAACCTATGATGCCAATCCAATTAAACAGACCGAAATATTCATCCTTTACCCAAACAACACATACCAAAATGTTACCATGTCCCGTGATATTAACGCTGGAGAAAATGACACATATGGATTTTCAGCCCGCGCAGTCCTTCCGTACCTGACCAATCCGAATTTTATTGCAACATTCTCTGTTCAAGACACTTACAGAAACATTGCAACGGCAGCCATCAAATTCGACGCAAGCAATGCGATAAACCCAGTATCTGTGAAGATTTGCAATCTTTCGGCAGATATCCCATTCACAAATGGGGTTTTTACCTATCCCACGATTGGTGGAACCGTATCAATGGCTTCGGAGGCATCGGGCGGTACCCCCACCTTTTCCATTTTGATGCCAGACATGGAACTCTCTTCAACTCAACCTACAATGTCTGTTCTGGCGGGTTCATATTATTCAGGAACATATGACGTCGAATCCAACGGCATGCTTACTTTCAAAGTTGAGATAGGAGATACATCCGCAACCCTGCCATTTGTGGTAAATTCAAATCAACCCAAACCATTCCCCGTCGATGGGCCAGATACCTACCCTCTGATCACGGATTTGGAACTGAGGGTAATGGGAACAGATGGAAGAGACAGCGCGGCACTCGAATATCCATTTGAATTGTCGAATCTCAAACTCAAGGTAAATGTCACCGCGGTGGATTCCGACGGCAAACAATGTTCTGTGGTTCGTGCCCAGGTAGAAAAGCCCAACGGTGCCGAGTCCGCATTCCCCCTTTCGCATCCTAGATATGTCAAGATGCGAACAATGGCCGAGCAGTTCGTGATATACATGAAGACAATGCTGGTCTTTGATTTTGGCACATCCTACATTTATCAAAGGCCTTCCTGGGATGTCATCATTGAACGCATGCCGTCAACCGCACTTCTTTTCGGGACTTCCCTCGTCATTTCATATCTTATCGGAATCATAATCGGCGTGGTCGTGGCCTGGCGGAGGGGAACAGCCCTCGAGATGGGGACGATTGTCGTCACCCTATTCTTCTATTCCATGCCCATATTCTGGTTCGCTCTGATAATGCAATGGGTGTTCTATGCCCAGCTTGGCTGGTTCCCACTTGGGGGCATGGGCGGGATCGAGGGTTCCGTTAAACTCACCGGATTGAAATGGTTCCTCAGCGTCCTGCATCACCTGGTCATGCCTCTGGTCACGCTTGTGATACTCGGCCTTGCCGGGACGATTTTGTTGATGAGAAGCGCGATGCTTGAAGTTATCGGGGAAGACTTCACGACAACGGCAAAGGCGAAGGGATTGAAAGAGAGGACCGTCATTTTCAGGCATGTGGCGAGAAACGCGATGCTTCCGGTCGTGACTTCCATGGCAATGAGCATAGGAAGCATAATCAGCGGCGGCGTTCTGACAGAGACAATATTCTCCTGGTACGGGATGGGCACCCTGCTCATAGAAGGCACTCTCTCAAAGGATTTCCCTGTCGTTCAGGGCGCTTTCTACATACTTGCACTGCTAACAATACTTGGAAATATGGGCGCAGACATTCTATATGCCTGGCTGGACCCGAGGGTGCAATTGTGAGGTGATACTATGGTTACTAGCAAACAAATCAAGGAAAAGATTCGGGACTACAAGCGCTCTATCAAGCACAGCTGGCTGCTCTTCAAGGAAAGCAAGATTGGGATGATAGGGCTGACCATAATGATATTTTTTGTGGTGATGGCGCTGGTTTCACCTTACATGGGTTTGAGGCACCCATTGAACTGGTGGGCTCCAGATGAGGACCAATTGAATTTCACGCCATACATTGCGCCATTGGCCGGCGAAGAAGGCTGGATAACGGAAAGCGGCCCCGTCCTGATGGATTATTCTCTCAGGTTCAATACGGAGACCACAAGGGCTCCAGATAGGTTTTACGTTGCGGGCGGAAATATACTCTATGCCTACGTGCCGACTTATGAGCAAAGTGCCACATCCCTCAATATCGGCTGGAGGTTCTATACATCCCCGCCAAGCAACATATCCACCAAGGTTCATTTCAATAACTTCGGTCAAAACACGTATAGCGAAAGGAATCTCGCAGTGTTCTTCGGGTGTGAGGATGGCAAATTTTACATCCTGAAGGACCAATACACTTCATCAAGTGCCCCATCTGGCTTCGGTGAAAGGACATGGAATACCCAATTGGACGGCAGCGTGGTGGGAATCGATTTCTACGAACACAACGATGAGGTTTTCGACTTCCAAGACCTATTCTTTGTGAGCACTTCCGATGGCGTGCTTTACGGTTTCATGGGCCCTGTTCCTGTATTCAGCAATGTGACCAACACGACAACATTCCCTCTTCAGTTGACGGAAATGTGGAGATTTACTGTGCCGAACGGTTCTTTTTCCTCTCCAGCCATTTCACGCAACGGAGAATATGTATTTGTAGGTTCCAGCGACGGTTACCTCTATGGAATTGACGTTGCAAGTGGGGAACTGATTGCCGAATGGGGCGATGAGCCGTATCTGGTATCTGACGGAGGCTGGACAGGCGCTCCCATTGCCGTAGGTTCCCCCGTTGAGGTCTATGCAGCAACCGACGACGGCATCATTCACTCCATTTGGGGAGAGAACAAAACAATAAAGAATGGGTGGCATCACCTCGAGAACAACGAAAGGGTGAACGGTTATCAACTCAGGAACACGCGCGGTGAAGAAGAGAAAGGGGCTCTGACTTCCATTTCCGCATCCAATTCTCATGTGATGGTCGGCTCCTCCAATGGATTTGTCTACTCAGTCAACAGGAACTCTGCCAACCAAAGCATAACGTTCGACACAAGGATCGACCTGGACGACACTGTGGTCGAAATCGCCCCATATTATGCTCCCTTCTACAACAACGAGAATGCAATAACCCATGTTTACGTATTCGCGACGCACCTAAACGGCACTGTTGCGGACAGGTCGGATGATTTCACCCTCCTGTACTGCCTGAATTCGGATGCAGAAGACCGGATTATATGGCGCAAGACCATCGACGAGGGTGTTGTTCTGGCACGTCCGATATTGCACACTAATTTCAAGCATGTGCCTGTTCATGATATAATGTATGCGACAGTCAAGTTCGACCAAGCAACCAATGAAGTCGAAGCAGGCAAATGGTTCTCCATCCCAGCCATCGGAGAGTCCAAAGGCGCACTCCCGCCCACCTGGGCCACAGATGACAAGCCGGTGAGCGGCAACACATACTGGTTGGGAACGGATTCCCAGGGCCATGACATTCTGAGCCAGACGATTCTGGGTTCCAGGATTGCATTGCTCGTGGGTTTCCTATCCGCATTCTTCTCCATAGCCATAGGTGTGATATTCGGCCTGGTTTCCGGGTACTATGGCAAGGGAATCGATGCCGTGCTCATGAGATTCACGGATGTCATATTGGTTCTGCCGGCGCTTCCACTGCTGATCACATTCGCCGCGATAATGAATCCCAGCATCTGGAACATCATTCTGATTATCTCGCTGGTCGGCTGGGGCGGTGTGGCCAGGGTCATACGCGCCGAGGTCCTGAGCTTGAAGGAAAGGCCCTTCATCGATTCGGCCAGGGTCACAGGGGCCAGTAAATCAAGGATAATGTTCAAGCACATCGCTCCGAACGTTCTCCCGCTGGGCCTTCTGTACATGACATTCGCTGTGAGCGGTGCAATTCTCTTCGAAGCCTCGCTCAGTTTCATCGGCCTGGGAGACCCAAGCACAATGACCTGGGGCATGATGCTGAACTATGTGCAGCAGGGCGGTGACGCTCTCACCAACTGGTGGTGGCTGCTGCCTCCCGGTGTGTGCATCACACTGGTATGCATGGCATTTTTCCTGCTCGGAAGGGCTTTCGATGAGATTGTGAATCCCAGGCTGAGGAGGAGGAGGTGAGCCCATGGCATTGCTAGAAGTTGAAGACCTGAAAGTCTATTTCAGTATTGTAAGAGGCGAAGTAAAAGCTGTTGATGGAGTGACATTCTCTTTGGAAAGGGGAGACACGCTTGGCCTTGTTGGCGAATCCGGCTGCGGCAAGACAACGGCGGCTTTTGCAATAACAAGGCTCCTCCCCAACAATGGAGAAATAATCGGGGGCAAGATCACCTTTGATGGCAGGGTCATAGCTGGAAGCGATGAGGAAAACTCTCTCTCCAGAAGGAAGAAAGCCAAATATGTGGATGCTCTGATGAGGGAAGTTAGATGGAAAGAGGTTTCCATGATATTCCAGAGCGCAATGAACGCTTTCAACCCTGTGCACAGGGTCGGAGACCAGATCGCTGAGGCAATACTCGCCCACGAAGACATCACCAAACAGGAAGCAAGAAAGAAGGTCATCGAGCTCTTCAAGCTTGTGGGCCTTGATGTTGGCAGGATAGACGGCTACCCGCATGAATACAGCGGAGGCATGAGGCAGAGGGCAATGATTGCCATGGCGCTTGCATGCAACCCCAAGCTCATAATCGCGGACGAGCCGACAACCGCCCTTGACGTCATCATGCAGGACCGGGTGCTCGCGGAAATCAGGGACCTCCAGAGAAAACTCGGCATGGCCATGATAATCATCACCCACGACATATCAGTGGTCGCAGAGGTTGCCAAGAAGATTGCCATCATGTACGCGGGCAGGCTGATGGAATATGGCGACATCACAGCCATCTTCTCAAGGCCGTCCAACCCGTATTCCATCGGGTTGATGGCATCGTTCCCGAGCATCATCGGCGAGAAGAAACCCCTGTACTCGATTCCGGGCTCTCCCCCGGACTTGGCCAACCCCCCGTCGGGGTGCAGATTCCATCCGCGGTGCAAGTACGCCAAGAGCATCTGCAAGGAACAGGTTCCGGAAATAGTAGAGGTCGAACCAAACCATTTCTCCGCATGCCACTTTGCACTGGAGATTTTCAATGGTCAACTTAGCGAGGTGGTCTGATGGCCGAATCCGATACAGTCATTGACGTGCAGAACTTGAGAAAGTATTTCGAAGTGAAACAGGGCATGCTGAAATCTTTGATAAGCAAGGAATCTCAATACGTGCATGCGGTCGATGACATCTCTTTCAAAATCGAGAAAGGCAAGGTGCTGGGCATCGTTGGCGAAAGCGGTTGCGGCAAGACAACCACCGGGCGATTGCTCGTCAGGCTAGACGACCCCACATCCGGCCACATGCTCTTCCACGGTGAGGATATCGCCCCCAAAAAGGGCAAAGAGCTCAAGGATTACAGGAGAAAGGTGCAGATGGTCTTCCAGGACCCATATGAATCGCTGAACCCGAGGTTCACGGTGTTCGATACCGTGGCCGAGCCTCTGATAGTGCACGGGGTCGGTGACTCATACGAGGAAAGGGAGGACATGGTCGCAAAGGCGCTGGAATACTCGGAGTTGAAGCCTGCCTCGGAATACATAAGCCGTTTCCCGCACGAACTCAGCGGCGGGCAGAGGCAGCGTGTTTCCATCGCAAGGACCCTGGCCCTGAGGCCCGAGTTCATAGTGGCAGATGAGCCGGTATCCATGCTGGATGTGTCCATACGCGCAGGAATCATGAATCTGATGCTGGGGCTGAAGAACCAGTACAAGATACCGTTCCTGTTCATCACCCACGATGTTTCCGTCTCAAGGTACATGAGCGATTACATCGGCGTCATGTACCTGGGCAACTTGGTGGAATATGGGCAATCCGAGGATATCATCCGGAACCCATATCATCCTTACATGAGGGCTCTCCTTTCCGCCGTTCCGATACCTGACCCGAAGATACAGAGAGGCCGAACCGAGATCAAGGGCGACCTGCCTTCACCTATCAACCTCCCTACCGGTTGTCCGTTCCATCCAAGATGTTTCTACGCCAAGGCCATCTGCAAGGAGAAGAAGCCGGAAATGAAGGAAGTCAAGGCTGGGCACTTTGTCCAATGCCACTTCGGAGGCGAAATCTCTTTCGGCGTACCTTCGGTCCCTACATTTGAGGAAACCCTGAAACACGCTGAGACCTCCAAGAAGAGGTAACCGAGGAACAAATGAAGCAACCACACGCTCCAAACATAACGAACCTGATAGGAATAATGCTGGTAATCGTTGCACTGGTATCGGCAGGCGGCCTTTACTTCGTAGCATCTGAATATTCCAAGATATCCGAAACCCTGGTGTCTACCGAAATCCTTCTCTCCGATATGACAGTAATTCAGAACAATGCGAGCAACAAGGCCATCATTTCATTTTCGATATTTCTCAACAATCCCGCCGATCTGGATATTGACATTTACAGGATAGAATATTATCTTTACACCGGTCAATCCCCACAGGATTCCATCCGTACGGATAGCTATGTCGGTGCGGGTGGCTCCAGCTCAGGAATATCCATACTTTCCGGATCAACAATGAATGAAATTCCTCTGCATATGACCGTTAACGGCACATATATGGTACGTTTTCGGGAGTCCATCAATCCCGACAACAGCCTCTACACGTTCATCAGCGGCAAATTGCTCTACCGCATCACGAATTACCCCGATGTGTATCAAGAATTGGAATTCGCAGAAATATTCCCGGTGGTGGTGCAGTATGAATAGGGAAATATTCTCGCATGAACGATTGAAACTGTTGGTTTGGTCGATTTCCGCCGGCACAATAGTATCATTCTTCTATGTCACCGCTTTTCTTTCCTGGGCCAACATTTTTGACGCTGGCGATTCGGTTCTGTTCATAGGCCCATTGATGTGCGGCCTGATACTTGGCATAGTGTCATATGAACAAGAAGCGGTCAATACCGTCATCGGCACAATCATAATGACGGTGGTGGCAACCCTGGCCGTTGCGCTGACTCTTTTCTATCCCTTCCTTCTCGGCGTTGTCAGCGACCCATCCGGCTTGCTCTACTTCATCTACATTCCGCAGAACATGATGATAACCGTAATCCTTGTGCTGCCGCTCTCCCTACTCGGCTCCATTTCCGGCAGGCTGTTCGCGGAGAACACGTTCCAATCATCCGTCATTAAAAAGGAAAGGGAATCCCTCAGATCCGAAACCGAGGAATGGTACAAGATGCTGGAGGAGAAGCTGGAGGAGAAGAAGGCAGCCCTTGAAAAGCTGGAACGGGAGCGGGACCAAGAATTGCTGAATGTCGAGGAAACCCCTCCGCCCATGCCATAATCGTGGGTCTCGCTTGGTTATTGTTTCTGAGGGTCTAGGGTCTAGCTGATTGCTTGTTTGTAAGGGTCTAGGTCTAGGTTTGCTTGGATATTGCATTCATCAAGTAGAGTTCAGACGAGGGTCTAGGGTTTAGGGTCTAGGAGCGGCCATACCTGGCCGCGACTAAGCCGAACTTTGAGTTCGGCGATAGGAGTGATAATTTATTGCCACGACTAAGACGAGGCTTTGCCTCGTTGCTAGGGACTGACTTGCCTGGGCGGATTTCAGGCAAGATTTGAATGCGGCTCCCAACAATCAAGAACGGAGCATTCCCACCCTGGGAACGATTTGCTAGCATTACGAGGGGCCGCAACAGTATAGAACGGTGAAATGGCAATTGGTGAATGCGAAAACTAAATCCCGACAGTAAATAGCATTCGCCGTGGGTAGTCAATATGTAAACAATAACTCCCAATGCGTATGGCCGGTAATCACCATTCTACAAACGATGAGATTACCGGAGCAAAGCCTTTTTACCCCCTCCGCCATCATCAAGCCGATAACATGAGCGAGCGAAGGATCAGGGTCTTAATCGCCAAGCCGGGCCTCGATGGCCATGACCGGGGCGCCAAGGTGGTCGCCAGGGCGCTGAGGGACGCCGGGATGGAGGTCATCTACACCGGGCTTCACCAGACTCCCGAGCAGATAGTGGAAACAGCCATCCAGGAAGACGTGGACTTCATAGGCCTCAGCTGCCTGTCCGGGGCGCACATGACGCTCTTTCCCAGGGTCATGAATCTTCTTCGGGAGAAAGGGGCCAGCGACATCATTGTGACTGGCGGCGGCATCATCCCGGAGGATGACATCCCCGCACTCAAAAAGGCCGGCATCTCGGTCATCTTCGGCCCAGGCACTCCCTTGGAGGAGATTGTCGATTATCACAGGAAATCTGCAAGGAAGCAATCCGATGGAATATGTTGACAGAATTTTGAACGGCGACAGAAGGGCTGTCGCCAGGTTGATTTCCATGGTGGAGGACGGCAACCAATCTGCCCAGGATGCCCTGGCGGCGCTTTATCCCCATACCGGAAGGGCCCATGTGATAGGCATCACCGGTCCGCCGGGCGCCGGGAAGAGCACCCTGGTGGACAGGCTGACAAAATCATACAGAAAATTAAATAAAAAAATCGGAATAATAGCTGTGGACCCATCCAGTCCATTCACCGGCGGCGCGATACTCGGCGACCGGATACGGATGACAGATCTGAACACCGATCCGGGGGTATTCATACGCAGCATGGGCACGAGGGGCCATCTTGGCGGCCTTGCCAGGACGACCGGGGATGTTGTGAAGATACTGGACGCATACGGCATGGACAAGGTGATTATAGAGACGGTCGGCGCCGGGCAATCCGAGGTCGACATCGCATCCCACGCACACACGACCATCCTTGTGGAGATGCCCGGCCTCGGCGACGACATCCAGACCATAAAAGCCGGCATCATGGAGATAGGCGATATATTCGTCATCAACAAGGCAGACCGCCAAGGCGCGGACAGGACCGAGATGGAGCTAAGGGCCATGCTGGAATTGAACTCAGAGCCGCGAGAATGGGCGCCCCCCATATTGAAGACGATTGCAAGCGATTCGAACGGGATTGCCGCGCTCAGGGACAGCATAGAATCCCATCACGCCCATCTGGTATCCAGCGGCCAGCTGGCAATAATCAACCACAAGAGAACCAGGGATGAGTTCCTGGCCATCCTCGGGGATGAGATAACCAAGAAACTGCTGGAAACGGTCATCAACGGGCATGGGCTTGAGTGCCTGGTGGACCGAATTTTGAGCCGCGAGATAGACCCTTACACGGCCGCATGCGAGTGCATTGCGAATTTTCAGAAACACAGATAGATATTTATCTGGTCAGGCAATAGTACCTCACAATGTCCATAATGTCTGATGCAAAGGCCGGCGTGCCGGAAGTCGCCAGGGAGGTCGCCAAGCGGGAAAGAATCAGCCCTGAGAAGGTAGCCCGCGGCATCGCGTCAGGCCGCATTGTCGTTCCCCGCAATCCCATCCATTCCCCGGGCGCGCTCGGCGTGGGCGAGGGCCTTGCTGTTAAAGTCAACGTGAACCTGGGAACCTCCGAGGATTGCGTCAAGCCCCATGAGGAGCTCGAAAAGGCCAGGGTTGCCATAAAATACGGCGCTGACACGATAATGGATCTCAGCACCGGGGGGGACATCGATGAAATCCGCAGGATGATAATAAAGTCGGTGAACGTACCCGTGGGAACCGTGCCCATCTACCAGGCCGGCCTGGAGTTTGCCAGGAAGAGCGCGGTCGTGGACATGACAGAAGAGGACATCTTCAAAGGCATCGAAACCCATGCGAAGGACGGCGTGGATTTCATGACTGTCCATTGCGGCGTGACCCGCGAGAGCATCCGCTCCCTCAAGAAATCGAAACGCCTCACCGGCGTTGTCAGCCGCGGCGGCTCTTTTCTGACTGCCTGGATTCTGCATAATGAGAAGGAGAATCCGCTGTACGCCAATTACGATTATCTCCTGGAGCTCGCCAGAAAATACGAGTTCGCGCTCAGCCTGGGCGACGGTTTCCGGCCGGGTTGCATTGCAGACGCGACAGACGCCGCCCAGATAAGCGAGCTCATCACACTGGGCGAGTGCGTGAAGCGCGCCCGAGCCGCGGAAGTCCAAGCCATGGTGGAAGGGCCCGGCCATGTACCGCTGCACCAGATAGAAGCCAATGTCAGATTGGAGAAATCGATTTGCGACGGCGCACCTTTCTACGTCCTGGGGCCGCTGGTCACCGATATCGCCCCCGGGTACGACCATATCACGGGTGCCATCGGCGGGGCGCTGGCAGCCCATTACGGCGCGGATTTCCTCTGCGACGTTAGCCCATCGGAGCATCTGTGCCTTCCCACTGTGGAGGATATCAGGATTGCTACCATCACCAGCAAGATTGCCGCCCACGCGGCTGACATCTCCCGGGGCGGGAGCATGGAGCGGGACATCGCCATCTCCAAAGCACGCGCCGACCTGGACTGGGAAGGCCAATTCTGCAACTGCCTGGACCCGGAACTGGCAAGGGCCAGAAGGGCGGAGAGGGGCCCCGGCAAGGATGACGAGGTCTGCTCGATGTGCGGGAAGTACTGCGCAATCAAGATTACAAAAGAATATTTGAAATGAGATTAATGGCATTCTGGCATCGGACCTTTTGTCAGCGGTTAGACATTTTGCCAGCAGCATGCCCCGGCTGTTAGGCCGGGGTTTTCAAGCATATTGGATGCGAGTGCGCTTGACCCAGCATTCTGGAGCAATCTGCAATTCCATTCTGCTAAGCCCCGCGTGTAAGCGCGGGGTGTCAGGTACTCGCCCAGCATCTCGTGTGCTGGACGAAACTCATTACGCGGATCTTGCATGGGAGCTTTTCTCTCATCCTTCGCGTTGCATTTTTAAACAACATGGCTGGCCTGCACGAGCCTTTCTAGGTTGGCCGGGTGCCCTGCAAGCACACACAAAAGGATGATGAAAAGCTATCCATACAAGAGGTTTCAGATTGAGGGCCACTGTAAGCGTTGGGTAAGGCCCTATACCCAGCCCTCACGGACGGGGTTTGAAGGGATTCATGAAATAGGCATTTGTCACCCAATCGAATTTCCGATTTCGATTGCACAACCCCGCCCTCTTGCTTGCAGAATGCTGGGAGCAGGCGGGGCATGATGGGGTTGGGCGGTGTCGGACCCCAGGCTAGGAAGGAGGGAAACACGCATCACAGCTCTTGCACAGCTGCTTTTCTCCCCCCTTCCCGTTGCGTATTCCCAGCATCATACCCCATTTTTAAATACACATCTCTGGCTAGGGTGCCCGAGGGAACCTTGGCGAGAAAGTGGGGAGACGATGCCGTTGCCGGCAGCTTTGAGGAACTGCCCGCCCATAATCTGTTTGCTTTCAGATTTCTGATTATGGCCGGAAATTTTTGATTGTGATTGCAAATAAAACGGTCAATCAGGGCGAACGCTTCAGATTGTCAGGATTCAACTATCGCATTCACCAATTGCAAGCCAAATAAAGCGAGCAATATGGCCCCTTGATTCAGAAGCAAATTGTTGCCGGGCCATGGTCGAATGCGCCGCTGATGTTTGCCGAGAATTGCATTCAACGATTCTATACATATCTATTAGTACGCTCGCCCAGTAGGGTGCCCGAGAGGGAATGTGCCGAGAAAGTGGGGAGACGATGCCGTTGCCGGCAGCTTCGAGGAACTACCTGCATTGCTGGTCGTTCTCGTCGCGGTCTCACTCTTCTCCGTGAGCGTGGCCCATTCAGCGGCGACATGGGCTTCGAACGATGATTATTGCAGCCTCCTGCAGGATTGCCAGGCATTTGCCGGGATGGTGCGGGAATCAGATACGCTTGCCGCCGGCCATTCCGGGACATATGATTATTGTAAACTGGCGAACCTCTCGGCAGCCGATTTTCTGGAGGAGTTCAATTCCACAATGCTGGGCTTCGAATATCAGGTAACAGTTCAATGCGTGGATGTCAGCACCGGAAACATATCTCTGAATGTGGAGATACTGTCCTCTGAACTCCCTTCAAGATACGCGAATATTGCCAGGCATCACACCTGCGTGAACGTGGACAACCGCGGGAGCATCGGGGCTGCCAGGCTGACAGTCTCGATATGGGGGGCGGTTGCTTGAGGCCGCGCGTCCGGGATTCGGCAGGCCAGGCCGCAATGGTGGATGCCATACTCTTCATGACGGTGATGCTGGTTGCCTCGGCCGTGGTGATTGGTTCCACAACTCTGCCTGGCACAGGCCTTTCCGTGGTGCAGCAGTACACCGCGGATTACGCCCAAACCCTGCTTTCCGTTGAGCTCACGGGCCTCGAATACCGGGATGCGGGCGGGAATGCGGTCATCCTCAACGGGTCGGGCAGAAGCATCGGCCAGTTGCTCTGTGATGAGGCCTTGATATTGGGCGCCGGCATCGGCCGGAGTGATTTCTCGGACTATGATGCCAAGATACTTGCGGCAGGCAAATCCATAATCCGCCCGGACATGGATTTCGCCATATCCTGCAATGGCGGCGCGGTGTTCATTTCGGGATGCACTTCCTCCGTCTCGGGCCTTCCAGGGACGCATTCCGCGAGCCAGATGACCATATGGGATGGAAGCGCATCCTTGGCCCCAATAACAATTACAGTTTACGTGTGGGTGGCATGATGGTTAATCGCCCCCTCCAGAATGATGAGAGTGCCAGGGTGCCGTTTGCAATGGTGGCGGTTCTCATCCTGATGTTGTCTGTTTTCAGCATGGCCTACATGGGCGGGATACAGCGCCAGGAGGCGGGATTGAGGCTTGTGGGCGCGGAGGCCTCGCGCCAGAGCTCCATCCTGCATCAGATTGAGGAGAAGATGGCGATAGAGGGGGTTTACATTGCCTCAAAGGCTGTTGTGGCCTCGACGCAGTTCCTCTGCAACCAGTCCATGCTGGATTCCTGTTTCCAGCAGAATTATTCCGCATACCTGAACGCGGCATTCCCGCTCCTCGCGGACCCATATCGGATTGAGGTGAGGGATTTTGTTTCCATGGTTTTTCTGGAGGAGCGCAACCTTCACGACCTCGTGTCGTCGAACCGGACAACGGAACAGAACATGACCCTGAAGGACGGCACCGGCGCCATGGTGAATGATACCGTGGAGACCCTGGACACTGTTTCCGCGGAGGAATTCAACGAGACATCCGCCCTGGCCAGGTATCTCGTGGTCGGCCGGGGCAATTGCACTGTGAGGAACATGCTCTCGGGGTCGGCCATGGAAAAGCCCATATCTTTCGAGCGCGCGATAGACTCTCCATTTCCAATAATGAACTCCAAGATGCGGGCCCTGGAAGCCGCGGGCGACAGCAACGCCTTGGGCCTGGCCCGCACTGTGAAATACATACTCACGACGCTTGCCCAATTCAGGGTCCTTGAAGGTTACGGCTCGGGCCTGGATGCCGCGCCCGGTGGGACCACAGACATCATAACCCCGAGCGATGTGCAGCTTGCAGTGAACATCGCGGTCCTGCTGGAAACTGCCAGGCAGTTCAGGGACTACGATGCGGGAGTTCTCCATTCCCTGGATGAAATGGGACTTGGCACTGAAGGGCAGACCCTTACTTCTCTTCTGGCAGATTACCTTAATACGGGAACATTGGACCCGGCTGACATAGTCGCGCTCTGCACCGGCCTCGGTGACAGGGAGCTGCCCGTGGACATGATACTCGCCCAGGCCTTCAATGCAATCGCCGACCAGTTCATTCTGAAGTACCTGGATTACTTCGGGATCATGGACATAGCCAATGACATATACCGGACTACCCAGAAGATAGGCGCCCTGATCGATGATGTCGGGAGAACACTCAGCCAGTTCATATTCGGGGATGATGGCGAGAGCAGGAATGAAGCGGAACAGGTGACCGGCTGGATAGACAATCTCGGCGCGGGCCTAGCCTGGCCGCCGATTGAAACCGGCATCCACGAAGTGCTGATTGGCCAGGGGCCATGTGCTCCCACAGACATTGCTGTTTTGGATATTCTCCAGCCGATTGCGGAGAATCATCAATATTCCGGAAACTGCCGCCAGTTGATGGGCGGAATCTCAGAGCCGATAATGGACACGGACGGTGCCATAATAGGAGCGCTCTGGCATTCCACGATTCAACCCAGGAACGTAACCGCCGAGACCCGTTCCGGCGAATACCTTGCGGACTTCCAGCCGGCCAGCATGCTCAGGAACACCCCGGAGCTGGAAACGCTCTGGAACGACTTCTACGAGCAGCATTACTCCCCCCAGCAGGATGCGATATACGGCACGATACGCGATGCGGTGAAGAATGTCACGCTGGAGCTGTCTTCCATCATAACCGCATTCATCGGGCAGAAGACCCTCTGCCTTTCGGAATATGCAGGCGGGGCCTTCGCCATAGACCCGAAGGACAGAACCTCGGTCCTGGAGAACGTCAAGGATATGATAGGCCAGGCCATGGATGAAGCGACCGGGCACCTCCAATCGAACCCGGGCGCGGTGAATGCCATGCTTGCCGCGCTCACTGACGAACAGGCCAGACTGACAATTGATTTCATGGAGTTCGTCTCCCTGAATTATGACATCATCGCTGGCAGAGATTCCTGCGTGGGCACGGCGGTCCATTCACTGTCCGCATCCATGCTGCACAATGCATCATTCTCAACACTGTTGGGGACCCCGTTCTCGGCCAGCTATTCGATTTACAATGACCTCGGCCATGCCAGGGGGTGCGTTGATGATGCATTGCCTTACGATACCGCCGAATCGCCGGACACCAACACCCATGTCCGAATAATCATGGAACAGAACACAGCTTCTCTGGCTTCAGACCTGGCCACTCACGCTGATGCGGCCTATTCCCGGTTGAGGGAGGCAGAAACGGCTTGGGAATGTTTCGGGAGCCCAGGCAATGGCCTGTTCATCAAAGCCCTGGAGTCAAAGGTCGGGACCGATTCCGGCTCCATATTGCTCCGGTTCATCGGCCGGGAGCCATCGGCCCTTGTCGGCATGGCCTCGAACATGGTCATACGGGTTCTGGACGGCATAACCTGGAGCGGAGAGGTGTCCAACACCCAGTATGCGCCGGAGATTGCATATTCGAACGTATCCGGCAGAATCCCATTCGAGATGTATGAGAGCGACCGGGCCGGGGCAGCAGATGCCGGGGCGCTCTGGGCAGAGACCTTCACGGTTGTTCAGCCCGATGGCATGCTGGAAGTGATATCCGTGATTCCCGAACAGAACGTCTCTTTGCTTCCCCCCGGCATCCTGGCAGTATGCATCTCCGAACCATCCGGCGTTCACTACACGGATGCGGTGACGTTCAACGAGAGGCCGTTCGAGAATTGCTGGAACGTCTCCATCAAAGGCAAGGTGCGGCTATCCGTGTCAGGCAGTTCCCTGCCTTACCTGGGCGACGGAACCCACGAACCGGCAGTGACAGAGGGTGCAATAGTCCTCGACCTGGACATACCAGTGCTCGCATACTCGGGCTGGGACCTTGCCGGGGTGAATTACTCCGGCACGGCAGATCTCGCCGGGGACGTGGAAAAACTCCTGGACATGATGGGTGATTTCTTCGGCTGGATATGGGACACCCTCGCAGGGCCGATTGACTGGATAATCGACCAGATAATGATAGTCGTGGATTTCTTTGCGGACATCATCGGAACTCTCCTTGGATATGCATCCGACATAATGAGCATAATGACCGACATCATAGGATTCCTGGTGGAAACGGTCCAGGACTTTCTGAGGGATGTTGCGGGATGGGTCTTCGACAAGATAGTGGGCTGGATAATCGACCTTCTGCCGGATGGAATGGAGTTCAGGTTCAGCATGTTCGGGTTCGATTTCCTGGTTGCGTTCGCTTCCGAGAGCGAGATCGGGAACGCCAATTCCGGGAAGGGGGGCAGGCTCGTGTCCATCGAGACCGAGGGAGAGTTCCTGGGCGCCGGGCTTGAGCTTGGCATGGAGATAGTCGCTCTGTCAGATGAGGTTGCAGAATCCGTGGACATGGACTACGACCTCCTGCTTTGGAGCAGCGTGAACATCTCCGGTTTCGTTCTCGACACCCGGGTTGACCCATTCATGGCGGTCCAGGAGCATATCGTGGAGTGCAACGGGGTTGGGAACGGCTTCGGCCTCGAACTCTTCGTTCCTGTTGTGGAGTGCTATGATTCCATCCAGTATTCATTGCATGACATTCCCGGCGTTGGCGCGGCCCTATCCAACATCCCCATCCCGTTCCTTGGATTGAAAGCCTCTGTGAATGCCGGGCTCGAGATACTCTACACCCTGAGAGGGATAGAGGCAGACCATGTGGTCATCAACGAGGTGGAGCTGAATCCCCGGGGGGGAAACAGCAGGGAACCAATGGATCGAACTCTACAATCCAACGGCTTCGGAATTCAGCCTGGACAACTGGACACTGGGCTCCAGCACCCATCCGGAATTCAACCGCACCTTCAACTCGACCATCGTGCTGGACCCTGGCGGATATTTCATTGTCCAATATTTCAACGAGACCATACCATCCGAATCAGTTAAGTTCGAACTTCTGGATTCCGGGAAGAACAGGGTGGATATCACGCCGCTTGTGTCCGAGGCCGACAGCAGCATGGTGGAGGGGAACTCGATCGGGCCAATGGGCAGCCAGATGACATGGCAGCGCTCCCCCAACGGCGCCAACCTCTCCCTCGTCGGTAAATGGGTCTTCGGCAACGGCACCATCGGCTCGGAGAACGCGGCCATCAACATCAGTTTCAAAGCCCTCATATGGAATCTTCTCAAGGGCGCGTTCAATTCTACCTGGCAGAGCCTGAAGGGAGAGCTCGCCCTTTCGCTGGATTTCATCGTCAAGCTTGTCACGAGATTCATCCAGCGCTTCATAGATGATGTCCTTGGGGTGGTCGCAAAGTCAGTTGTGGAAACCTCGCTCTTCCTGGACGTGATGCTCACGGACATGACCGGGTCCGGGGGCGGCGGCATCACCCTGAGCTTCGTCATAGAGGGAGGCGACACACTTGCCGCAATACTGAGATGGGTCATCGGCTCCGTCTCCGCATTTTTGGCCAAGTTCGGCAAGCCCAACCAGCCCGCCCAGTACCCCAAACTCGCCGCCGATGTGCCCGAGTATCTGTTCGTCCGCCTGGAGTTCTACGGCATGGTCCAGGTCCCGCAGATGGTGAAGAGCGCGGTCCAGGCCGGGGATGATATGGACCCGGTCAAGCTCACGGGGCGCGTCGAAGCCAACATCCCGGCGCTGGCAGCCCTGACCGGCCGTGAGATGGGCCGGTGGCGCATCAACTTCGGCGTGTATGTGGATAAAATGCCTGCCGCCATCGCGGACCCGCTGTTCGGCACCGGCGACGCCACGCCTGATGTGTGGCTGTTCAAAGGAACTGTTTTCGAGACCTAATTGAATGTGTTCAGAGTCTTTTTATAATCTCATGGGTATCATCATCCGAGGAAAACATGCTCAAGGACAGCCAGGATGCATTCGGCCACGGCATATACGATGCTTTTCACGGCGAGGAGGTTGACGAGGTCATCGAACGCGAGGACGGCTACGTCGACGTTTCCCAGGGCCCGAAGTCCTACCTGTCCAAGTTCGAGGACTGGTCCCAGCACCAGCAGCGGGCAATGCGCCATGCCTGGGGCCGGGTCCTGGACATAGGCTGCGGCGGCGGCCGGCATTCCCTGCACCTTCAGGAGAAGGGACTGGATGTTCTGGGCATCGACAATTCACCAATGGCGCTGAAATGCTGCAAAGAGCGCGGCCTGAAGAAGACCAAGTTGATGGACATAACCTCGGTCAGCAGGAAGCTCGGCACATTCGACACGATAATCATGATGGGCAATAATTTCGGGCTCTTTGCCAACCCGAATCGGGCGAAATGGCTGCTTCGCCGATTTCACGGAATGACGAGCCCGGGCGCCCTGCTCATCGCCGAGACCATGGACATCTACCAGACCGATGCCCCGTACCACCTGGAGTACCAGGCATGGAACCGCAAGCGCGGCCGCATGTCCGGCCAGGTGCGCATCCGCGCCAGATACAAGAAGTACTGCACGCCATGGTTCGATTACCTCATGGTTTCCAAGCCGGAACTCGAAGCCATACTGCAAGGTACGGGCTGGAAGGTGCAGAAATACCTCAACGGGTCGGGCGGTATCTACTGCATGGTGCTGGAGAAGGAGGCAAAACCATGAACGAGCCAATCGTCCTCAACCCCAAGGGCCGCATCGTGAGTGTATTATCTGCGATTGCCTGGTCTGTGTGCCTGGCCATGCTAATTATAAGGGGCGATTGGAGCCTCGGCCCTATCCTTCTCACGATACTCTTCGTCCTTCTTCTCATCCTCTCGGGAGTGCGCCTGTACCAGGAATGGATGGAAGACGGCGAATGGTTAGATTGAATTCATGGAGAATTATATTTTATGTCAAATAATTTAATAGACCCAGCCCGGTATCCATTGGCCTGGAACAATTCTTATGCAAGAAAAGGCACGCAGTGGAGGGGCGGCTTTGACCTTTCTGGCTATTCCGAATTCCTCGACCTCAAGGGCAATGTCCTGGAACTCGGTTCTGGCGACGGCAACACCGCCGCAGTCCTGGCGCCGAAATGCGGCAGCCTGGTGTGCGCGGACATCGCCAAATCCTCATTCCAGACCCCAATCATGAAGGACCCGCGCATGAATTGCGCCATTGCAGATGCCAGGCATCTCCCTTTCAAAGAAAATGCATTCTCAGCAATTTTCTCCAGGCATGTCCTCACCCACGCTATCCCCGGCGACGACGCCCTGATGCTGGCCGAAATTAATCGTGTGCTCGCACCGCGCGGAACAGTGTTGATCGAGGTCTTCGCGCCGGGCGACATGAGATTCGGCAAGGGCCAGGAGATATTCCCGAGGACGTTCCTGCGGGACGGCGGGCTGGTGTGGAGATTCTACCTCGGGGGTGAGCTGGATGCGCTGGTTAGAAAATCAGGATTGACTGTGCGGCATTTCCAGAT
>JAWOHM010000136.1:0-3905 GCA_046485165.1 Thermoplasmata archaeon
CCTGGACGGACTCGATCAGCGGGGCACGGATAAAGACCGCATGGTAAGGCTGCCCGCTCGGGTCAACCTGGCGTAAGGCGGGCACGTCCAGGTCGGTCTCAAACGAGGCCACCTGGCGCCCGAAGGCGTTGCGCTCGACGGTGATGTCCATTAGCTGCAGCAGCGGCTGGGGGCGTTGGGCATCCTTCGCCAGGGGCGAAACCGTGAAATCGGGGGATGTCATGATACCGCCCGGCACATGGTTCGCCGTGAGCACACTGGAGTACATCAGATGCGGCCCGCAGATCACGACCCAGCTCTGGATACGCACATCCTGGGCCAGGAAGGGCATCATATCCAGCTTCGGAAAAGTCGATGCCGGCTTCGAGGGGACGCTGACATTATCCGCTCACAATTCATCGGACCGGGAAGTTGTGATTCCGATAGGCCAGAGATTCGCTCAAATAGTATTCGAACGACTTGACGCGCCATCGGAAAAGGTGTATGCCCAGCGCTCCGGCAACTACCAGGGGCAGAGAGGGGTGAAGCTGTCGTGATACGCGGGGTGCTGTTCGACCTGGGCGACACATTGATAACTTCGCGGAATGTCATAGAGACCTTCCAGGCCATACTCCGGGAGAAGGGGATAGAGAAGAGCCTCAAGGAGATAGAGAAGGCCCGCAGTAAAGCCAGTGCCGAGTTCATCGGGAAGCACAAAGATATGGGGCCGTCAGACTCCAGGGACTTCAACGAGATATATGCCCTCTGGAATGAGGAGGTCCTGAAGGAACTCAAGCTGAAGAGGAAAGGGCTGGGCAAGTACATCAACAAGCGCTGGTTTGACGTCGTGGGCCTGAAGCCATACGAGGATTCCGCAACGGTCCTAAACCGGCTGTCTGTCATGGGCCTCCGGATAGGCATTGTCACCAACGGATTCAGGAAAGAGGTGGATGCAATATTCGATATAATGGGCGGGCCTCTGAAAGCCAGCATGTTCGCTGTCATCGTCGGCCGCGACACTGCAGGTGCCAGCAAGCCCGACCCGCGGCCGTTCCTGCATGCCGCCGGCACGCTGGGACTGCGCCCCGATGAGGTCATGTTCGTCGGCGACCGCTATGACAAGGACTACATCGGCTCCCAGGCCGCCGGGATGAAGCCGGTGCTCATCCTCAGAGGCAGAAAATTGCCGGCGGGCGTTCCTGAGGATGTGATAAAAATTCAGACGCTGGACGAGCTTGTGGACCTCATCGGATGAGAAGGTCGAAGCAGAACATGCTCTGGGCCGGGGAATAGGTGTGGACTTCGTGGACATTGCTGAATTTCAGATTCCTTTTCATGGATGCCGCCAGGTGCAGCATCCCCCTCTCCATCATCTCCGGGGCATCGGATTCCAGTATCATGTAGAGATGGATGGTCCCTCCGGGGTTCACCACGCCCAGGGCAACATCAAGGAAGTCGATGGCACTGTGAGGCAGGTTCATGATTATCCTGTCCGGGCGCGGGAGTTGCGGGGCAATGACGCGCGCATCGCCAAGCATCGGCGAGACGTTTTTAATTTTATTTAATTTTATATTTTCAACCATATATTTTATGGCTTCCGGGTTCAGGTCGACCGAATAGACGCTTCCCGGCTTTCCCGTGGCTGCCAGCATGATGGAGAACGGCCCAACGCCGCAGAACATGTCCAGCACCCGCTCGCCCGGTTTGCACATGTCGGCTATGCGCTTCCTTTCGGTCGCCAATCTGGGCGAGAAGTACACCGTGGCAAGGTCCATCCCATACCTCAGCCCGTATTCCTTCTGGACAGTGGTGGTTCGGCGCTCCCCCGCGAGTATCCGGAGGTCGCGGGTCCGGTACTCGCCCTTCACGCCTCCGTCCAGCGCGACAACCTTGGCATTCTTGCTGGTCTGCAGAAGCGCCTCGGCAATGGCGTTGGCGTGGGGCAGTAGCTCGTCTATGAGCTTGAGCACGAAAATATCGCCCACGATATCGAATGACGTGGGAAGGAGCTCCATGAGGCCGGGGGGCAGGTCCAGCAATTCCGTGTAATGCTTCGGGCGGCTTGCCTCCTCCATGTCCCTCTCCAGGGTGGGATAGCAGAGGCCATCGGCGTCAGTCACGGGAAAGAAAACATTGTCGCCATCGGTGGCAACGCGGGCGTCCAGCCTTAGCTTTCCCGCCTCTGAAAGCTTTTTACGTATGTTCTCCCCTTCCGCCTTGGGAACAACGACGCAGAGACATCTCATGGTGGTGACATGGCGAAGCTGATATTCATAGGTTTGGGACTCGGAGACGAGAAAGGCATAACCCTCAAGGGCCAGGAGGCTGCCAAGGCGTGCGACATCCTGTTCATGGAGAACTACACTTCCATCCTGGAGGAGGGCAGCATACCGAAGCTGGAGAAGGCGCTGGGCAAGAAGATAAACATCCTTAACAGAAGTGACGTTGAAATGGGAGGAACTGTGCTGGAAAAGGCGACCATCGAGGCGGTCGGGTTCCTTGTCCCGGGGGATGCCATGAGCGCCACCACCCATGTCGACATGCGATTGAGGGCCCACGCCCTGGGAATAGAGACGGAGGTCATCGGAGGCGTTTCCGCTTTCACGGCCATCCCGGCCATGCTGGGCCTGCAGAACTACAAGTTCGGAAGGACCGTAACGGTACCGCTGCCGGAACCGAATTACAGGCCCATAAGCTTCTACGAGAAAGCCCATGACAACTTCAAGCTGGGCATGCACACGCTCTGCCTGCTGGACATACAGCAGGACAAGGGGAAATACATGACAGCGAACCAGGCGCTGGATGTCCTGGAGGAGATAGAGGAGGAGCTGGATTGCGATTTCATGATCCCCGACAGATTGGTCTGCGTGGTGGCCCGCGCGGGCTCGAAGGACTGCCTGGCCAGAGCAGGATATCTCAAGGACATGCTGAAAGAGGATTACGGCCCGCCGCTGCACTCCATAGTCATTCCCGGGGAACTGCATTTCCTGGAGGCGAAGGCGCTGGTGGAACTGGCAGGAGCGCCGAGAATTATACTGGAAGAGGATTGAATAGAAAAAAGCAGCCGAGGACTCAGTTGCCGGAAATGTACTGGCAATAACCATAAGTTATTGGCCCGGATTTGGTAATTTCACAAGGAAATTCGGCACATTCGAAACAATGGCGGACCCCTTTGTTGAGCGCGCAGGTGCATATCCTGCAGAACTTATTGTCCCTGGGCGTGCACCCCGCATCGCCATTCGGGCACTGGCCGTTAACCATCCTGGGGCATACCTCGCACGCGATTCCGCAGACGCTTATCTTCATTTTTCGGCTCCGGGCCAGCAACCCGGGTCAGATATTTCTGCTTTTCCTCGCGCTCAGAACAAGCGCCCTGACCTCAGATGGCAACTGGCCATCCTGCCATTCCCTCTCCTTTTCCACAGAGCCGCCAGCAGCATTCACGGCCTTCAGTGCGTACCATGCCGCGCCCAGCGAATGGTCGGCCATGTGGGCAGTGGCGACCGCCTGGCCGACCGAGCGCGCCACAAATACAGCAACCTGGCCGGTGGATTCCCTTGCAGCGGCATGGGCGCCAACCGATGCCTTCATTGCCTCGCCCACGGATGCTTCACCCAGGGGCCACCGCATTGCCACATCCAGAGCGTGCATGCTTGTCCGACATGATCAGTCGCTGCAGTAGCGTCGAGCCCGAACGCCAGCCTGCCGATAGCAGGAAGATCGGCGCAGAGCTGTCGTCCTTGGGCGCGGGGCAAACAGATTGGATCGCAGCAAGCCCGCTTTCGATGCCGGTGTAGCCCTTCACCAGCTGGCGGTGCTGCGCCCATGCCTGGGCGGGGCCTTTGAGCGCGGTCTGGAGGGTTTGCAACATAGGCGCGAAGGCAGCCCGTGCCGGTGGATTTTCGGGATAAAACTGCGCATACACC
>JAWOHM010000021.1:0-9146 GCA_046485165.1 Thermoplasmata archaeon
TTTATTTATCAAGAAAACAATAGGGGGCACCATGGGCCTCAGGGAACTGCTGAACATGAAAGAGCCCGTCGACTCCAGGGAGGGAAAGCTCACCGTCCTGGCCCTGTTGATGATGCTCTATGTCATCGCCATGTTCGCGTCGATTGCAGTGCATGAGATACTGGGCCACGGTTTGTTCGCCACACTCCTGGGAGGCGATTTCTTTGCGGTTTACGTGTCGCCCAGCGGCGGTTTTGCATTGCTATGGCCCCAGGCGATGAGCGCCGGAAGCCGCGGATTGGTGTACATGGCCGGGATAATGGTCCAGCTAGCCATTGGAACCGCGGCGCTCCTGATGGTGCCGAAAATCAAGAATTTCACACTCGGGCTCTTCAAGCTGATGTTCTGCATAGGGATGCTGGTGCATTCCTCCCTGTATCTTTTCATGGGCTATTACTACGATGGCGGCGACACCCAGTATGCTGTCAATTGGCTTGGGGTCCAGCCGGATGCATTTCTGGTCGCCGGGATAATCCTGACCGGCACCTTCGTTATGCTGATTTCCGCTGCGGCCCTGAGATTCATCGGCAGGTTCATGGACCTGGCTGACGACCGCGCCAGGGCGAGAGCCCTTGCGCTATTCTGGTTCCCAACGTTCCTGATGAACGGGATCTTTGCCCTTCTTCAGTCGCTGACTTTGCCCAGGATTGATTTCACATACCCTTTCCTCAACTCCATCCTGTTGCTCATGTTCATCGGTGTCGCCATGTTGCTGGGGCCCGAATTCTCCGACCCTGTAAAGGAAAGGGACCATGCCATATCCATGAAGAGCGTGCTCTCTGTCATCATCTGCTTCATGCTTCTGTTGGCGGGCTGGGCAGGGCTGTTCGGGCTGTCACGGGAAACCGCCCACGGCATGTTGCTGCATGAGCCCCCGGCCGAAGCGGAGATGTACTATTTGGATTACACCGTGGGAAATGTGGATTTCATGGTCTATGCCAACGGGACCATCAGGGCTGAGATAACGCTGAGAAACTTCCTGGATTCCCCATCCCCCCTGGAAAGCAAGATATACAGGACGTTCGACCGCCGCCCCAACTGGGACGGGTACATGGCCAGAAGCCGCAATATGTTGGCCACGATGCTCGACCTCCCGGGCGAGGTCGGGGGCAATCTGACTTTCTCGATGGAATATGGGACAGCAAGGTTCTTCGATGGGGAGGATGAACTGGGCAGGAAATGCACGACATACATATCTGTGGCGAATGCCGGCACCAGGCAACCCCACTTGAGTCCGGCGGGCCAATCGTTATTGCCCGAGATAGATGTCCCCCCGAGTGACATCACCCTCGATTTCATTGACCCTTGGGCAGCCAATCACGGTTTTCTGGATGAGGTCCGTGTCAGCTGGGATGCGGGATTGGAGAAAATGGCAATTCTCGCGTGGAACGATTACAATGGCAGCATAGCATACAATCTGGGCAGTGTGGAAGAGAACTTTATCGGATGGAGGAACAGCAGCCCGGAGGGGTCGCCGTCAACATACAAGATAACATTCAGAAATCTATGAACCAATGCCGAATACTATCATCCGGAGGTCTCTTCGTCTGTCAGGCCCATGTAGAAGAGTATCGCGAAGCCCAGCCAGCTGATGGCCACTATCACCAAAGCCAGATTGCCCCAGCCCAGCAGCATGTAAACTGCGAGCATTATGAGAGGGATGGCGAAGCCCAGGAAAACGTATAGTGTCTTTCCGAATGCAGTGTCCATTGACTGGTCCATGTTATCATCCGAAGGATACCGAGGTTGTATAAAAAACTTAACTACATGTGTAAGAGTTCAGTCTTGTGAAGTTTGGGAATCGGGAAAGGGGAATGGGGAATCGTACGGAATGGCTGTTTAATAAGCCATTGACTACATTGCCGAATCCCGCTTCCCTTAGCTTCAATAATCAATCAAGTTCCCGCTTCCCGCTCCTGCAATAACGAGCAGATTCCCGACCTGGCAAAATGCATATCCTTGCCGGCCATCATATTCCGGCGGCCTTCTTCAATGCCTGTATCTCGCCTGCCGGTCCGCGCTTGCCCCTGAACACGGCGGAGCCGGCCACGAAAACCGTTGCGCCGGCTTCGACAACCCGGCCGACATTGCTCTCGTTTATTCCGCCATCCACCTCGACCTCTGTGCCGAGCCCGAGGCTGTCTATCAGGGCGCGGGCCTCGGCTATCTTGGAGAAATGCTCGGCCATGCATTTCTGGCCCCCGAATCCAGGGTTCACGGTCATGATGACGACCATGTCCAGCTCCGGAATGTACTTCTCCAGGTCAGAGAGCGGATTGCAGGGGTTAATGGCCATTCCGACCTTTGCGCCCAGGTCCCGTATGTGGTTGATGGTCATTATTGGGTCGTCGCCGGACTCCACATGGAAGGTCAGCCAATCACTTCCCGCTTCAACGAACTCCTTGGCATACTTCATCGGACTGGTTATCATGAGGTGGGTGTCGAATGGTATCTTGGATATGGCCTTCAGCTCCCTGGCGAAGGCCGGGCCGAACGTGATGTTCGGAACGAAATTCCCGTCCATGACGTCCAGATGAACCATGTCCGCGCCGCCGTCGTTCAGAACCCGAATGGCATCGCCCAGTCGGGTCAGGTCGGCTGATAAAATCGATGGCGCAATCTTGATCCTTCCCATTTGTTCACCGGAGCTCAATTGTACATGTCAAGGAATCTCTGGTTGACGGGGATCGCATCGTACTCTTCCTCCTCGAAATCCATGACTATGTTCACGAGTGAATTGACTATCTCCTGCATGTGCTTGAGTTCGGTTCTGAGCTGCCTGAGCTCCTCGACGAGTTCCTGGGTTGTCTTGTCCAAGTGATCCCTCCCTTTGCATCCTATATCATCCTTCGACTAATTAAATTTGCTCCATGAATATCTCATTCCCGGAATTCGGGAGTGTACCTACCGAAGTCACCGGCGAGCTTCCTGTGCTCGAACCTCTCGCAATCCGGGCAGTAGAGCTTGCCGGAGTTGTTGAAAAGGATGTTGCGACAGCGGCAGCATCTCGCTTTCAGGACCCCGAGCTCCGGCTCCCTGCTGGAAAGCTGCATTGAGGGAGCCGATTGAAGAACGCGCGCCCTGACCATGTCCCCGGCGCAGAACTCCTTGCGCACGTCATCCGTGTAGGATTCCGTCACCTTTGACACATGTATGACGCCGACCTCCCCGGAAATCCACCGGTCCGGGCTTGCCTCCACGCCGGATATCGCGACGTTCGCCATGGTGTTGGAGACATTGACGACCTCCCCGAACACGGTGTCGCCTGGCTTCAGCACGCTGGCTCGCTTGATTTCGATGACGCATGCGGTCTTGTCGGACTGGTTGAATGCCGGCCTGCCCATTACCGCGGCGAATATCATGCCGTCCCTTTCATAGGTGCCCCTGCCTGGGATGTATTCCTCGCTGGTAGCCAGCTTATCGCCGGGCATTGCCATTTCATCGCTCACTTTCTCACTGTCCTCATCAGCGTGACCTCGAAGAACGCCTTTTCCTTGGTGTGGAAATCGAAGGTATGACGTATCTCGAATTTATACTTTTTCTCCAGTTCGACGCTCCTGCCAGCATTCGAGACCTTGGCTCTCAGGAACTTCGCGGTGCAGGAGTTGTGCATGCTGTAAACGACATCCGCAATCTCCATGGCCTTTTCAAGGAATGGGAGGTCGGCGTGCCGGTTCTGGGAACCGAACGGCGGGTTCATGATGCAGGTGCCATAGCTACCCGATATCGATTCCACGGAGTCGCACCGGAATCGAATGCTGCAGCCGCTGTTTTCGGCATTTCTTCGGGCGACGTCCAAGGCACTTTCATCTATGTCCAGGCCGACCACTTCAACCGCCCCGAGCAGGCAGGCCCCGATGGAGAATATCCCGGTTCCGCATCCCAAGTCGATTATGCTTTTTCCCTCGATGTCTCCAAAGGCATGGGCGGTGTAGAGGATGTCGGCAGCTATCTTCGCGGGGGTGGGATACTGCTCCAGGCGGGCCTTCGGGTCTTTGAACCCTTCCAGCTTTTGGAGCCGCATTTCCAGTTCTCTCTGCTTCATGCGGGGGCCAGTACCTTCCTGCGATTAAACCCTTTTGATTGGCGATTTTGTTAGAGAAAATGATGTGGCACGAACAAAATCGTAATGGCCGAACGCAAAGTATTTACACACCCTCAGACAATATATCAGATGATGTTAGTGGTGAAGGTTTCGGAAAAACTGGAATACAATGTCGAAAAGCTTCAGAGGGGGATCAAGGTATCGGAGAACATACCGAAGGTCGTCATCACCGCGCATGAGAAGTGACGGCCTGTGGGCGGCTCCTGAACGTTTTTCTAATCAACGCACAGCTTGAGCTATGCCGGGGCTCAACAGTTATCTATCTCTTTCAGCACCCGTTTGAGCTGTTTTTCGAGGTCCAGATGCAGGTATAAATTGGCTGCGCGCCTCAGTTCGGCCTTGGCCGATTCGGCGTCTCCCTTTGTTTTCAAGGCAAGGCCCAATTCCTCGTAGGCCTCGGCCAGCGATATCGGGTGGTTGATCTCGGTCAACACATCTATGGCCTTTTTGTAAAAGCCGGACATGTTATCCCAATCCTTTCGCGCAGCATATAACCGCCCGTAATTCTGATAGACGCCGCCAAGTCCGACCTTGTCGCCAATCTTCTTCAGAATATCCAGGCTGCCGTCAAGGTTTTTCTGCGCCTGGTCCAGCTTTCCGAGGTGAATGAGAGCCTCGCTGGAATTGAACTCGGCCCAGGCCCTCATATTGAGCCATCCGCCCTTCTCGCCGTATTCCTTGCATTTCTCGAATTGCTCCAGAGCCTTCTTCCAATCGTTCAGATGGAGATATGTGTCCCCCAGATTGTTGTATGCCCGCGATATCTCATAGACCTCGTTCGTGTCCTTCAGGTAACTCAGGGCGTTCTGGTAATGCCCGATTGCCTCTTGCAGTTCATGGCTGTCCGAGTGAATGTTCCCGAGGCCGATGTGGGCCGAACCCAGTATCTTCTTGTCCTCTGCTTCCAATGCGAACTCTATTGCCTTCTCGAGATATTCGCTCGCCTTGCCATAATTGCCCTTGTACCAGTAAATTCCGCCTATCATATTGCAGGATTGACCTATTGACTTGGCATCCTTGGCCTCCTCGGCGGATTCCAGCGCATTCTCATAATAATTGAGGGCCTGGTCGAATTCCGACCTCTCCTGGTGAATGAAACCCAATTTCTGAAGATACCATGAGACCTGGACATTGTCATTGCTGGTTTTCGCCGCTCCGAGAAGCTTGTTGAAGTAATCGAATGCCTTGTCCCATTCAGCTGCAAAGATGCATGTCATTCCGAGGTCTTCCAGCATCTTGTTGCGCGTCTCCTCGCTCTTCTCCCCCTCGACGACCTGGTCCAGGTTCTCCAATTTCTTGATCTCGGAATATATCTTCCTGGCCTTCTCGTATCCCCCGAAGGTCCTCATGACCTCAGACAGGTTGCTGGCCAGCTTGGGAAGGTCGCGCGGCTCGATGTCATTCGGGTCGGAGCCTATGAGCATGCATTGCTTCTTCACGATGAAGCCGCCAATGTCGCTCATCTCCCGTTCCATGATGGTGTATATCTGCTTTGTCAGTTCCTTTGACATGCCCTGCCTCTTCCGACCTGCATTGAAGTCAATGTTAATAGACTTTGTTGGTATTTTTAATTTGTGTTGAGTACGAATATTATTTCGCAACTCCTTTTCTGTCATTGATTTAGCCTCCAAAACAAGCCTAACAAACTGCCTGGCTGACTTTTTCTCAGTACGGCATCCTCCGGGCATTCACCTATTTCCATCCAAAGTGACCCATGCATACGGCGATTTCAAATTGGCGGAATAAATGCCGAACTGGCTCCAGCCACAATCCGGATGGCCATAGCATATCCGGCATGCGATCCGGGGCTTTATGTTTAAGTACAGGCTCGGAGATATGGGTTCGAGGAAGGCCCATGCCCGAGGACATAGAGATATATGAATTGAGGAAGATGGACATACGCGGCGCAACCGTCATTGACGGGTTTCCCAGCGTCGGCCTTGTGAGTTCAATAGTGGCCAATTATCTCATAAACACCCTCAAACTGACCCAGATAGGGCTCATGGATTCCATTTACTTTCCCACGGTGTCACTGGTCAGGGAGGGGCTGCCGAACAATCCCGTGAGGATATACGCCGGCGAGAAGGTCGGGAACGGCCCGAACTCCATGGACCAGCTAGTCGTGTTCATCTCGGAATTCCAGCCGCCGCCAAACCTTGTCAAGCCCATTGCCTGCGCAATGCTGGACTGGGCCCAGGACCAGAGATGCAAGATGCTCGTATCCCCCGAGGGGCTGGTGATAGACACGGAATCCGTCGAGATGAGCGAGGAAGACAGGGCGAACATGGGCGTGTACGGCGTCGGCAGCACGGATTGGATGCGCGAAGAACTGAAAAAGAACGGCGTGGATGAGTTCACGGAAGGCGTCATAACAGGGGTTGCCGGAGTGCTTCTCAACGAGGGAAAGCGCCGGGACTTCAATGTCGCGACCATTCTGGCAGAGGCTCACCCTGACTACCCGGATGCCAGGGCTGCGGCGAGGGTCATGGAATTCATAGACAAACTGTTGCTCCACATAAACCTGGACGTTACCCCGTTGTACCAGGAAGCGGAGCGCATAGAATCGCAGTTGAAGACCATACACAGGCAGACGAAGGATGTCAAGACTCCGGGCCAGCATCAGCCTTCTATGTATGGATAGTGGCTGATGAGGGCACATTCATTTTAAATCGCAGGCCTTTCAGTTTTCTGAAGCCGTGGAAATTTTAGATTTTTGTCAATACAATGCCACGACGAGATGTGCTGGCTGTTGAGAACAGCCAGCCACAGTTAAATCTACAATCTACAATCCCTAAATCTACAATCGCCAATCCCTTCATTTCACTGAATACTTACGATGGCCACCAGCATCTCATGGCCGCCGGGGCCGCCGACATAGCACAGGTTGCAGCTGTCCAGCATGCTATCGAAACGTTCCTCCTCGAAGACCACCGGGCCGAAAGGGTACATCTGGGCGCCGAGCACGACCCAGTCTCTCGATGCCAGCAGGACATCGCCTTCCGCAAGGTCCCCATCTCTCAATTTCCAGGGTCCGGATTTGTCTGCCTGTACCTGGAAATACGGGTCGGCGATGTCCCCGTACCTTTGATCCGTGGTTATCTTCTCCACACCATGCTCTGACACCCATTGCATGGCCGCGAATTCGTAGTCATAAGTGACCTCCCGGACCTCGAAGGCGTCCTGGCTGTTGTAGGCCAGGGGCAGGGCCATGCCGCAGGTGAGGATGAATATCGCCATGGCAAATGCCGGGAACGGACTGTAGAAATCATGCTGCCTGGACAGTGCCGCCAGCTTTCCCATGATATACGCAATGCCCACGCCCGCCGCAACGGCCAACGGTATGTCCATGAAGTTGTAGGACCGATAGACCAGCATGAAGCCGAAAAGGTCAAGACCGTTCAGAATTGCGAAAATCATCACCGTCAATGGCGCAAGAAACATCCCTACGACCAGATGCCGGTTCGGGAACTTCGAGTACCTCAGCACATTGAAGCCCATGACGGCGACGATGGCCAGCATCAGGTAGGGGAACATCAGCCGGAGCAGGGCATCGGATGTCTGCTGCGCCCCTGTGAACAGATGGACCCGTGAGTTCAGGTACAGCACGCCGATGCCCACCGCCAAAACCAGGACCTTCTCGTCGAATATGCTGAAAAAGGTTATCTTGCCCTCATTGCTGCCGAGGAAGAACCAGGGCTTGGTCTGGACGGTCATGGAGAGGAGGCGGGCCGCCACTGCCATTATCACAGCAACGCTGGCGAGCAGCATTGTGTCGTTGGCATTGATTACTTCCGAAGCAATCTCCAGGCTCACCGACTGGTAGTATACAATGGACAGCATGAGGATGCCGGGACCGATGACGGCATCCAGCAGGAATTCTCTCATGGTGCGGACATGATGCTCCGAGCGCCTGAAGGCCGTGCCCACCAGGGCGAAGGAGAGCGCCAGAAGCGCTATGAGGGTTGTCAGGTGATGCGTGAATGGCAGGATGATGAGAGCGGGAACCATCATGACGCGGAACCGCCAGTCCCTTCGGCGGGTGTAGAGATAGAAAATGAAGCACAGCAGGGTTATTGCCAGCAATTGTTTCATGGCTGCGGTCGTGGCGTACACGAACAGGCCTGTCAGGGCTGCAAAGATGCCTGCGGAGAATGCTGCGGCCTCGTTCCCTGTCAGGGACCTTGCCAGGGCATATATGAATATGACTGCCAGGGAGCCCATCAGAGCGCAGAAGTACGGAAGGAGCGGCAGAGGCTCGATTCCGAGGACCAGGGAGAACGTTGCCAGGGCGGCAGAGAACACGGGCAGCTTCATGTTGTAGGAGAGAAGTCCGCTGTAACCCGCCGGGTCCGGGAACGTTCCGGTATCTATCATGATCTCCGATATCCTGGCCAGAGGAAATCCGTCTATGTTGTAAGGGAGCGCGGAAAACTGCAGGGGCACCAGCCTGGCGCAGAGTGCCACAAGGAATAGGAGAATCACCAGCAATACCGAATTCCTCGGCCTCATGCTTCCATCCCCAGCACCAGGCCGAGGTCGGGGGCGTCTGCCTCCCGCCCCACCTTCTCGGTCTCCTGGAGCAATTCCCTGGGCTTCGCGCTGGCAAACATGTTCTCGATGGCGAGGCCGGACAGCATATGAATGAGCACGGATGCGATGAATACCCCGAAGACAATTTGGGGCGATATCACCGCGTGAATGGACTCCCCGAACATCTGCAGCAGCCCCTGTTCCTCAATGAACCACACCAACATGTACCCCAAAGCCAGGCCAAGCAGTGAGGCCGCAATGGACATGAAGAAGACATCCTTCATTATCAGCTTCCTCAGGTAATTCCTGTTCGCGCCCACCGCGGAGATTATGCCTATCTCATGCCTCCTCTCTATTATCGCCCTGGAGACGATGGCAGCGGAGCCGATGAACGCCAGCGCGCCGTCCAGCACGATGAATGTCGTGACAACCACCCTGATGCTGTTGGTGCCTTCCTGGACGAACAGGCTGA
>JAWOHM010000029.1:0-11496 GCA_046485165.1 Thermoplasmata archaeon
GTAGTAGGTTGCTCATTGGGTCTGATGCAGACTGTCTCATAATCAATTGGCGCGAATAAACCTATCAGAATTACATCATATCCAGATAGACTAATCCAATTTGGAGATACTGTTCCCGCAAACAATAAGCGGTAACCATCTACCTTGAATTCATCAGGAAGATGCATTGGTGCATATGTCTCGCCATTATCTGTGATTAATAAGTAACCCCTAAAATCTAAAATTTGACGCCAAACGATTGTACCTGTGCCGGATATCTGTTTGTCAGCTGTCTGAGATTGTTGAGCATAAACACCAATAACCAATGCTGTGGTGATTAGAATTGCGACCAGCCAGATACTTATTAATCGTTTCATCTTCTACCTATAACAATAATGATTTCGTATCTATATAATGATTTCGGCAACCTACTATGCTATAGCCAGCACCCTCCGCTACGCCAAGTGAATGCACAGGTGTGTATATAAATCCTGCGCCGCGGTCGCCTGATTTATTTCACCTGTGTTTTTGCTCCCCGCCCCTTCGTTGTACTCGTGGTTCCTTCGCCGTAACGTTGGGAGAATGGTGGCTCGGAACCGTGCGCTTTGCTGGAATTACGGCAGTACAGGTCGCAAAGCTCCGGCGAGGCATCACCAGTCGCTCACGTCAATTCTAAAGAAAGATCGTTTTCGCTCCAACTCTCTCCTTATACTGAAAAACAAGTATGGCCAGTCGTTCGTCAAGTGAATGCACAAGGTCAGATAAATACCTTGTGGCATGACTCCCCGTCCCTGCGTTGTACTTGTGATTGCTCGGGTTATGCTTACACATCGACCCCTCGCAACCGTGCGCTTTGCTGTCTTAACGTCGTTGGCAGGTCGCAAAGCTCCGGCGAGGCATCAACGGGCCCTCTCGTCGAACATATCAAAAGATAGTTCTCGGGCCAGCTTCGGTCGTCATGAGATTAACAAGGAGACATAATAATTCGTTCAACACGCAAAAAAATCAGTTGATAAGGGAATTATCCCATAAATCGCATAATTTCTCGATCAACAGCGTAATAAATGCAATAGAGTATAAAGAGGATAATCAAAGTAACAATTATTGCCAGTATTGCCCTTGAAATAATTGATTTGAACTTGTATTTTTTTGCTTCAATAGGTACGGTATGCTCCTCGTTTTGAAATCTCATAACTTCCCTCGCCAAGTCACGTACTCCCATAATATCGTATTAGGTATATATAGCTTATATCTGCTTATATCAGCTAACATACCCCGCCCTTACAGACGAGGCTTGTAGCATATTATTGCCACGAGTCTGTAGGGAGTATGTTAGCTAACGCCGCGCGTGTCTCATTGTTATTATGGGGTACGTGACCGATGCCTCGTTTGAATTGCCTGGTATGTCTGCCAGGCAATAAAAATTCCCCGCCGGGAACGAGGTTCTACGCCGAGTTCAAAACTCGGCTAGCTCGCAACGAGGTTTCGTTGCTCGTGAACCCGTGAAGACTGGGGTCTTGGCGGTCTTCAGCCGCTCGCCATACCTGGCTTGGCTATCCCGGCATTTTTGGGTGCGTTAATTATATAAACCCTCGACAACATATATGTCCCTAGAGACTGGGGGTCTAACGGTATTCAGCCGACAATCGGCTACCAGGGTCCACCGCATACCCCAAATGCGGCCTTTCCTTTTAAACCTCTATCCCAGGTCGCCGAAACTACTTCCCCGCCGCAAGTATTATATGTAAGCCCCGTCATAACAGTACTTACATGCCTGACATCAAGTACAGCGCCCACGCCAGGAAGCGGATGGTGGAGCGCGGCATCTCGCCCGGGGAGGTGCGGGAGGCCATCAGCAAGGGCAGCAAGTCCCTGGACGGCAGCCTGATAACCTCCGTTCACCGGCACCTGAAGGTAGTGTTCCGGAGAATCAACGACGACTGGTATGTGATAACAGTGATGCTGAGGTGGTAGTGATGAAGAAATGCCCGATATGCGGAAGAAGTGCCCTGAAAGAGGCAAAGGTCGAGGAGGAGATGTTCGGAGTGGGCCTGGGCCAGTACGATGCCGAGGTCTGCCAGAAGTGCGGAGAATCGTTCCTTGACCAGAGTGAGATGGAGAGGATGGAGGCCAGAGCCAAGGAGCTGGGGGTCTGGGGACTCGGAAAGCGCATCAAGGTGGTGAAATCAGGAAATTCCTTAAGCGTCCGAATTCCTGCACAGATAGCGGAATACCTGGACTTGACAGAGGGCAAGAGCGTATTCCTGTACCCGGACGGGAAGGACCGCATCGTCGTGGAAGTCAGTTGAATGCAACATCCAGCAATTGAAAACAGCGCATTCGACGATGGCCCGTTAAAATATCCAAACTGAATCCAGGGCCATGTGACTCGAAACATTCTGCCAGCAATCGGTGCATTCGATTCTAAATGCAAGCGATGTAGAGAATGCGCCATGGGTAGTCACTTTCCAAGCAAACACTCCCACTGCGAAAGGCCGGTAATCTGCAATCACCAAACAATGAGATTACCGGGGAAGAGCGTCTTCCTGTACCCGGACGGAAAGGATCGCATCGTTGTGGAAGTCGATTAGTACTTTCGCCCACCCCCTGTTCCGACTTATATACCCGCCTCTTCATAGCCCCACCCATGAAAGCAGAACAGTGGGGAAGGAGGCACACGTCCAGCATGTTGACGGATCACATGGTCTTTACCACGAAATTCAGAGCGAAGGTGCTGGTCGGGAAGATCGCGGAGGACTGCGATGCCACAATCCGAAAAACATGCAAAAACCTGGACATCGAAATACTGCAAATGGCCGTGGCCGAGGACCATGTGCACCTGTTCGTGCAGCATCCCCCCGAATTAAGTCCCAGCAAGATGGCTGAGAAGGTGAAGAGCAATTCCAGCCGGGAACTCAGGGCGGCGCACCCAGAGCTGGTGAAATGGTGCAAAACAGGGCTGTGGGCGCCTGGGTGTTTCCATGGCAGTGTGGGGCACGGGTTCGATGTCGTCGAACAGTATATCAAAGGCCAGCAAAAATACAGAAGAAACGATAGTTGAATGCGAATGGTTACAAATAATTCCTTAGCATTCGACGATGGCGCGGCAACATTTAATAACTAAATCAGCGCCATAAATTCACTTCATTTAGCAAACAAATGGTGAATGCGAATCTAAATCCAAAAAGAAAAGAGCATTCGCCCTGGGTAGTCATTTTAAAAACAAACATTCCCACTGCGAATGGCCGGTAATCGGCAATTTGCATGCAATGAGATTACCGGAATTAAGTCCCAGCAAGATGGCTGAGAAGGTGAAGAGCAATTCCAGCCGGGAACTCAGGGCGGCGCACCCAGAGCTGGTGAAATGGTGCAAAACAGGGCTGTGGGCGCCTGGGTGTTTCCATGGCAGCGTGGGGCACGGATTCGATGTGGTGGAGCAATACATCAAAGGCCAGCAATCATATAAACGATACGGTAGTTGAATGCGTCTGTAATCTTTTGCCGGTAGAGCATTCAACCATGGCGCGATAACAATCTGCAAACTAAATAAGCGCCATAAAACAACCATCAACTAAACAATTGGTGAATGCGAAAACTAAATCCAAACAGGAAAAAGCATTCGCCCTGAATCAACATTCTATAAATAAACAGATTCAAGAAATTTCGCCGTAATCGCCAATCTGGAATCGATGAGATTACGGCGAGAAACACTTTCGGTGACCCCCCGTCAACCCTTTTATACCATTTCGAAGATAGGGGATGCAACCGATCACCGGTAAGAAAAAGGAAGTGATCCAATGGCACAGAAATATGAGAAGGACGTAAAGGATATTTTGAGCATCCTGGGCGAGGACGCGGACAGGAAAGAGATAGAGAAGGAATTGAAGAGCTACATCGAGGAATTCAGGCTTTCTGCCGTCGAGGCGAAGAAACTCGTGCTCAGAAAGCATGGGGCGGGAAGCGCCGCAGGGCCCGAGGCCATGGATAAGACCATCAAGGAACTCACGCCGATGGACAAGAACGTCAATGTTCTTGGCCGGGTGCTGTTCGCGGCCGAGAAGGTAATCAAAGCCGACGGCAAGGAGAAGGCGATAATATCGGGCATACTGGGCGACGAGTCCGGAACCGTTCCGTTCACCCACTGGGAGAAGGGCGCGCTCAGCCTGGCCAAGGGCGACGTCATCCGGCTGGAGCATGCCTATGTGACCGAGTACAAGGACGAGCCGCAGCTGAACATCGGCAATCGTGGGAGAATCACGAAGCTGGACAAGTCAGAGATGCCCGAATACAAGGGCGCGGCATCCAGGCCTGCAAGGGCTTGCAAGGTGTCCGAGCTTGGCGAGGCTACAGGCAACATCTCGCTTGTCGCCCGCATCCTGGAGATGGAATCCAGGGAGGTGACGGTCAGCGGGGAGAAGAAGGACGTGCTGAGCGGCATAATGGCCGACGAAACCGGAAAGGTATCCTTCACCTGCTGGGGGAAGTGCAAGGTCAAGGAGGGGGACGTGGTTACGGTGCATACCGGATACCTGAGAAGGTGGAGGGGCATGCCCCAGTTCAATTTTGACGCGGCCAATGCTGAAAAATCCGATGAGAAGATGCCGAAGAGCACGGAACTCCAGAAACCCTCGCTGGTGACAATCGAGCATCTGGCCAGGGTGGGGGGAATGGTCGACGCCTCCATTAACGGCGTGGTCCTGGACGTTCGCGAGGGCAGCGGCCTGGTGGAGAGATGCCCGGAGTGCAACCGGGTTCTCCAGAAAAGCGAGTGCCGGCTGCATGGCAAGGTCGAGGGAAAGGACGACCTCCGGGTCAAGGCGATAGTGGATGACGGCACAGGCGCGATAAGCGCCATCATGGGCCGGGACATCACCGAGAAGCTGCTCGGGAAATCCATGGAAAAGTGCCTGAAGGAGGCGCAGAAGGCCATGAGCCGCGAGATTATCTGGGACCAGCTTTTCCAGAAACTTGTCGCAATGCCGGTCTGCGTATCCGGGAATGTCACATCCGACGACTTCGGGCTCATGCTCATTGCCACGTCCACCGAGTTCCTGAACGAGGACCCGCAGGACAGGGCCAGGAAGATGCTGGAAGAGGTGATGGAATGAAATCCAGGGAGATAGCATGGAGGATGCTTGCGGGGGAACTGAACGATTCCTCGCTGGTTGTCACAAGCGATGAGGAGAGGGCGCCAACCTATGTCATAACGCCGCTGGGCGCCAAGGTGAACCGCGTGTACATCGTGGGCGTGGTCACAGACCTGGAGAACGTTGGCACCCCTGACGAGGCAAGGTGGAAGGCAAAAATAATAGACCCGACCGGCACCACATACGTTTCGGCCGGCCAGTTCCAGCCCGAAGCTGCAGCCGCGATGTCGAAACTATCCGTCCCGGGTTTCGCGGCGGTCATCGGCAAGGTCCGGGTCTATAGCCCAGAGGAGGGGGTCATGTACATCTCCATCCGCCCGGAGGTCGTGAGGGCCGTGGACAAGAACATACGGAACTCATGGGTGATGGACGCCTGCGCCTCCCTGAAGCAGAGGCTGGAGGCGAACTCGGAAGCCAGCAAGATGGATGGAATAAGCGCAGAAGGGCTCGCAAGCCTGGGCTTCAGCCAGAACCTTGCGGAAGGCATTGTCTCCGCAAGGGAGCATTATGGCGAGGACATCCCCCTGGAAAAATATCAATCGATGCTCATCGATTCCCTGAGGTCCCTCATTCCCGAGGAGGGGGGCGCGCCTGACCTCCCGGAACCGGAAGAGGCAAAAGAGCCGGAGCCGGACGATTACGATGAGTTCGAGGAGAGCGTGGACATCCCGCCAACCCCACCAGTGGCGCAAGATGAGCCGGCCGGGAAGGTGGAGTCCGACGAAGAACTGACCGACGATGAGGAAAAACTGCTCAAGGTCATAACCGCCGAGGACCCGAAAACCGCAGGCCTGGACTGGGACATGCTTGCTAAAGCGGCCAAGAAGGCCGGGCTTAAAAAGGAAGCTTTCGAGGAAGCCATAGAAGGATTGCTGGACAAGGGCCTGATATACGAGCCGATGCTGGGGAAGATCCGCAAGATATGATGGTTGAACCATAAATATCGGGATGGATGGCATTTCCGGGCATTCCCGCCCAACCTTAATATACTTGATTATTGATATTCATAAAAAAAAATGAGGCGAGGATATGAGAAAGAACGACATCATGTACTACGTGGGATGGTTCACCCTGCTGATATTGCTGGGCGTGTGGATGCTGGTTTGGGCCCTTGGAGCGGCGAGGATGGGTGAGGCGTTCCTGCTCTGGCTCATGAGCGCCGGAATATTGCTGATAATCATCAGTTTCGTTTCCGGGCCCAGGGGAATCTCGAGCTTCCTGCTCGGCGCCGGGCTGGCGCTGACAGTCTTCACGCTGATATTGCTGGGCATAGCCAGCAACATCCTGGGCGGGCTCGTGGGCACGGCCGTCGGAATAATTTTAATAGGCATCATTGGATTGGCATTGCTGTTCAGAAACATCAGAGTGGAGGCATGAAAATGACTGACTTGAGGGACAAGGTGGAATCTGACCGCGGCATCATCAAGATGATACAGCTGGTCATACCGGGCTACAGGGGATACAGGATAAAGGAGGACCTGAGGATAGCGGACAGGCTGCTCAGGGAGGAGCTGGCGAACAGGCTGGGCGTTGCCGAGAAGGGCTTCGAGGGCGCGAGGAAGGCCATTGCGAAGCGCAATGCCATCGACCTGATAGAGGACATCGGCGAATTGGTCATCAGGACCCACACGGCAATCGACAGGCTGAGGCATGCTGAGCAGGGATACACGGGCATATCCCCGGACTACCGCATCAAGGAAGCGGAACTGAACAACATGTACGAGTGGGACCTCAGGCTGCTGAACCTCATCGAAGGGCTGATGAAGATAGCCAACAACCTGAAGGACACTGCCAGGACCATGCCGGAACCGGACATCGCCCTGGAGTTGACGAACGCCATCCAGGCCATCGAGGATTACGAGACTATATTCGACCAGAGAAGGGAGGCCTTCGCCGGCCTCACGATAGGGTGATAACATGGTATTCAGCAGAGGAAGGAGCAAGGACGGGGACGTTGCCAGGAACACATACACCTGGCCCAATGAGTACAAGGGCGAGAACATAATGTACAGGCTGCCCACGAACATCTATTACAACGACAACATCATCGTCATGGAGGACGAGTTCGCGGTGTTCCTGAGGGACGGGAAGGCCATGCATGTGTTCGACCAGGCCGGGCGCTACGCGCTCACAACCCAGAACGTGCCGATACTCAGGGAGATATTGCCAAAGCTCACCGGCGTCAAACAGCTGGGAGAGGTTTACTATATCCAGAGGCGCGAGCTGAGGGGAAAGTTCGGCACACCGGAGCCGCTGACATTCAGGGACGCGGATTTCGGCCTAGTCCGATTGAGGGTGTTCGGCCAGTTCTCCTACAAGGTGGTGGAGCCGATGCTGTTCATCACGCAGTTCGTGGGCACCAGGGGCTGGTCCGGCTCGGACGAGGTCATAGAATGGCTGAGGAGCGAGCTCATCCAGAGCGTCAACGATGTCCTGGGCGAGCTGAAGAGGGACAAGAACATGGCAGTCGTGGACATGCCGGCCTATGTCAATGAGATTGAGCAGCTCATCCTGGGCAAGATAGACAACGAGGCGAAGAGGTACGGCCTTGACATAACCAATCTGGCTGGCATCACAATCACACCGCCTCCGGAAGTGCAGGCTGCAATCGATCGCAGGGGAGCGATGGGCGCCCTTGGCGTCAATTACATGGAATACCAGACCGGAAAGGCCATCGAGGGCGTGGGCGAGGGCGCGGCCAAGGGCGGCGGGAATGCGACCGCCGCAATGGCTGGCCTGGGAGCCGGCGCCGGCATTGGCATCGGCATGGGCGGAGCCATGGGCCAGGGCATGCAGCAGGGCAGTTCCCAGAAGCAGGTCATGGTGAAATGCCAGGAGTGCGGCGCGCTTGTCGCGGAGGACGCAAAATTCTGCAAGGAATGCGGCAAATCCATGGTGAAAGCCGGCACCGTTAAATGCCCGAAGTGCGGCGATGCCAATACTCCAGATGCAAAATTCTGCGATGAGTGCGGCGCGCCAATGAAGGTCAAGTGCCCGAAGTGTGGTAAGGAACAGGCCGGGGCGAAGTTCTGCAATGAGTGCGGAACGCAGTTGTAAGAGCCCCGGTCCAACTGCCTGCAAGGGCATTGAATCCTGGCTACCGTCCAACCAAAGGACCGCACCCCGGCACCGGCCATACCGTCAAATCTACAATATCACAGCTTCAGCTCGTAGTGGACGTTCTCCTGCTCCACCCTGTAGCCCATGGAAAGGTATAGTGAAAGGGCTTTGCTGTTCTGGGCCTCCATGCCCAGGTACAATATGTCCATGCCCTGCCCGCGGAGCCATGTCATAGAGTCAGTCAGCAACGCGCGGCCCAGCCCCAGCCGCCTGTGGGGTTTCTTCACGCCGAGGATGTTGGTCCATCCCGCCTTCTTGTTGTTCTGCTCGTTGTATCTCAATTCGATCGCGTAAAAACAGACGCCCGCAATCTCCCCGCCCTTGGTGGTTGTGGTGAGCCAGTATATGCCATCCTTCGCTTTGATGGTCTCGTCCCTGACCTTGATGAACCTGTCCTCGGGGATGGCTGAGAAATTCCAATGGTCCTGAAAGGAATCATTGAATGCCCTGATGAACTCCTTCAATTCATCGTCAGAGCATTCCAGCATGTTCTTTCTGGATAGGGAGTATCCATCAGGCAACGCCGGGGTTGGGCTGGAAAGGGGCTTGTCGCATATCATCAGGTAGCCATGCCTTATGTCCTTCATTCCCTGCCTGATTGCGAAATCGTTTCTCCAGCCGGATGGCTCGGGTGCCCAATACCTGAGGGATTCGATGCCTCTGGCTCTGAGATATTCTGCGGTTAGATTGAAAATGTGCTCCTCGATGCCCTTGCCCCTCAATTCCGGAACAATGAACAAACTCACCTGCGCATCCTTGATGCCGCTCTCGAATCTGGATTTTGATATCATGGAACCACCGAAGGCCACCGGGGTGTCACCGTCAAACCCAATCAGGTAGCCGGCAGGGTCGAAGTCCTTCTCCCCGAACAGCCAGGTGCGCATGTTCTCCACTGTATCCTCAACGTGGTGCCTCAGTTCTCTTGTGCTGCGATTGATGACATCTATCATGGCCTCCGCATCGGCCTCGGTCGGATGGCGGTACTCAATGTCCATGAGACCGGGGTATTCTCTCCGGAATAAAATAATTGCCGGAGGATTGGCGATTTTAGATTTAGGGATTTTAGATTTTAGATATAACGAGCTGGCCGTCAATTACGGCCAGCTAATCTAACCACTTGGCAGGCGATTTCCTGGCACAAATCTACAATCTAAAATCGAAAATCTACAATAGCAGAAGCAAACATATTCCAGCAAGCTAAATCCGCTTGTAAATATCCCCGCCAATCCCGCCGTGCTTCAGGTCCTTCTCCATCTCCTTGAGGTTCTGGATGCGCTTGAATGTGGACGGGTGGGTGGACGCGACCTCGCTGTGGCGCCGGCGCTTTGCCTCCTCCTCCATGGCCAGCATCAGCTCCTTCTCGTCCAGGACGCCGTCGCCGTCCAGGTCGTACCTGTTCTTGTTCTGCATGATGGACCCTATCTCCTTCTTGGCGGACAGGGGATCGCCTATGTAGAACGAACGCGCTGCGCCGGGCTGGTCCTTGGATATTGAAAGGCCATAAGTAATCTTGGCCAGGGCGGAGCTGAGGCTGTGCGGGTCGTTGGTCGCCACTGCGGAGAAAGCGTCGGCGTAAAACTCCCTCTGCCTGGAGAGTCTGAGTATCATGAGCTGGGAGATGACATAAACGGCAAAGCCGATGAGGGCTGCGACGATTATCGCCCCGCCTGAGTTCCGGCTGCGGCCCCCGCCGCTCCACAGCACCGAGCGGGCCAGCATGTACGCCAGAATGGGGACGACGCTGACCACGGTCATGATGGCCATGTCGTTGTGCTTTATGTGGCCTATCTCATGCGCCAGAACGCCCTTTATCTCGTCCTTGTTGAGCTGCTCCAGCAGGCCGACGTGCACTGCCAGTGTCGCCGAGTTCTTGGAACGGCCGAACACGAATGCGTTGGGGCTTCTGTCCGGGGAGACGGCCAGCGCAGGCATCGGGACCCCGGACTTCTGGCACAGCTCCCTCACGGCGTTCTCGAGAAACGGATTTTCTCCGGGCTTCAGGTATCTGAGCCGGGAGGACCAGCGGATTATGCCGGGGGAGATGGCCCACTGGAACAGGACGAAGAGGGTGGTGATGAATATTATCACGATTATCTGGAACCAGAAAGGGATGAAGGCTCCGGCCATGTACCACTGGATGAGCGTGCTTATGACAATCAGAAGGGCGAAAAGCATGCCGAATATGAGAATCAGTGTCAGAGCCATGCTCCGCTTCAGCGCCCCAAGCGATGCCATGAAAAAGGTTTATACCCATCGGACTTATATTCTTATCGGTAAAATGCCTGAAATAGTCCAGAAACTGAGCTGCCCTGATTGCGGGGGACCGCTGAAGGTCCAGGCAGGCGACGCCATAGTGACCTGTGGTTACTGCGGTTCGGATGTCAACCTCGCGGTCGGCTCGAAATATTTTCTCAAGCACAGCATCATCCCGCCGAAGATAGGCCTCGATTCCATTGACGCTGTGATTAAGGCTTGGATGGGCAGCGGCTTCCTCAAGCCGGATGACCTGGCCAGGAAGCACAGGGTGGTGAGCAAGGAACTGCAGATCCTGCCGCTGTTCATAGTCAATGCGATTGCCAAATCCGAGTACCAGGGAGAGCTGACCAGGACTGGATACCCGACGCCAAAAAGCGGGACCCTGGAAAAAGAGTATTACTGGAAGGTGCTGGGCAGGCGGGCTTCCGCATTCCCCACCAGGGCATACGAGGTGCCGCTGGCCGCCAAGGCGGATTTCGAGATATCCAGGCTGGTCCCGGGGGCGAATTTCCTCAATTCCGAGATGGACGAGGCCGAGGCCATAAACATCGCCAAGCAGGAGATGGAAGCACATCACAGGTTCCTGCTGGAGAAGGAGCTGGATGTCATCTCCAGCCTGAGCACTTCATATGATGTCAGGAACACGGAGTTCCTTCACGTTCCGGCATGGTTCATCACCTACCAGTACAACGGGAAGATGTACAATCTGATTCTGGACGGCGCGACTGGCTAGGATGTGAAGGCCGACATTCCCCAGAAGGGCAAGGGCCTGCTGGGCGGGCTTTTCGGAGGCTGAAGATGTCAGAGAAACTGTTGCAGCACAAGCATTGCAGGAACTGCGAGAGGGCCATCAACCTGAAGGACGATTACTGCGGCCCGGAATGCCAGGCCCAGCACCAGACGATGCTGAGAAGGAAGCGCAACCAGTTGTACATACTCATGGCCATAGCCATGGGCCTGATGCTGGTGACGCTGATGATAGGTTGAACATGAC
>JAWOHM010000104.1:0-22846 GCA_046485165.1 Thermoplasmata archaeon
GCGACCGCGACCGGAGTTCGTGGGACGACGAAGGCGCGCCGGGTGACGGCGAGCCCGGGGGCCCGCCCGCGGACGTGCCGCCCGGCGACGGAGCAGATAATCGAGGTCAGGGAGTCCACAAAGGCCGAGAAACGCGACCTGGTCACCACTCTCATCCGGTTGAAGGCGGGGGGCGGCTGCATGATGCTGGCAGTCATGGGCGGCTCCATGGCCGAGGGAATAGATTACAAGGACAACCTTCTGGATTCGGTCATTGTGGTGGGCGTGCCGTACGCGCCCCCATCCCTTGAGCAGGAGCAGCTCATCAGGTACTACGATGAGAAGTTCGGCCCAGGCAAGGGCCGGGATTACGGATACACCTATCCGGCCATGAATCGCGTCCTCCAGGCCATCGGAAGATGCATCCGCTCCGAGACGGACAGGGCTGCGGTGGTATTGCTGGACAGGCGCTTCGGGAACCCTGCATACAGGCGGTACTTCCCGGAGGACGTGAAGCTGAGGCAGGTGGCGAACCTGAAATACAGTTTGCGGTATTTCTATACCGAGCAATGACCGGAATTCTATTCAATGATGCCGCCGGCCAGCACCATATCTCCCTCATACAAGGCCACGGCCTGGCCTGGCGCAATCGCCCACTGTGGCTCGTCGAACCTCACGCGGATCCTGCCGTCGGGCAAAGGCTCCGCCGTGCCTTGTGCCATGTCCTGGGTGTGCCTTATGCGAATGCCCACCCGCTTTCCCGATTCGATATTGTCCACGGAAACGTAGTTGACATCACCGGCAACCAGTTCCTTCGAGTACAACTCGGACCTCTCGCCAACGATGACCGCATTGCTTTCGGCATCGATGGCCTTTACGTACATGGGCCTCACACCCGGGACGGCCAGGCCGCGCCTCTGGCCGACAGTGTAGTTCCATATCCCATTGTGCGACCCGACCGTGTTTCCGGCCGTGTCGAGTATGTCTCCATGCTTCGGCTCTTCCCGAATCAGGTCGGCCAAGTCCCCGCCGTAGAAATCCTGGCTATCTGGTGCGTCATGGGTCTGAAGGCCCATATCCCTGGCAATCCTCCTCACCTCGTTTTTTGTGATGTCGCCCAGGGGGAAGAGTGTGTTTGCCAGTTGTTCCTGGGAAAGGAAAATCAAGCCGTAGGACTGATCCTTGGCCGGGTCCATTGCCCTCATCAGCCGGTGCCTCCCCGATTCGGCGTCAAAATCCGTCCTGACATAATGCCCAGTGGCGAATTTATCGAAATTTATCCCGGATTCCCTGGCCTTGTCCAGCATGGCCCCGAACTTCACACGGGGGTTGCACCTGAGGCATGGATTCGGCGTCCGCCCTCGCATGTACTCGGATTTGAAATATTCAAGAACGATGGTGCGGTATTCGGCCTTGAGGTCCAGCACGTGGAAGGGTATGCCCAGTGCCTTGGCGGCCGCCCCGGCCTTCCGGATGCTCTCGGCATGGTCAGACCCATAGCAGCCCTTCCGCCCGGTGGCATTGCAGTCGGATATTCTCATGAGAATGCCCAGGACATCATGGCCCTGCTCTTTCAGCAGCGCGGCCGCCACAGAGGAATCGACCCCGCCGCTGAGGCCCACGGCAACCTTCATTCACCCATCCCCCTGAAAAATCGCATCTGGCCGCCTCATTCCAGCCCGGCCCGGAGCCTGTCAATAGCTTCCTTTATGGTCTCGATGCTGGTGGCGTAGGATAACCGTATGTAGCCCTCTCCGCCGGGCCCAAACCCGGTGCCGGGAAGCAGCGCGATTCCCAGTTCGTTGATGGCGAAGTCAGCGAACTCCCTGCTGTTCATTCCTGTCTTGGTAATGTTCGGGAATGCGTAGAACGCGCCCTGGGGCATGACGCAGCTGAGCTTCGGTATGCTGTTGAGCCCCGCGATAAGAAGGTCGCGGCGCTGCCTGAATGTATTCATCATCTCCTTCACGTATTGCGGGCCGTTGAGCGCCGCTATCCCGCCGTACTGGAGGAAATCCGGGGTGCAGGAGACAGTGGCTTCCAGCACCATGGTCATCTTCTTTATCAGTTCCTTCGGGCCAACTGCGTATCCCAGCCGCCACCCGGTCATGGCATAGGATTTCGAGAACCCGTCCAGGAGTACGGTCCTCTCCTTGCACTCATCACGAACGGCCGCGCTGTGGTGAGGTCGGTCGTAAGTCATCTTGCTGTATATTTCATCCGCCAGCAGGTAAACGTCATGCTCCTCCGCCATCTCCGCCACGCGCTCAATCTCCGATTTTTTCATGACGCCGCCGGTGGGGTTGGACGGCGAGTTCAGTATTATCAGCCTGGTATCGTCATCAATGACGCGGTCCAGGTCCTCCGGGTCCATGCGGAACTCGTTCTCTTCCTTCAGCCGGACGAAATTTCCCTTCACGCCGGTGCATTGAAGGACCGAGAAGTAGGTGAGGAATCCGGGGTCCTGCAGGGCGATGTTCTGCCCCTGTTCGGCAACGCAGGTGACCAGAAAGTATATCAGGGGGTTGCCTCCCGGTGCCACAAGCACCTGGTCCGGTTCCGGCCTGAACCCCCTGGTTCTCTCGACCTCTTCGCAGATGGCATCTTTCAATTCAGGTATCCCGGAGGACTTGACGTAGCGCGTTTTTCCTCCCCTGAGGGCTGCGATGGCAGCATCGCTGATATGTGCCGGCGTGTCGAAATTTGGCTCCCCGATCTCGAAATGAAGAATGTTCTTACCCTGCCTCTCCAGGTCCTTGGCCATTGCCAGGTATTCGAATGCTGCATTCGGCCTGAGCCTCATGGCGCTCTCTGTGAAACTTCTCATGCGGACAAGGAAATTCATGATTGCCTAATACCTTTTGCATGCAACCGGTGTGAAACATGATGCTGATATTCACTATATCCATGCAAAAGTTTAATACACTGGAATGACTATAATTAGCTTGATAGCATGAAAAACAAGACCCCTGTCAAGGAGATAATGGGCACCGACATACCTCAGATGGAGCCTTTCGAGACCGTGGAAGATGCTGCCGCCGCCATGGTCGAGTACGGGACTGGCTGTGTCATCATCCATGAAGAGGGCAAACCGATTGGCATAGTTACGGAGCGCGACATAGTCAGAAAGGTGGTCAGCGCCCGCAAGAGCCCCGCCAAGGTCCAGTTGCAGGAGATAATGAGCTCCCCCCTTGTCTGGGTATCCAGAAGCACCGACATCCTTGATGCTGCCAAGCAGATGGCCCGGCTTCGCCTGAGGAAACTCGTAGTTATGCACGAAGGCCGTTTCGTCGGCGTGGTGTCCGCCCAGGACATCCTTCAGATAGCGCCCCATTACATCGAGGTAACCAGGGAGTTGGCTAACCTGTCCGGTGGGAATGATGACGTGATGCTGGCCTCCATCGAGCAGGCCTCAGGGTATTGCGAGTCATGCAGGGGGTATTCCGACATGCTGGAATTTCATGATGGCCAACTATTGTGCCCCGGATGCAAGGAACGATTCGATTGATGATTTGTTAATCTGTTAATTTTCAATCTGGTAATTTACTGTTGCGAATGTTAATGTTCGGGACTCGGGAACGGGGAAGAGGGAAACGTACGAAATGGCTGTTACGCCAGCCATTGATTTCGTCACCGCTTCCCGCTTCCCGCGGAACTATTCCCGACAGAATTGACGGACGCCATTTTGCCAGCAGCAATTACTAAATCTACAATTACTAAATCTAAAATTAGAAAAGGGTACCTTTTTATAAACTGCCGTTTTCCCTTCACCCATGAAGCAGAATACCCGGGTCATACTGGCACTGGACATAATCGATGAGGCCAAGGCCATGGGAATCGTTGAGCAGGTCCGCGAATATGTTGACGCTGTCAAGGTGAATTATCCCTTCGCTCTGGCTTGCGGCATGGGCGCAGTCAAGGAACTGGCCGCAAGGGCCGATGTGATTTGCGATTTCAAGGTGGCAGACATTCCCAACACCAACCGCCTCATAGTCGAGCAGGCCAGGCTCTCCGGGGCCAAGGGCATCATCTGCCAGGCGTTTCCCGGGAAGGATTCCGTTGAGGCATGCATAAAAGCCGCCGGGGGCATGGACGTTTTCGTGGTCACGGAGATGAGCCATCCGGGTGCGAACAGATTCATGATGCCGGTGGCCGAGGACATGGCCAGGCTGGCCGTGGAGGTGCGCGCCGCAGGCATCATCGCACCCGCGACCAGGCCAGAGAAGGTCAGAATGCTGAGGAGCATCGTGGGCGGACTGAAGATACTGTCTCCGGGTGTCGGCGCCCAGGGCGGCTCCGCTTCAGACGCGATAAAGGCTGGCGCGGATTATGTCATAGTGGGCAGGGCCATCTACGAAACCGAGGACCCAAGGGCGGCAGCCGAGAAGATCGCCGAAGAGGTAAGGAGCGCACTGGCATGAAACCCCGGATTCCCGCTTCCATGAACCTCGAGTGCGCGGATTGCGGCGAGGAGACGCTCCACAAAACGTTGAAGGGCAGATTAGAGGGCAAGAAGCTCAAGATGGTCCTGAAATGCAGCAAGTGCGGGAAGGTCGGCAACCATGTTTTGGAATCCATCGGCCAGATACAGCTGCGAATGATAATCAGCCGCGGCGATGTCTCCGAGAGGACCACCGCAGAATTTCCATCGGACTGGGGCTTTGCTGTCGGGGATGAGTTCATGCACGAGGATGAGCGCCTCCAGGTCACTGGCATAGAGGTCGGGGGTGTGCGCGTCGAGGCAGCCTCCGTAGGCGAGGTTCAGACGCTCTGGACAAAGAATTTCGACCAGGCCAGGGTCAGGATATCCGTCAATCGGCACGGGCACACGCAGTCGCTGGAGATTCTCACCGACCCGGAGGAGGAATTCACCGTCGAGAGCGAGATTGATGTGGACGGGATACCAGTGAAGATACATTCCATAAAAACCGCCGACGCACATCTGCGCCGCGGTTCGGCGCCCGCAAGGGACATCGTGAGAATATACTGCACCGACACAAGGCCGTCCCGGCGCAGATCAACTGGCGCGCCCAGGTCTAGGATACCCTAGTTTTGCGTGTTGCAGGACCCGAGCCGTATCGCTTGAGCCCTCAATCCGTCTTGATAAGGGCCACCACGGCAACTGCCACTATGCCTATGGCGGCCAGCAATGTTATGAGTCCGTCAACGCCGAAATCTGTTTCGGCGGTGGTGACGGTTATGACGCTGTCCATGTTCTCGGGCATGTAGACCACGATATCGAAGCCCTCGGCGGTCTTTACAGCGAAATATTTCGATTCCTGACCCGTTTCCCAGAGCGTTTCGGCCATGCCGGCGCCCATTTTAACATTATCGCCATCCAGTTTAACCATCAGGTCCTCGGCGGACATGTATTTCAGGTACGGTTCTGTCACGTGGATAACGACAGCCTTGCCTGTGAATTCCCCGGCAACCTGGACCTCGACCAGTTCCTTCGATGCCGTCACCGCATAAAGCCAGGCGTCGTCATAGGGCACAACGTCCTCGCTGACATAGCCGCCAACGTCCAGCAGATACATCTCCGCAGACACCCTGCCCTCGGCCACTGCTCCGCCGATGGGGCTGTCAAGGCCTGTGTCCCCCCTGTAAATCACGCCTGAACCTGCCGGGATGTTGAATTGCACTTCCTGGCCCGATATTGCCGCGGAAGATTCCCCAAGCATGACGAAGAGGCCGCTGGCATCCTCGCTTCCAACGACGACGGAACCGCCCCTCCTGATGGCGCCGGTTCCGGCGGCCAGATGGAATTTTATCGCGTTCGGTTCGGCTGCTCTGTACTGGATGACTGTGGTTGGCGTTTCATGGACGTCCAGCCGCCCATATTTGTCATTATGGGTGATATTCGTCAACCCCTCGTAAAACTCAATCCCGGATTCGAAATGCGCCAGCCCGATCCTCTCGAACAGGCCGATGCTGCTGCCTCCCCTAACAAGGGAATAGTTGGCCAGCGGATAAACGAAGTCCAAGGCAGTGGGCGGGTTCACCGCGAAATCGTATGTCGAGTAATCATTGGCCCTGGGAACGTATTGGCCTGTTCCGCCCAGCAAGCTGCAGGACAGAAATGCAGAGATTACAATGATTATGGCGAAGAAGCCGCATGATATTTCGACCCTCGATTTTCTCATAATCATCATCCGGGGAAGAATGGAGGAGGCTACCTCCCCCATTGCTGAGGGAGGTTCTATTATGTGGGCAGAATAATAGATATTAGCCTCTAAACTACAATAGTGTCGACCTAGTTTATATATGGTTTGGTACAAGCGTCGAACGGACCGCGATTTTCACCGGGGTTCCTATGCGCCTAACAGGATAGATACCGCGCTGCACAGCACTGCAACGCTGATGCCTATGGCCAGCATTTTGAGGCCATGAATGAGCATATTTCCATGTGTCACCTTTGCCAGGTATATTCCCATGCCGGTCAACACTGCGAAAGCGAGAAGGAGCGACGAGATGAATGCCGTTTCCATGCTGATGGCGCCGGAATTCGCCAGGAAATACGGGCTGAGGACGATGAGCCCAGTGGCAACCGGGCTGAGGGCTGTGACTATTGCTGTGATGTTGGTTGCGAATTTTGCCGCTTCCATCTGCGTGGAATCTTCATCAAGCGATTTGAGCAGCGCCCTTTCCATGTCCTTAATCTCTTTTGTCCGTTCGGCACTTTCTGCCATGTATGCGCCGCTGAATCCCGAAATCCCCATTGCAAATGCACCGGATATTCCCGCCATTATCAGAACGGATGGATCGTCGATATGGGACATGTATGCGCCGATGGAAACGCCGAGTATGGTCAACGCACCGTCAAAACCGTTCATCGTGAAAACACGCCTGGTTATGGTGCTTGTATCCGAAATCTTGGCATACATCTTCCATCGCTCAAGGCGGGTGGTACGCTGTCTATTATCTGGCTCGTCATCCATTATTGTTTCCGAAGGTTTCAATGGCATCTTGATATTAAAATTATCGCCCGTGGAGCAAGCAAGCAATCAGCTAGCCCCTAGGTTCTGAACCCTGGCCCCTTATATCTTGGCACAAATCTAAGATCTACAGCCGAGGACTTTAAATCCGAATTGGTGGATTCGTCTTCGGCTTCTAGTGAATGAATGAAAAAATTCGATTATAGATACATTCACTATAAAACCGAAAATCTAAAATCCCAAGATTGAACCCTTGCCCCATGGGTACCATGAAAGGCGAGGCATCCTTAAATATGAGAACACATATCCGTGCCTACCTCGACTGGCAATTTTAACATGCCAGTAACTCCAGGGGGACATCAAATGGCAAGAATGCACGCGCGCAAGAAGGGAAAGTCGTCATCCAAGCGACCGTTCAAGACCGAGAACCCGGCATGGGTACCTCTCGACCAGGCCGAGATAGAGGACCTCATAGTCAAGCTGGCCGGGGATGGCCACACCAGCGCCATGATTGGCCTCATATTGAGGGACCAGCACGGCGTTCCGGATGTGAAACTGGCCACTGGAAAAAGCATCACCGTGATCATGAAGGAGAAAGGCGTCATGCAGAAGCTCCCGGAGGACTTCGCGGCATTGCTGAAGAAGGTCATCGGCCTGAACGCTTACCTCAAGCAGAACCCCAGGGACATCCACAACACGCGGAACCTGCATCTGCTGGAAGCCAAGATCAGAAGGCTGGAGCGCTATTACAAGAGCACCGGTGTGCTTCCGGAGTCATGGAAGTACAGCCTGGACCGCGCCGAGCTGGAACTGAGTAGGTAATCATGCCTGACGGCGCCAAGCCCGTGATGACGTTCAGCGCCTCGCTTTCGAGGCGCCTTGACGAGGCCACCGCATTTCTCAAATCGCATAAGGGCCAGGTTCGCATAATCTCGCATTACGACCCGGACGGCATAGGTTCGGCCGCGGTCGCTTGCCGGATGGTGAGGGGGCTCGGCCTGGGTTTCAGAACTACTTTATCCAAGAAACTGACCGACGGTATGCTGGCCGACATTCGGGCCAATACCCCGGAGAACCATATGATTATTTTCACAGACATGGGCAGTTCCAAGGTCAGCGTCCTGGATGAGTTCCCCCATAAAGTGCTGGTCATAGACCATCATCAACCCGAAACAGATGGCAAGAGAATCATTCATATGAACCCCCATCTCTTCGGCATCGATGGTGCCAGAGAAGCGTCCGCCTCCAGCTTCGCGCTGGGGCTGGCAGTGACCGTCGACCCCGCAAACTGGGACATGCTGGGGCCCGCGCTTGCGGGGGCTGTGGGCGACCGCCAGAACCTGGGCGGCTTCAAAGGTTACAATGAAGACCTGGTCATTGCCGCTGCGAAAGCGGAATTGCTGAAGATGGAGATGCTGCCGAACATCAAAGGCCAGACAATTTACGATTCCCTTCTGGAAAGCCCGGAGCCATACTTCAAAGGCATCAGCGGAAGGAAGCGCGAGACCAGCAGGTTCCTGAAATGGATGGGCATGGAGAAGGAGACGAAGCTCGCTGACCTGGATGACGAGAAGAGGCGGTTCTTCAATTCCATCTGTGCGATAAGGTTGCTCAGGCAGGGCGCAACGCCCGAGGCCGTCGGCGATCTTGTTACAGCGCGGTACTGGCTCTATGATTGGGGCATGTACGCGGATGAGCTGAGCTCTCTGTTCAACAGCTGCGCCAGACAGGGCGAGCACACCCTGGGCCTGGCCCTGGCACTGGGCGACCCCGCGGCCAAGGAGAGGGCAATCGAGAACGAGAAAAAACACAGGGAGTTCATAATCCAGAACCTCAGGGAGCTGGAGGCTGAGCCGCCGAAGGCGCTCAGGAACATCCAGTTCTTCAAGACCTCCGAGGTGAATTACGCCGGGGCGCTGGCAGGCCTGGGTTCCCTTTACTTTTTCGACAGTTCAAAAGCCACCCTGGGCATGGCGGAGAAGGATGGGGAGATGCATCTCTCGGCAAGGGCACCCCGGGGCATGCTGAAAGCCGGCCTGAACCTTGGCGCCGCATGCAAGCAGGCCGCCGAGAAGTTCGGCGGTGCCGGCGGCGGCCATGACATCGCTGCAGGGGCCACGTTCCCCATTGATGCCGAGAAGAAGTTCCTGAAGGAGATGGACCGGGTGGTGGGGGAGCAGCTTGGATGCTGAGTTCGCACCAGTTAGACGGAAAGGTTAATAACTTGTTAAGATATTGATTAGAACTATGCCCAATGCAAAAATCGATTGCGTTCCGTTCGTCTCTCTGCTCACAGCTTTTCTCCTGCTGATGACGACCCTGGCCGTATTCTCCTTTTTTTCATCTCAAGCCAGTGCAGAATCATGGTCGGATGATTTCGGCGCAGCCATGGACCCCCGATGGGAAAAGGGCGGAATCGGGGCATCTGGAACCATGACTATCAAAGATCAATTTTACCTATATGCATCCTCTTTCGATCCCCAACCTTACAATATCGGATATCCCATCGCTGAAGAAAACCTGCCTCTCTGGTACGGCCCGACGGTCAGAACAACGGTATCCCTCGCCAGTGATTTTACGGTGGAAGGTATTTTCAAATGCGAAGCGGAAACCACCGTTTACAATGTAGGCAAGCTGGAGATACGGTTATTGGACTCTTCCCACACCATCATTCACGCCTTCGGATGGGCAGACACTTCGAACTCGACCAATATGGCTTCGCTATATGTTCGGGGCCCGGGAGGCCAGGTGATACACACGACAGGTGAAAGTTCGGAATTCTCACATCTTCTGAATAAACCTTTATCCATTTCCAGGTCCGGGGATGAAGTGATATTTCTCATGGACGGCGTGGAGAGGTTCCGGGGTCAAGCAGGAGGAAGGGCCTTGCGGTATGTTGAGATTGCGTTTCAAAAGCATAAAGAATTTGGAATAACCATGTGCACGCCCAACACCATGTGGCTGAACAGCATCTCTGTCCAAACTGTGCTAGTCACAGCCCCATCCGCCCCCCTGAATCTGGCATCCATCACCGGAAGTGACTATGTGAGAATTACCTGGCAGCAACCGGAAAGCGACGGGGGTTCCCCTTTGAATGGTTACCGAGTATACCGGGGAACGGAAAGCGGTGCACTTGAATTATTGACAGTATTGGGAAACGTTCTATCTTACAATGACACCGGGGTCACCAGCGGTTCGATGTATTTCTATGCGGTCTCGGCGGTCAACGAGCTTGGCGAGGGCCCACTCTCAAACGAGATATCCTCCGCGCCGCAGAGCGTCCCTTCCCCCCCCACAAATCTAATCGCCATCGGCGGTTCGTCCAGCATCACGCTCACCTGGTCGCCCCCCCTCTCAGATGGCGGCTCTCCAATTACAGGTTATGTCTTGTACAAAGGTGTGCAGGCGTCAGCCCTCGGGGAATTGTCCAGGTTGGCGAACATTCTAACCTATTCGGACCTTAATGTATCGAGCGGGGTCCGGTACTTTTACTCTCTGAGCGCATTGACAAATGTGGGCGAAGGACCCAAATCCACATTGGCCGAAGCTTTCATCAGCGCACCGGGCACTTCAGGTCCCATCATTGAGCTTCCTTCCGAGCCGAGGACCTTTGAGGCGAAGCCCGGGGACGGTAAAATATCCCTATCATGGTCTCCCCCATCCTTCACGGGGAATTCTGTTATATTCAATTATACTGTCTATCGCGGTTTCAATCCAGACACAATAGTATTGCACAAGATACTGGGTGATGTCCTCACTTATTCCGACACCGGTTTGGCAAATGGCCAGGGCTATTATTACCGTCTGACAGCCACCAACTCCTTGGGCGAAGGACCATGTTCCGAAACGCTCATGGCGGCCCCGGTCGCTTCCACCGTGCCGAGCCCCCCACATGACCCAGCGTTAATCGCGGGGGATGGTTTCGTGCAACTGAATTGGTCCCGGCCCCTTGATGACGGGCACTCCGCAATAACGGGTTATAGGATATACCGGGGTACCGTTCCGGGAAATCTGTCTCTGATACAGACATTGGGCCCCGCATTGTCATACGCGGATACAAATCTACTCAACGGTCAAATTTACTATTATAAACTCTATGCCGTCAACTCCATGGGTGAAGGACTTGGCACCGACATCCTCAATGCTATGCCCGAATCTAATGTCATTGAAAGCCCTGACATCCCGGCAACCGATAACCCGGACGCTACAACTGGTGGTTGGTCCATCAATTCTTCCATTGTTACCGTGGCATTGCTAGGTGTCACAATGGTCGCGGCTTTGATATTTTTGCGAAAACCGGGTGCCGTTACCCAATCAGATAGCGTTTCAAAATCCAAGGGCCCAGACCAGGACATTGATGACCAATCCGATGGCGATGCTCCCAACGAAGAAGGCCAGAACGATTAGTGCCGTGACCTTTTTTCCGAAAGTCGCCTGCAGGACAGGAATTGCTGTTATGCAAATTGCGTTTCCTGCAATGGCAAATGCGATTGCGTGACCCAGGGGCAGTCCCATGGCCAGCAACGGTGCCAAAATTAGCACGTCCTCCCCGGAACATATGAACATCGGAATGGCAATGAGGACTATTAGCACCAGGCCCGGAATGCTGTTGAACAATCCCGCTTCAGCCCCGCCGAATAGGCTGGCAAGGTCGGCCGGTTCAATGAACACTGATATGGCTGCGCCAATCACTATACCAAGCATGATGAATTTCAGCAAATAAAGGAACTGATCCCACGCTGCCAGCAGGGCGGAGTTCCTTCCTCGTTGCATATGCGTGGTCTTGCACCCCTCACAGGAATAACATCCTTTTCCCTCTTCGTCAAGCCCTTTCACGCCTGCCAGTTTTTCGATGAATATTCCAGTAACCATGGCCAGGGCGAATACCGACACTATCTCAACAATTAGATATTCTATTCCTATCTGGCTTGATGCCATGATCATAACAATCGGGCTCAGGACCGGAACCACGATCAAGAAAGTGATGACCGCCCTCACCCTCATCTGGCGGCCTAGCATCATTCCGTGGGCCATCGGTACAGCCGCGCAGGAGCATATGGGTATGACGGATGCGAACATTCCCGCACCCAGCATGCTTTTTGGAAGCCTCAGTTTTCCCAGGTAAAGGTATTTCATGATGAATCCCGCTACAATGCAACCCCATACGAACCAAGGCAGGATTCCCAGCAGGTCCCTGTATATCCAATCCAACAGCAACCTGTCATCGCCCGTTCCATCCCAGCCATAGAATTTGCAGATGGCACAATACGTGTAAAGATAGATGCAGGCAATGGCGAAGCCGCCCATGAACCAGATCTTCACCTTGTCGGGAATGGCCTTGTCAATAGAAATCAAGTTAAGAAAGTCATCAATCTTCTTCGACCTCTTCCTGGTAATGTCAAAGAAAAATGCAAGAATGACATAGGCGATTACGATACTGCCTACAAAGGGGTGGGGTTCAAACGCCAAGATGTATCACCGATTATTTGTTCAATGTGATAAAGCCCCGATATATAACATTAATTGCTGATTTGGAGATGGTCAAACCGGGCTGCGCCAAACCTTTTATAGAAGGTGCGATTCTTATTATTTTATCTGATATGATAGGTGCCTCATGTCTTCACGGTATTGTGCATTGATAGCAACTATGTTGCTTTTATCCAGCAGCCTTGTATCTTCGCTCAGCTTCATCGCCGATGGTTCCGGCCAGGCGCAGGATGTTCCAACTGAGATCATGCCCCCCGGCGACTGGGTCGTTGCCGCTCCGGAATCCCGGTCCGACGAGGTCATAGTCCTGAATGGGAATCTCATCATCACAAATGCCGGTGTGCTGGAATTGACCAATGTCACATTGATAATGAATGTAACAGTCACTCATGGCGATTATGGCATCACGGTTCGGGACGGCGGGCGGTTCTATGTCAACGACACCGACGGCAATCCGGCCACCCTGCATGACCGCTCTCTCATAACCAACAATGCGACCTTCGGCAAGGGGTATACCTTCCAGGTGAATGAGACCGCGACCTTCGAAATGAGAAACAGCCGTTTGGACAATTGCACGCTGGCCACCACCCATCCGGACTTCAAGACATCCGGGCCGAGGATACTTTCCGATGACGTGTTAATCGAGAACTCGGTCATCTCCAATTGCGCCAACGGCCTTTACGTCGATTCCGCCAATCCGGCCATCATCAACACCACCGTCCAATTCAGTTCCAAGCACGGCATATTCCTGGCCAATGCCCGAGACCCGGACCATCATTTCGATTTGGCGCTGGCCAACAACACCGTCATTCAGAACGGTGAGACCGGGATATTCCTGCAAGGAAACGTTACAGATATTGCCCTTGAGGAAAATAAAGTTAATGACAATGGCCAGGGGGGAATTCTGATAGTGTCCGATTACAGTCTGAATGCCACAGTGGCCGACAACACCGTCCAATCCAATTCCCTGAAAGGCGGCATAGGAATGTGGGGGATTCCAGGGACATGTGTCATAAGGGCGAATTTCACAGGCAACAACATCTCCTTCAATGAAGGGTTCTCTCCATTGAGGGTCGGCGTCGAAACGCCTGGCCCCCCCTCCAGAGCGGTATTCTTAAATGCCAGCGGAAATGATATTTGGATTAGTGACTATGGAGACACAGGCATTGCCATAGTATATGCGTCGGATTACATCTATGCCAATCTGTCGGGCAACAATTTCATCGGGCCGCAGACCGTATACGGCGTGAACATCGGGGCTGTCATGCCAGACACTCACGAGAGTCCCGCATGCAAGGTCGTGGATGCTATTCTGTTGAACAATGAGATCGTGAACAAAGGAGCAGGCGCATTGAAGGTCACGTCCACCGAGCTGCTGACCGCCAATGTGACCGGCAATCACATTCACCACCCTTCGGGGGAGATGATATGCGGTTCTGTCAGCCTCGGCTGGTACGCGGCAAAAATGACTGAGTGCACACCCGGAAACGCCTCTGTTGTTGTCAGAGACAATATTTTCGAAGGCATATCCGACAGCGGCGCGCTCGGAATCAAAGCAATATGGAACCTGGACGCGGTCATCGAGAACAATGTCGTGGACAGGGTCAATGAATGGGGCTTCAAGCTGGGCTGGATAGATGATGATGACGTCCAGAAGCTCTCGCCGTTGCTGGACGGCAGCCCCACCAGGAATGTGAGGGCAATCATAAGGAACAACACCATCGGAAGCGGCTGGGGGCCCGGAGTATTGGTCTATTCATCCAACGGCTCCAGCATTCACGGGAACAGAATCTCGGGCCTTAGATATGATGGCACCTTCACCGAAAGGACCGATGGCATCCATGTTAAAAGTCCGAAAGGCCCTACCTCGATATTCAACAATACCATATCCGATTGCAAAGGCACGATTAAAAACGAAGTCATCACCAGCGGCATGGGGATAAGGCTGTCCCAAAGCTCCGGCGTGTCTGTGCATGGGAACAACCTGGATAATAATTTCTGCGGCCTGGGCGTGGAATCCAACTCCAGCGACAATACCTTCTTCGATAATGCCATTACAAAGGCTGCGTCCAAGTATGGATTTTACGTCAGCACCGACTCTCTGTCACATACATTTCCGGAGAACAACACGGTCAACGGGAACGGCAATTGGTTCAGGTATTACAACGGCCTGCACGGCACCCCTGCGGCCCACCAGACGATAACTAACCAAGACATCCAGGTGCCACAGATGTCCAACCTGGGCCAGTTGGTGTTGGTCAATTCGACATATGTGGATGTAACAGACAATATTGTGAACAATGGAACGAACGGCATAGTTCTGATTAAATCCAACCACACTTTGATTCAGGGAAATTCACTGGCAAACAACAAGGATTATTACACTCCCGCCATCGTTGGCTCGGGCATAAGGCTGGGCGTTTCCTCCCATAACAACACGATTGCAGGAAATGACATCCTGCACAATCTCTATGGCATCAAGTTCGAGCATTCGAACGTGGACAACACGGTGATGGGCAATGATTTTCTGAACAATGGCTATGGCATCAGGTTCGGGCCTTCGAGCGTGAACAACGATATGTGGGAAAACACCATGTCCAAGTCAAGCAGCCAGACCGCTATATACCTGGACCCTGCCGGCACAACCTGGCGGAACGATATGCCCAGTAATAACACCGTGGATGGTTCACAGTTGCATTATTACTTTGACAAAACAAATGTTCAGGTAAAAGACCAAACGATCAATGAACCCCTGATGACAAATGTTGGCCAGTTCATAATTCTCAACTCGCGCAATGTCTTGCTTGAGAATATAGCCGTGTATAACGGAACCTATGGTTTATACATCAGCACATCAGAAAACCTGACCATGAAAAAATCCGATTTAAGGCACAACACTTACAACCTCTATTGCCACGCCAGTAAAGATTTGCTCCTTGACGGCATCACCGTTTCCAATGGTGCTTATGGGTTGCATATGGTTGCATCGGATAATGCGTCTCTGGTGAATTCAAACATCGATTCGAACACATACAATTTGAATTTTCAATCGAACACGAACGTTTTCCTCGACAATATAGCCGTACACAATGGTACCCACGGATTGCGTCTCGGCGCATCGGATAAGCTCACCCTGATGAATTCACTCATCGGTTCCAACACCTACAATCTGAACCTTCAAACGAGCACGAACGTTCACATGGAAAATCTAGAGCTGCAAGGGGGTATGACCTCAGTACAATTGGCATCAACATCCCCCACGATATTCAACTCGACAATAGGCCAAGCCACCGCGCTCTCTTTCAACATCACGGATGGAAACTGCCACCCGGTCCTCCTGAACACCACCTACGACCAAAGCCATGCGAACATCTCCGCAGGTTCGGACATTACGGTCAGATGGTTTCTTGACTTCAGTGTGCTGGCCAAAGGAATGCCCTGCATGGGCGCGAATGTCACCATCATGGATTCCACCGGTGCAGTAAAGTACAACCTTACAACCGATTCGAACAATGAGTTCACCGACCTCATTCTGCTTGGCCATCTCCACACATCCACCGACCCGATCAACATCAGTGCCTATTCGGTCATAATCCAGAAGGAGGGCTTCGCTGATTTCACCGAGGATTTCATGATGAATTCCACTAAGACCCTGACATTCAATCTGACCGATAAGGTCGCTCCGGCACTCACGTCCATTTCACTGGAACCGGCAAGTTCGGGGACATCCGCGCACACGGTTTGGCTGAACGCAACTTTCAGTGACATTGGCGTCGGGGACTCCACGATTGCCGGAGCTGAGTGGTACATTTCCGATGCAATTCCCACTATCGTCTCTGGCACTGGCTTTTTCTTGCCCGCATCTGACGGAGCATTCGATGAGGTCATCGAAGAAACCGGCGTTCTGATAGATATTGACAACTGGCAGGTCGGCGAGTACACAATATGGGCACACGGAAAAGACTCGGGGGACAATTGGTGCGATTGGTCATCCGCCACTTTCACAATATATGATGATGAGGGTCCCGTGGCCACAGTGGGCCCGACAGTCGATTCGACAGTATCCATATCGAAGAAAAAGGTCAGCGTCATTACCGTCATGGACGATACAGGATATGGCAATTCAAGGATAATGAGCGTGGAATGGTCTATTGCCCAGGGCAATGACACAATCATCGACTCATCCAATATTCTTGCGACAACCCGTGTCGTGGACGGCAAATACGATGAGGTCAATGAGACCATCGAGGCAGTGGTCGACACAATGTTCTGGGATATTGGAGATTATACTTTCAGGATACGGGGATTTGACGAGTTTGGCAATATCGGTCCCTGGCACACGACCGTGTTCCGGCTGGTGGATGACATAGCCCCATCTTCCCCCGCCAATCTCATCGCGACTGGTGCCGAGTTCGGCATCGAACTGACCTGGTCGGCAAACAATGAGAATGACCTTGCAGGCTACAATATCTACAGGGCGAACGATTCAGGCGGCCCCTATTCCCTAATCTGCAGCGTGAACTCCTCTTCCACCTCATGGCTGGATGCGAACACAGAGCCGGATAATGATTATTATTATGTGCTGGTTGCCTTTGACAGCGCAACACCGCCCAACCAGTCCCCGTATTCCAACGAGGCGAGAGGGAAAAGGGCTGCGGCAGCGGCGGAAGAACCTGAGAGCTCTATTCCCCTACTGGAAGAAGCAATTTGGTGGGTGCTAATCCCTGTTATTATAATACTTTTTTCTGCGCTAGTAATTCAACAAATCCGAAAAATTAAGAGAAAGAGAGCCAGAACCGCACCGGATGAAGCCGTAGAAGGGGAGCCAACTTCAAACGGTACAGATGAAAAAAAGTGATATGGCGGTATCGATTCCATTCTTTTATGTGTATGGAATAAAAAGTTTGCAGTAGCATCGTGTTGTTTTCATAATAATAATTTATTAATAGTAAATTTACTTGTCCCCTATAGTATCTAATAAATCTACAATGGAGTGAAAACAATGAACCGAAAATTTGAAAAATCGATGGCAACACTTATCGTCTGTGCGCTTGTTCTAGGAAATTTACCAATGGTCTTCGCAACCCCCAGTGACGCAGGAGAAGGTACCCCCCAATATCATGATGGGGACTGGGTCGTTGCTGGAAGCGAGTCATACACGAATGAGATAATAATTCTCAAGGGCAACCTCACGGTTCCCGTGGGAACGGCCCTTACGCTGATAAACACAACGGTGTCAATGGACTGCTCCTTCCCGGGCGAATATCACATAGAAGTGCTGGGCACGATGATATTGCAGGATGGCGGGGACGGCATAGCCCCGATCGACCCGACGGACAGCGACCCATCCATAATCACGGCCAATAACACGGCCAACAGGCCCGGATTCATGGTGAGGGACGGCGCGACATTTGACGCACAGAACAGCATTATCGAATACGTTGGGGTGCAACACTATGGCATTGCCGGATTGCTCCAGGGCGGAAACATTCCAGAGGATGACTTCACCGTATGGAACAACATCAGGAATGGCTCATTCAGGATAACTATCGATGGAGTGTCCGAGGATATATCCGATGTAGATTTCTCAAGCGCTGTCTCCATTCCGGGAGTCGCTGCCATAATACAGCAGGCCATCCGCAACGTCGGAACGGGCGGGTTCAACACGGCTATCTGCCAATGGTTCGGCGGGGCGTTCCAGATAATGTCCGGAACAACGAACGTCGACGGCAAAACAGTCTTCAACTCGACTGTGGCCATGCTGGAGCCCCACAGCCTCGGCATAGGCACCGACATCTCCGGGATAACAGAGAGCCAGCAGGCCATTCTGACCGGCGGCCTTGCCGCGGACACCAACATGGCAAGGTGGAACGCGGTCACAGACGGATCCTTCCAGATAACAATAGACGGCACAACCCATGACATCGCCACCCTGAGCTTTGCTGCTGCGGGCGACATGGACGCAGTCGCACTGACAATTCAGAATGCGATGCAAGGTATGGGCGGCTCGTTCTACAACGCGGGCTGCGAGTGGGTCGGCGGGCGCTTCGAATTCACCTCCGGCGCGACCGGAGCAGCGACAATCATATCCGCCCTGTCTCCACACAGCGGCGGCCTGGGGACTGACATATCGGGCACCATGACCTCATTAGGCGCAGTTCTTGAAGGCGACACCGATGAAGAGGACAACCCTCTTTTCTGGGCAACCGTTACTGATGGGGAATTTGCCATTGACATAGCTGGGAACACCCAGAACATTGGGCCAATAAATTTCACCGGCGTGGTTACCATGGATGATGTGGCGCTGAGGATTCAGAATGCCACGCGCGCAATCGCTACCCCCGGTTTCACAGGTGCGACCTGTGTCTGGAATGGTGTCAGATTCATAATATCTTCCGGTGCAGGAACTCCTGTCGCCAGCATATCTCCCTGCGTGCCGACCGGCACAGGAACAGATATCTCCGGCGTTGCCGGCTCAACCTTCACAGCTATGCTCGGGACACACCCCGCCACATTCACGAATATCTCCCTGTGGAACAACATAACAGCCGGTTCATTCGAGATATTCATGGACGGCGTTTCGGCAAATATAACCGGTCTAAATTTCTCTGCCGTCACAAACATGGGCGAGGTGGCTGCGATTCTCGAGACCGCCATCCAGGCAGTCGGAACCGGCGGCTTCGCCGGAGCCACCTGTGCCTGGGCAGTGAGCCAGTTCCAGATAACATCGGGAACCACCGGACTGAACCCCTCCGTCGGCCCCATACAGAACAACGGTATCGGCGATGACATATCGGGCGAGACCAACGGTACATGGATGGGCGGATTCGGAATGACCGATGTCCAATTCCCCTTGAAATTCTGGATGGATTGCACAGTTGACACTGCCTCTTCTCCTGTATACTGGTGGACGGACTGCGCCGCCAACGGCACCCTGAGCATGACGCCCCAGAGATGGTGGCTGGACTGCGCCGCCAACGCGACCGAAACCCCGGTCCACACGACCGACATCGGCATCTACATCAACACGGACCAGGCGTCTTTCGAGAACTGCCTGATACGGGACAACCAGAACGGCCTCATATTCGACAGCTGTTTGCCGGCCAGCTTCCTCAGCAACGAGATTTACGACAACAACGGCATCGGAATGGCGGTCAACAGAATGTCCGACCCATTCCACAACATCACCGGAACGATATGGGACAACAACTTCTACAGCAACAACGACGCTCTCTACCTCAATGGATTCAACATCGACATGGGGATAACCAATGTCAGTTGCCACCATTCAGGCGGGATGGGTATAGGTATGGTTGCGGAAAACGTCCTCATTGCCGACATAAACGACACGGACAGCTATGACAACAGTGATGTCGGAATATATCTGGAAGCCGGCAATGACCTCACAGCCGATATGGACCAAACAGATTGCTCCCAAATGGACGGCGTCGGGATTTACATGTACGCGGGCGGGGACATTTCCAGCACGCTGATGAACATGAAAATACACAACAATTCCTTTGGCATCTGGTCCTACTCTGAAGGGGACCAGGATTCAAGGATATATGACAGTTTTGTCATGCACAACGAGGCAGCGCAATGCGATTTCCCGGGGAACTCGCCCGCCGCCCTCTATTATGATTCAAACTTCGGCGAACTGGAAGTCGATGTCCGTGGGAACCATTTTATGGAAAACCTTGGCACTCAGGGCTACGGCTGCTACGGTTTCGGTTGGGATGCATGGAACACGACCGTCACCATCGTGGACAATTTCTTCATAGGGGACGCGAACGATTGCGATTATTCATATCCGGAATATGGCCAACTCTTTTATGCGTTCAATCTGCTCGATGTCGTGATGGCAGACAATGAATTCATCAGCACTGTTCTGTACCGCTGGCCACCTTGTTTCCAATTGGAATCGGACGGAGACCTGGTGCTCGAATTCCTCAACAACACATATGACGACCTCGGCATTTCATGGAACCCCTATCCCGACTTGAACGTGATAAATGCATGGGCATCGAACAATGCCACGATAACGATGAACGGGAACCGGATGTGGATGGGGTCGTGGGACAGCAAACATCCGTTCTATTTCGACTCCGACAACATCATGGACTTCACCTGCAATGACAACCTCATCTACTATGACAGAGACCTGGATGATTATTTCATGTACATCCACTCCGATTTTGGCGTGAGGTCCGTCATCCACAACAACACTTTTGACATCGGCAAAGATACCTCGGGTGACACAGACATCTTCGACATAAACTCGGGAGGATACATCGACATGGACATAACGGACAACATTCTCGATTTTGACGATATGAACCACGGTGATGACATCTTCGACATATACTCGGTAGGCAACTGCACCCTGAACCTTCTTGGCAATTACATCTACTCTCGGCGCAACTGGGGCGGCATGGAATCCTTTTTTGACTCATCTTCGGAAAGCGACAGCCACATCCAAGTCGCTGACAACCACATCTTTGTCTATAATGACAACGAAGGCATGCAATCATTCTTTGACACGGAATCAACTGGCTGCAGCAATGTATTGTTCACGGGAAATCATATCGAAGTGTGGCAAGATTACGATGGCTTGAGCACCTTCTTCGATATGAACTCGGGCAGGAACGACGTGACGATTGCAGGCAATCACATTGATTTCCATCAATACTATGGCGGTGATATAGATTCTCTTTTTGATTTCGACTCGCCGAATGGCAACAACGTTAGCGCCATGAACAATTACATTAACATATACGAATACTATGATTGCATGGGCTATCTTTTCGACCTGGACTCGGACGGGGACAACAACCTGACCCTCTCTGGCAATGAACTTCATTTGTACCAACATAATAGTGGCTTCGATGATATTGTCGAAATGGAGGCAGACGGTGACAGCGTTGCCAACATAATGGACAATCACATCTATTTGACCAATGAGTATGAGGGCCCGAACCGCATCTTGGATTCCGATTCAATTGGCGACAACGATGTGTGCATCACAGGCAACTACATCTATATTTTCATTTCACACCAGGGCATGAGCACAATGTTCGACATTGATTCAGACAATGGAAACGGGGACGTCACATTCAGCCACAATGAGATATTCTACACCAGCAACAATGTAGAGGGAATATCCAATGCCATCTTCGAGTGTGACCATGACGGCACCCTGATCGCCCGCATCGAGAACAATCACATCAAGACGAACAACGGGAACATGGACTCATTTTTCAGCCTTGATGCAGATGTTGTCAACGCCACGATACGCAACAACCATTGCTATGGCCGCACCCGACTGGAAGAGGGCGGCATCTATGTTTATGCCAACAGCGCAGCCATAGTAATAGAGAAGAACCGTTTTGAGGTTTCCCATTTCGCAAAAGTGACCATGGTGCACCTTGGTGTGGAGAACAACCTCGAAGCGACCGTATCCGACAATTATTTCAAGTACGACGCTGAACCACTATACGATAATAATTACGGAACGCCCAACTCGTTCGTGTACCTCGGAAGCGGCGGCGGAAGCCCCGGGGACGTGCAGGCGGATGTCACTAACAACGACCTGATAATCAATGTGTACAAATCAGAAGGCGGAGTTTACAGCGAAGCAATGCTGAGCATTGATGCGGACTGGGAATTGCATACAAACGTAACAGGCAATAGGATAACCTTCAACCACCTGGTTGGCGACTCCCCTATGCTCGGCGGCGCAATCCGCATAGGCGCCAACGCAGAGAACGTGTATGCGAATCTTCAGGGCAACATCATCCGCGCGAATCTCAATAAGTACAGCGACTACGTGAAGCGGGCGGTATTGGTCGTGGCGGACAACAACATCACGCTCAACATGGAGGACAATGACATACAGGCCGTCTGGGCACCGTCGGTCAGCGAGGACGACAGGGCAGAGTTCGGCGTCAAGATAGGCGAATGGGGCAACAATTGGGGCCCAAGCGCCCAGAACATCTTCTTGACCACCAAGAACAACATCATCGGCCCGGGCGGAAAGCCGACCGCGTTCCTTGTGAGCGCGCAAAACATTGTCGACGTCAAGATGGACGGGGATGTGGTGAGGGGCGCCCTCTACGGAAACTTCTGCGGCGGCGAATCAGAGACATACGGCAACGGGATAACGTTGCTGGCCAACGAGATTCACGCCGACATCAGGAATGTCGATGTTTATGACAACCGCGGAGCTGGAATTTACATCCGCTCCCAGGAAGATGCCGTTCTGAACATCGCCGATAGCACGATTCATGACAATTACTGGCACGGCCTGTTTGTTATGAGCGTTGACGGCGTGGTCGACGGCAAGGGTTCCATAACAAATGTCCAGATAACCGGGAACGGCGGCAACCCGAACGGGGACCTTCCCAGTTTGGGAAGCGCAATCTACAGCTTCAACGCCAATCTGGACG
>JAWOHM010000069.1:0-5101 GCA_046485165.1 Thermoplasmata archaeon
GTGTAGGATGTGGTGGCGCCGTTGGCCTGGGTCTGGTTCTGCAACAAGCCATCTGCTGTGAAACCGAACTCCGCGGTGTTGCCCCCCGGGTCGGTCATGGCCACCGGGTTCCTGTTCTCATCATAAGCATATGTGGTCTCGGCCCCGGTCTTGTCCACGATCTTTGTGGGCAGGGAGATGTACTCGTTCGCGGTCACCACGTTCTCGAATTCGGTAACGGAGGCGTTGCCGGTTGGGTCCTTCTGCTCTATCTGGTTGCCCAGCGGGTCGTAGTTGTTGTTCCATTCGTTGCCCAGGGCGTCAGTTTCCTTCACAGCGTTAAGGTTCGAGTCATATTCCCTGGCGGTGCTATTGCCATCCGGGTTTGTGACCTCGATGGCCACGCCGTGCTTGTCGAATATTTTTGTGGAATTCTGGCCGTTGGCGTCCAGGGCGGACATGTGGCTGGGGTAGGTATAGACTGCATCGTATTCTATGAACACCGGGGTCTTCTGGGCAGTGTCGAAGTCATACTCGCCCACGGTGCATCTGGTCGCTTTGTGCGGAAATTCGCTGGTATATTGATATTCCCTGTACATGCTCAGTGGGTTGATTACGGTAGAAATCTTCCCGAGGGTCGGGTCATACTCGTAATGGTATGTGTTGCCCATGGCGTCGGTTCTCGAAACGAGCATCCCGTCCTGATAGGCATAGGTGTTGGTCCTGCCCAGCGGGTCGCTTATCTCGGTTATGAAATCTCCGGTATAGGTGAAATTCAGGTGGAGGCCGGTATCGTCCGCCACCTGCACCAGCTTCCCGCCCGCATAATTCATGTGGAGCGCGTTGCCGTTTTTATCCTGGAGTTCCAACAACCTGCCAGCGGTGTCAAAGTACTTCACCGAACCATCGGTGTATCTGAGCGTGTAGCCCGTTCCAGTGAATCTCATGTCAATATTAGACCCGGGCGGAGAGGAGTAAGTGCCGTCCTCCAGGTCCTCGAAATCGTAATAGCTTCCGTCCCCGGCGATGAATTCCGTGAAGTGGGGCATGAACCGAAGCCTTTCGCCGTAGTTGAAACTCCACCCATGCCCGAACGGTCCTACTGTTTCGGTCAGAGTGACACCCTCTATCCTCGTGTTGTACACGTACGTTCCCCACCTGAGATATGTGGGTACGCCGAACCCGCCACGCCTCACGCAGTAGGTTATCTTCCATTGGTTGGCTTCCAGCGTTCCCGCGCTCAGCTGCTCCGTGGTGAAGATCCCCCTCAAGGTGTAGGCTCCTGTTTCTGTGTTTTTTGTCCATATCTGCACCACTATGGAGTCCCCGCCATTGAGTGTCGTCTCGGGCGGGGTCCAGGTTCCCATTATCTTGGCCGATACCCCAGATATCGGGTTTCCGGCCACGGCCGAGATGTCCGACGTGAGTTCTGTTGACGCGCCGAAGCTGTCATACTTGTACACCCTGATACCGCACCAGATGTTCGCTGCTATCCCGGTTTGAATATCAACCAAATTGTCCGACCATATGGTGTCCATCAGATAGGTTGTGACCCCGTTGACCGTCGCCTCGTCCGGGATTCCCCTGAAGTACCACACATTATCGAAGGTGACGGGCCTAGAACTGAGGCTGTTGTAGGTTCTCTCCAGCATGATGTTGTGTCTCAGTGCCTGAAAATCCAGGTCCTGGCTCGTTAAGGCGAGGTTGCCGTTGACCTGATTGATGCCTTCCTGAAACTCGTTCCAAGGAACCCTACCACCGGAACCGATGACGTTGACCTGCCTGGGGTCGATATTGTGGGCCAGCGCGCCGGGTATTTCGTCATTCTCGGTTCCCAGTTTGCTGTCAATGCCTTCCCTTTCATAGACGAAATTGCCATTCTGGTCATGCCAACCGTCAACCAAGCCGTCGCCACTGGTGTCCGATTCTTTAGAGTAAGTCGTGACATCCTCAATTACGAGGTTCACATCACTAAGGTAGAACTCACCGGGCGTCGATGAAATGAACCTGAAGGGAATCTCCGCCAACGTGGCATCGCTGTTCAGATAATTCTTGAACATGTAATCGCTGATAGCATTCTTTATCGAACCAATCCGTATTGTGCCTTCGAAATCGGCGGGCGCTCTCCAATCGATTCTGCCGTTATCGCCTATATCCAGCTCCAAGCCCTCAATGGGCTGGTCCGAGATTGAAGTGATTTCGAGATAACCCCTCACAGCCAGATAGCTGTTGTACGGGTCGATTTCAAAGGAGAGATATGTGATGCCTTCTGAATTCAATTGGATATCGGCAACATTGAAATATTCCTCGGTCAGGGAAATAGGGACATTCAAATTCGGCTCCGTGTCCTCGGTCAGATCCACAAGGCCGTCCCCGTCCTCATCAATCTGGCTCGCGTCCGCAATCGTGAAGTTGCTGAAATGATTCACATATGCCCACACAAAGCCGTGCTCGGTGTTGATGCCTGTGAACTCTCCCAACTCCCAGTCCGTGACCACGACCCAGCCATCTCCTTCCTGGCGGTACAGCCTCAGGTAGTCTGCGGTGAGTGCCTCGGGCACGTCTGAATACTGCATCTTGATTATGGCGGAAAAGTCCGCATCCGTGTCCAGGGTTATCTCGATGTAGTCGCCGGTGGAGACTGCGAAATCGCCGGTGGTTGATGTTACCTCCGGGAACGTGTCGTCCTCGCCACCGTAATCTATGGCAACCGTCACACCAAAGTCGTTGTCAGTTGCCACGACATCCGGCTCTATTTCGATTGCGAAGTTGTCTGTATTGTAAATCATAGGCTCTGCATCGGAAATATCCGGGATCATGTCGCCGTCAATGTCCGCTGTCAATTCTAGTGTCTTGAACGGTGCCCATGTAAAACTCAATATTCCCTCGTTTGAGACCATGTCCTGGTTGGGGGCAACGGGCCAGGGCGCGGCAGCGCCGTATCTCTGAGGAGTGAAAGAGATGCCGTTGTCCGAGCTTCCCGCATACCAGAATTTGTTATCGTTCCTGGCCTCCTCGGTCCATGAAACATATACAATCCCGGTGGATGAATCAACGCTGACCTGGGGCCATGATGAATCCGCTTCAGAATCACTGATTTGTATCGGGGCATTCCATCGGTCTCCGTGACCGTTCAGACCGATATTATTTTTATAGAAAACCTCGGCCTGCCATTTGGGGACTTGCGCATTGCCGATGGAGACATAATATCTTACTAGCTGGCTGTAAACCATATGAAAGTTTCCATTTTGGTCCATCGTTATGTCCGGTTGGATGACCATATTGTCATAAGCGGTATTCGCAGCCACCGGCTGGAAGGTCACGGTCATCATCAGCAAAATACACACTATCGATATCGCTGCTGTCAATATTTTATATTTCATGCTGATTCCCCTCGGTAATCATGTCGGAGCGCGGCGGATGCCGCTCCCGAACCCTTTATACAAATAGCATGTCGGGATATTTAATCCTTGTGTGAACTTGCTCATTCCTTGACTTTCGTTATCGGTAAGTATTCGGCGAAACGATAACGATTGTAAATTGAAAATATACGACGGGCGGGCATTCTGTTGGCAAAAATCTAATCTAAAGTCTACAATTTCAGAAGTCTGAACTCTTACATGTGAATGTAACCTATTAATAGCCACACCATATTTTCCCCTTTGATGAAAATATTGCATGTCCACCAGATAGCACATATCCCGCAGTTGCTGGTCGCGAATCTGAGGGCGAAAGGCATCGAGGCGGAATTCGTTGAGCAGGCCGATGCGGCCATTGTCAGGAAATACGACATCATCCATGGCCATTACGCCCTGAACCGGCACACTATCCGGGCTTTCAGGCTTGCCAGGAAGTACGGAATCCCTTTCGTGCTGCATTGCCACGGCTCCGACCTCAGGCTGCTCACCGGAACCGGCCGGAAGTCCCTGCCTTTCCATTACAAACAGATCAGCCAGTATATGCGCAAAAGGGCATCGGGAATATTGCTGTCCACCCCGGACCTGAAGGAATTCGAGCCAGAAGGCATGTACGTTCCCAATCCCGTTGACCTGAAACGGTTCAGGCCGATGCCGGAGATTGAAAAGTCAACCAGGCATCTGATATGCGGGAAGCAGGTGAAAGGCTCGAGATTGCTGCAGTTCGTGAAGCCGGATGTTGAATACGATTGCGTGAACAATGGCCATCCTTTTGAATTTCCGCGGAATGTAAGGATGCTGCCATACGTGGACTACGGAAAATTCCATGAATTCTTGAATGGCTACGAGCATATGATTGGGACAGTGGGCGATGTAATAACCATGACAAGGCTGGAGGCAATGGCCTGCGGCCTGAGCACTTTCACGGATTTCGAATCCCGGTTCACTGAGTATTACGATGGCCAGAACCCGGACACGGTCTCAAACCCCAGGGAATTCATCAAGCGGTTCCACAGCCCCGGAATCGCGACTTCAGCCATCATCAAGGTTTACGACGGGATAATGCATTCCGGATGAGCGCGCGGTCCGACCTTGTTATGAAACCCATGAGCAGAACGGCAAGTGTGTATACCAGTCCGGCCATTAATGCGATGTAATAAGGGCTCGCCTCACTGGCCGCAAGATTCAATCCCAGGGCAGAGCCTATCATGCAGATGCCTGCCACGACAGGTTTTCCCAGATACCGCCCCATCGGGAACCCTTTATTTCGTGAAGACCGATAATTCAGGGCGAGGAACACCGCCTCAGAAATCACCAGAGCCAGCGCAGCGCCGAGATATGCATGGTCCAATATCAGGAAATAGGACACTGTTATTATCACAATGACGGCCAGCCAGATGTTTACGGCAATCTGCTTCTGTGCGTCGCTGCTCCACAATGCAGTTTTCATGAGCATGTTGATGGTGTAAAGCGGCAGAAGCGCGGCCATTATGAACAGGGCCCGGCCAGTATTTTCATAATCAGAGCCGAAGATGCTGGCAACGTCCCTGGAAAGTATGGCAAGCATGACCGCGACCGGAATCGCCACGACAAGGCTGAACTTGATTGATTTTCCGTAGGCATACTTCATGTCACCAGCAGAACTTTCATATAGCCTTGAGAAAAGGGGATATATGGCCGCATCGAATGCACTCGGTATGAGCAGC
>JAWOHM010000082.1:0-5068 GCA_046485165.1 Thermoplasmata archaeon
GTCCCAACTTACCTGGGTTTCCGCGAGATTCCGGTATTCAGGCCCATCATCGAGGAGCTTGATGAGGATGCGATATTGATGCTGGATGGGAATGGAATACTCCACCCATTCGGGTTCGGATTGGCGAGTCACATCGGCGTGGAGTTCGGCATGCCATCCATCGGCGTGGCCAAGAGCCTGCTGTGCGGTTCGACGGGAGAGCGCTGCTCCTCCATCGCCACCCCCGTGATGCTCAACGGCAAGCAGGTAGGCGCGCAACTGAAGACATCCGCCAGGGCAAAACCGATATACGTTTCCCCGGGCCATATCATCTCCATGCCCGGCGCGGTTAAAATCACGGCCTCAGCTTCCCGGCTGAAGATACCGGAGCCCATACGGCTGGCTCACATCGAAGCGACCGCCATGCGGAGGGCGGCCCTGTGAGGATATTCATACTTGGTGCCGGGGCCATCGGCAGCCTGTTCGGGGGTTACCTGGCAAGGGAAAATGATGTCACCCTGATATGCAGGGAGGGCCATGCCAACGCCGTCAATGAGGCGGGCCTGAATATCACCGGCCTCAGCGACATGCAAGTGCGGCCGAAAGCCGTTACATCGGCGGAGGGTCTGGAACCCCCGGAAATCCTGTTTCTCACAGTGAAGGCCTACGACATCGAGGCCGCACTGGGGGGCATCCGCAAGCTCCTCGCGCCGGAAACCACGCTGGTCAGCCTCCAGAACGGCCTTGGGAATGTCGAAATACTGGAGCGTGCTTTTCCTGATGCGAACCTGGTGGCGGGAATAACCAGCCAGGGCGCCATACTACGGTCGCCGGGATTGGTCGAGCATACTGGCAGAAGCTACACCATGGTGGGCAGGGGAAACGCCGCTGCCGTTGCGGAGCTGCTGACAGCCTCGGGCCTTGAAACCTCTGTCTCGGAAGATATACTGGCTGAGATATGGTACAAAGCGATAGTCAATGCAGTCATCAACCCTCTGGCCACATTGTTGAAGGCCAGGAACGGCATCATCCTGGAGAGACCGGAGCTTGCCGGCGTCATCGATTCCATAATATGCGAGGCCGTGGAAGTGGCCAGGGTAAAAGGCATTTTGCTGGATGAAGAAACGGCCATCAGGAAGGCCATGCTGGTCGCCAAGGAAACGGCCAACAATGCATGCAGCATGCGCCTGGATGTGGAGCGCGGCCGCAGGACCGAGATAATGCAGATGAACGGGGCCATTGCGGCATTCGGGAGGGAGTTTGGCATTTCCACGCCTGCCAACGCGCTGATAACCGCGCTGATTCATTCCCTTGAGCCAAAAGCATAGTAAATCTTATTATCCCCGTTCTGCATTATCAATTCAATGGACCTTCACACAGTCTATCAGATTCTGGCGGTCATACTTCTCATAATCGGAGTAGTGCTGGCTCTATTCGGCAGGGCAGTGTGGAAAGGCCTATTCGCATCCTTCGGGGGGATGATAGGCTGGATGATAGGCTTCGGCTTGGCAGTCTGGATTTTTGGATTCACCACGGTCTTCGGCATTGTCATCTCGGTGATAATCGCGTTCATCTGCAGTTTCATCCTGGGCACCCTGTTCGCCATGATAGTCGAGATAGCGCTTGCCCTTCTCGTCGGGATATTGGCCGGGGGCCTCGCCTTCCTGCTCACCGGGAATCTTGTGCTCGCTGTGATAGTGTTCGCAATCGTTGGCATGGTGGCATTTGTCCTGATGGACAAGGTCGTTATCCTTGTCACGGCATTGATCGGCTCAGTTCTTGCTGCCGCCGCGGTGTATTATCTCATGGACTGGGAGTATGCCATAGTGGCATTCATCGCCCTTCTCGCCCTGGGGCTGCTCATTCAGTTCGTTTTCCTGGCGGATAACGATAATATCTTCGATGGCTGAGATGAAATATCACCATTTGAAAATTTAATAATCTGGTAATTTTTAATTGGGTAATTGATGTCAATTGACATATTTAAAATAAATGAATCTGCGATTCACACATCAGCGATATCTCTCCAATTTCTTGGATATCTCAGTGACTGGCATCTCGGTTCTCAGCAGGATTATGCGTTCAAGGTCGGCAAGCCTCACGGCAAGCTTGTCCACGTTCTCCGGCCGGACGTAAACCACGATGGCCGGCTTCATGGGGTGCGCCCTGATGGCTATCATCGGAGAGCGCCCGAAATGCACTCCCGAGAACAGCAGAGCGCGTTCGGTGCTCCATCCGTACACTTTCATGTAATCGTTGGAGGAGAAGCTGGTGACCGCCTTGATACTGTCCACAACGGTGTAGCCGAATATCGGCCTCTCCAGGTCATGCTCCTCATCGTTCAGGATATCGGATTCCGACAAATCCATGAGCCAGGCCGCGGTTCGGGAGACAGGGAACTCCCCCATGCTGATTATGGCTCCGGAATCCTCCTCCGACTCGAACCGCTTCAGATTCTGCCCGCCCCTGGCAACCTCTATCTCCAGGATGGACTCGACCACCTTCCGGATAGTGCCGATGCCGGGGGATTTTCGCCGGCCTGCCTCATAATCGCTTATCACCGAGGGCGAGACATCAAGCGACTGGGCCAGTTCCTTCTGGGATACAGAGAACAGTTTCCGCCACTTTCGGATGGTCATTCCCGGCTCGTTGGAAAGGCATATCTCGCCGGCGATCTTTTCCTTGAGTGATTCGCGTACGGGCATGAATCACAGAAATATGTACTGGTATATAATTCTGCCGAAGTGCAATAAGGCAAGTGCCGTATAATCCTTCTTGCGGGATTTCCCAACATAATATTATATAGGATAATTGCGATAACAACATTGTTTGGGGTGTTACACTGGCAGCGATAGATATAAAGGGTTTGAAGAAGGATTACAAGGATGTGCAGGCACTCAGGGGCCTTGACCTGAACGTGGAAAGCGGCCAGGTCTATGGCTTCTGCGGCCCCAACGGCGCCGGGAAGACAACCACGCTGAAAATCCTGGTCGGGCTGGTCCATGCCTCCGGCGGCCAGGTCTCTATCAATGGCATAGATGTAATCAACAACGGTGTGGAGGCCAGGAAGGTCGTGGGATACCTTCCGGAATCGTACGGGATGCCTGGCTGGGACACCCCGAGGAAGTTCCTATCCTACATGGGCATACTGAGCGGGATGCAGAAGCCAGACATCGAGAAGGCCATAGAGGCGGTTTCTGCCGAGATAAACCTCACCGAGAACCTGGACAGGCGGATAAAGGGGCTCAGCAAGGGCAACAAGCAGCGCGTTGGCATCGCCCAGGCGCTCATCCACAATCCCGATATTCTGCTGTTCGACGAGCCGACAACAGGCCTTGACCCCATAGGCCGGAACGAGGTGCTGGATGTCATGAAGGCGCTCGCGGGAAAAGGCAAGACTGTTCTGTTCTCCACCCACATCCTCAGCGATGTCGAGAAGATATGCGACACGGTCGGAATAATCCACAACGGCATCCTGATAGAGCAGGGCAGCCCAGAGAATCTGAAGAAAAAACATGTTGCAAAGGACCTTGACGAGGTCTTCCTGAAGGTGGCAAAACATGGCTAGCCAGGTCAATATCACGCGAATCACTGTCCAGAGAGCAATCAACCTGCTGCTCTCGATGCGCGGCGTGCTCGCCCTGCTGATAGCGCTCTACATAGCGCTGGCAGGCGCTTATTTCATGGACCTGTTCATGGATGAGGGTTCCGTCATCGGCGCCCTGATGGAGCTGTTCAATGATAATCCCGAGTATCAGTTCCAGTGGATGTTCTTCGATTCGGCCCTGAGCAAGCTGGTCACCCTCTTTGTGGCGCCCCTCTTTATTTTCGATGCTGTCTCGGGCGACAGGTCCGGCGAGAGGCTGGGGCTCCTGCTCTCCAGGCCCATAACCCGCGCCCAGTACATGCTCGTCAACCTCTTTTCCGCAGCACTGGCATTCGGCATCGTGTTCTTCGGCATCATGATTCCCGCTTTCTTCCTCATCAGCCCTTCCATTCCCGAACTCACCTTCGGGGCTTACCTGGCCACCGCCGCTCTGATGTACCTCCTGGGCGTATTCACCATGTGCCTCATCCTGCTGCTGTCCACGCTCTCCAAGAGCAACCTCATCTCCTTCATTGCCTCATTCGGCATAATGTCGGTCTACATGCTCCCCAACGCCAGCAAGTATTCGTCGGACACTTTCATGAGCATCGCAAAGGCGACGCCGCATTACTACGCGACGTACTTCACGACCCATGCAGTGGAACCGGGGATGTACCTGCTCTGCATTGCCGTCATCATCCTGATGGCATTGCCTTTCCTGGCCCTGGCCATCCTGAAACTCAGAAGTGAAGACCTATGAATTTTCAGATAATCATCCTTGACATCAGGCAGATATTGACATCCAAAAGAGCGGCTTACACCATCGCCATAATGGCCGTCTTCGCGCTCATATTCTCGCTTGTTGTCGAGTTCTCCCCGGAGGCGCTGAGGTCCGCGATGGAGGCGGCGGCCCCGCCAGGCTCCGCGGGCGTGTTCGAGTTCGTCTGGTTCTCGGATGTCATGCTGTTCATGCTTCTCATAGTTGTGAGTTTCGGCGTGTTCATTACCAGCGACCTCGAGGACGAGGACACGTTAGGGCTGGCACTCGCCAAGCCGGAGCCAAGGCATTCATTCCTCATCCGGCGGGGATTATCTACACTGGCCTCATTCCTAGTGATATTCATCGCGGGCAGCCTTCTGGCCGGCATCATAGCCGGCCTGATCGTCGGCGACCTGGATATTCTTGCATTTCTGCGGCATCATCTGGAGCTCATGCCAATGCTGCTGTTCGTCATCGCACTCACATTCTTCCTGGGAGTGCCGCTGAGGACCATGACCCCCACGGTTCTGGCAGGCTTCTCGGTGCCGCTGGCATTATCGCTCACACACATGTTCATGTCAGCCGGCGACCCGGGCGCGGAGCCCAGCATCCTCAATCCCATGGCCTACTCCACCAGGGTGTTCACCGGGCAGCCGCTCGGAGAGGCTGCCGCAGTGCTGCTGGTACTTACATGCATCCTCTTCCTGGCCGGAGGGGTGTGGTTCTGCAGGAAGGACGTTTGA
>JAWOHM010000088.1:0-3332 GCA_046485165.1 Thermoplasmata archaeon
CCGATTGCGAGCATTCTGCATTCAGAGGATTTCAGCGATTTCGAACAATTTGTAAACAATAGGTGAATGCGAGAACAAAATCCATGCGATAAAAAGCATTCGCCATGGGTAGTCATTTTACAAGCAATAATTCCCAAGCGTATGGCCGGCAATCGTCATTAGAGAAACGAAGAGATTGCCGGAGGACACGCCGTGGGTAGTCAATAAGAAAACAATGACTCCCAAAGCGTAATGCCGGTAATCATCATTCTGCAAGCGATGAGATTACCGGGGGCAAAGCCTTAAATCGAACCTCGGTTTTCCCAAGTTATGGTTTCCAAGCAGGAGATAATGGGCATTCTCTCGGGGTATGACCCCGCAAAGATAACTATCGCCACAGTCTGTTCTCACAGTTCTCTTCAAATATTTGCAGGCGCCCGCAAGGAGGGTTTCAAGACCATCGGCATCGCCATTGGCAAGCCTCCGAAGTTCTATGACGCATTCCCCCTGGCCAAGCCGGACGAATTTTTCGTTGTTGACAAGTACGAGGACATCATCGCAAGGGCCGGCGAGCTTGCGAAGAAGAATGCACTGCTCATCCCGCACGGCTCCTTTGTCGAGTACCTCGGCGCGAAACGTTTCGCCGACATACCGCTCCCAACATACGGCAACCGGGCAGTCCTGGAATGGGAGTCCGACCGCGACATAGAACGGGAATGGCTCACGTCCGCGGGCTGCAAGATGCCCCAGCTCATAAAGGACCCCAGGGACATCGACCGGCCCGTGCTGGTGAAGTACCACGGGGCAAAGGGCGGCCGGGGATTCTTCATAGCCAAGGACTACAAGGACTTCAAGCTGGGCATCGACCTCAGCCAGAAATTTAATATTCAAGAATATATATTGGGGACAAGATATTATTTGCATTACTTCTATTCCCCGATAAAGAAGGAAGGCTACGCGCTGTCGAAAGGAACGCTGGAGCTCATGGGCATGGACCGCCGCGACGAGACAAACATAGATGAAATATACAAGCTGGGCGCCCAGGAGGAGCTGAAGCGCCTGGACATATACCCGAGCTTCGTGGTCACGGGCAACATCCCGCTGGTGATAAGGGAATCATTGCTGCCCAAGGTATTCGAGATGGGCGAGAAGGTCGTCGAACGCTCCATCGAGCTGTTCGGCGGGATGATAGGGCCGTTCTGCCTGGAAACGATTGTCAACGACAAGCTGGAATTCTATGTGTTTGAGATATCCGGGCGGATAGTGGCAGGCACCAACCTGAACGTTTCCGGTTCACCTTACTCCGACATGATAGAGCCGGGCATGTCCACTGGCCAGCGCATCGCCCGGGAGATTAAGGACGCCATAAAGTCCGGAAAGCTGGATGAGATTGTCAGCTGAGATCATGCCGCAGCCCTGATCATGCTCAGAATCAGCCATGCCATAAGAAGAACCAAGGCCAGCGCCATGAGGAATCCCACAATCTTCGCTCCCTTGGAGTAGGGGACATCGGATCTCGCAGCGGAGCCGGTGAAATAGGTCGGAACTATTCCGCTGCCGTATACTGGCACATGGGGCCGACTTCCTCTTGTCTGCTTCTCTCCGTTCATGAAGTTCATCATCGCAAGCATTCTACTTATCTCTTTTGTGGGAATTCCCAAGGCGGATAGGATTGGCTAGGTGGTATAGATAGGTCTTTGGACCAATCATTATGCCGATTTAAACACCCCCCAGCCCTCATCGCCGAATTGTGTGCAACTCGGCTTGCTCGGATTGATGTTGAGAAACAGTGGGGTGCTACAATCCTCGTACAGGCTGGGTGCCCAAAGTATGAAAAACGGAATCGTGTCACACGCTTGATTGACAATTCCAGTACCCCGGGCTCATCGCCGAATTGTGTGCAATTCGGCTTGCTCGCATTGATGCTTGCAGATTGCCACAATGCTCGTACACCCGGGGCATGTTGATTAGTTTTGAGAGCATACGCTACGCTATGTTTGGGGAATGGTTTGGGAAAGTAGTGGTGAGCTACTTTCCCATATCGCCCCAGACCTCTGCGAACCGGTCCACCACGCTGTCAAGGAAGCTGGCCTTATACGTGAGAATGACCCGCGCCGTGTTCTCCGGGTCCAGGACGCGGTAGTTGGTGCCGCGCCCCTCCTTCTCGCTCCCGACTATGTTGGCCTCGGTAAGCTTTTTCATGTGAAACGATAGTGTTGATTTGGAAATCTTGAACTGCGCCAGCACATCCTGGAAGCTGGCATTCTCATTCAGCATCAGGAATATGACAATTCTGCGCGGTATCTCCTGCCTGAGAAGCCCGACCGTGATCTTGTCCCCCCAGCTGAAGCCCTCCCGCACAAAGTACCGTTTGCGGTTCCCCTCCTTCTCCACCATGAGTATATCTTTCTTCTCCAGGTAGTTCAGGTTGTACTCCAGGACTCCGACAGCGAGGCCAAGCTCCTTCTCCATCTCCCGGAGGTACATTCCGGGGTACTTGGTAAGCAGCTGGTATATCCTCCTGCGGTTCTCCAGTTCCAGGACGTCCTCATCCATTGCGGCACCACTATTTCTTAACGACGCTCAGGTAGAGGAACGCCATGATGGCGAAGTCCACCATTATCACCAGCACAGAGGCGTTGAACACCCTGCCGATGCTGGCTATGAACAGCCCCATCAGGAGGAGCAGCCCCTTCACCATGAACATGCAGAACGCCGCGCTCACCAGCAACAATCTCCTGCTCCCTATCCTCTTGTAGGTTATCGCCGATATCACGAACAGTATCAGCGAGAAACCCAGCAGTGCCACCGTGAAGAACAATTCCAGATTCTCGTCCATAAGGCCACCGCCCATGTATCGACTTGACATTCCTAATACTTTCGGCCACCTTCCGGGCAATTATTTATACGGTCCGAAACAGATACACATCCGGCATGGCACAGGCAGATATTTCTCAGCTCCGAGCGAGGGAATCGGAATTCTCCGCAATGTCCAGCGATGTGGCCGGGGGCAGCCTGGCCTCTCTCTGCTCGGTGTGCAAGGGCTCGCGCCTTCTATGCGGGAAGGACAGGTGCCCAGTTGTCACCCGGTACCATGCACACCTGAAGGCCAGCGTTCGGTTCTCCGAGAACATGGCAGGCTCCTCGCCTCGACATCCCTGACCTTGAGGGTTACCGTGCGGTTGGACGCATCCTCGCCCAAGAACGTGCCCAGCGAGACGATGTTGCCGCCCAACTTGGTAACTGCGCCCGTAACGTTGGCCAGGATGCCATGCTCTTCGGGAATGAGCAGTGAGACGCGCAGACCCTTTTCGCGCGCGCCGAGCATTTCGATGAACGTCTTGAAGATGTCG
>JAWOHM010000140.1:0-17526 GCA_046485165.1 Thermoplasmata archaeon
AGATTCACCTGCCTGCACAGGAATAGGCAGATACACATAAAAAGTTATGCTGGGAGGCGCGAGGGCATCCGAATTACGCGGGGCATCGACGGGGCCCTCTCGTCAAACAATATCAAAAGATAGTTCTCGGGCCAGGGGCTCACTGTTTTATTATACGATTTGGACCCCTTTACTTCTAATACGCCGATAACCTTAAATAAGTAATTGCACATATTATCCTTAGGTGATAAAATGGTGAACATGACAATTGCAATTCCAGGAGACCTCCACGAGAAGATGAAAAAGCATACTGAGATAAAATGGAGCGAGATAGCCAGGCGTGCGATACGCGAGTACATCGAAGAGCTTGATAAACTTGACAAACTCACTGCCAACAGCAAGCTGGATGAGGACGACATCGATGAACTTGACCATGAAATCAAGAAGAAAATGTCAAAGCATTACAGGAAGTACGCCAAATGAAGCTGGTTATAGATACAAACATCTTAATCGCAGCATTGCTGAAGGACTCTGTAACCAGGAAAATCCTTATGCATCCATTGTTTTCATTTTATATTCCTGAGCACGCATTCAATGAGTTTGCGAACCATGAAAAGGCCCTGATTAAGAAATCTAGGTTGACAAAGCATAGGTTTCATGAGGTGCTTGCAAGCCTGAAGAAAAAGCTGGTAATTGTTCCCAGCGAAGAATACGCTGGCCGCTATCCGGAAGCTCTTGAGGCCATGAAAAATGTTGATGAAACTGACGCTCCATTTATTGCGTTGGCGCTTTCATTTGACAATGATGGCGTATGGACAAATGACGGCCATTTTGATCATCAAATTCTCGTGAGAGTGTGGAGCACTGCCGATTTAATCAATGAACTGAAAGAGTTAGAAGAAGAAATCCACTACTGACGGGGTTCAAATCTCGGTACCCAGACGTTCGCCCCCAAGTGAGGCTCCCCACAGCTAAAGCTGGGGGCATCCTCATCCGTTTCATGCTGAATGACATACTGGGTGATTAATGTGGGTCATCCAGCTTACTTCCTGTTTGTCATAAACATGAAGATAATGATGGGGAGCCTAAACTAAACAATCCTCGCCTTTTGAATGGCTTTGAATACCTTTTCGTCGCCTTTCATCCACAGACCTTAAGGTCGTGGCATCCAGGCGAGGCATGTTCAGTGAGGCTCACTGCTCGCCCCATCTCGGGCCGATGCTGTTATCCATCCCCAGCTGGTCCATAATTCTGCCCACGATGAAATCCACCATGTCCGCCGCCGTCTCTGGGCGACCGTAGAACCCGGGCATCGCAGGGAGGATTATCGCCCCTTCCCTGGAAAGCTTCAGCATGTTCTCCAGGTGGATGGAGCTGAGCGGCGTCTCCCTCGGCACAATGATGAGCTTTCTGCGCTCCTTCAGCGCGACCGAGGCGGCCCTGGTGATGACATTGTCCGCTATGCCGCAGGATATCTTCGCCAGGGTGGTCATGGAGCACGGCACTATGACCATGGCGTCGAAGCCATGGCTGCCGGAGCATATGGCCGCGTTCAAATCATGGTTCGGGACGGACTCCTGAACAAGGCCTTCCAAGGTGGCATGGTCATAATCCGTTTCATCGGATATTATCTGCTTGGCAGTATCGGAAGCAACCAGTATGACGCGGCTTCGCTCGGTGAGCTCCTCAATCAATCTTGTGGCGTAAAGCGCACCCGATGCCCCTGTAATCCCGACCACGGTGTCCATGCCAATCATTCCGTCACTATCTCGAACTTGCTCCCATCGAACATCAAAGGGTAGTAGGACCTGTCATGGTTCGTCTTTCGCATCTTGAACACGCTCAGGAACAGGTTCACCCTGCGGCTGCTCTTCTCCAGGTCGAGGTGGATGAGCCCGTCAGCCAGGAAATCCTCCACGCCGAACATGCCGAACAGCTCCTTGTCCGGGTCCAGCATCTCGGATATGATGAAAATGCTCATGTCCAGCTCCCTCAGCTTCTCGAAGAAGAAGAATATGTCGCTCCTTGGATTGCTGAATGTTGCCAGGGAGTACAGGGCGGCCAGCGAGTCCAGCACCAGGATGTCGCAGGCGTATTTCGTCTTGTAGGTCTGCACGGTGGAGAGTATGGAATCCACCCAGTTCACATCCTCGCTCACGGTCTTGGCCTTGGTCTCCTTCCTGAGCCGGGTCATGTCGATGACCACTATCCCGGATTCAGATAGGTCCCTGGGGTCCATGCCCAGCTTTATCATGTGTTCCAGAAGGCTCACCCGGGACTGCTCCAGGGTGACATAGATGCCGCGCTTCTTCTTGATGTGCGCATTGTTGAAAAGGATGTAATACGACAGCGTTGACTTCATGGTCCCGGCCCTGCCGCAAATCAGTGTGATGTACTTGTCAGGTATGCCGCCTTCCATTCGCGCGTCCAGCCCGCCCACGAAAGTCCTTATCCTCCCTTCGGCCATAACATTTCACCAGCTATCTGTAAGGAGATTGCGACCATATAACACTTTCTCTGTTTGCGATTGTAGATTTGGAGATTGTAGATTGTAGATTTACGACGTTTGTTGAATGCGCCGCTTTACAGCCAAGCGATTTTTCATCCTTTGGGAAGTTTACCCCCTCACTTTGCTGCAAACTTCCACGAACTGGAGTTATTGACATTTTAAATGCACAGTTCGTGCATTCGACTATGGCGCGGAAACGATATGTCAGCTAAATCCAGTGCCATCTGACTCACTTCAGTTTACAAACAAGAGGTGGATTCGATACCTGAATCCAAACAATAAAAGAATCCGCCCTGGGTAGTCATTTAACAGCATTAACTCCCACTGCGAATGGCTGGTAATCGGTATTTGAGAAACGATGAGATTACCGGTCTACAATCACGCAGGCCAGACATAGGCTGCGACTGTCACGACCACGGTCGCGCCGATGCACATGGCTACGACTGCCCACGGGGGTATCTTGGGCGACTTCTCGTCCTCGTCATCGAAATATCTTATGAGACCGGCTGCCGAGTGGAAGCCTTCTCCCTTCTTCTTTGCCATGCTAACACAGATATTGATGAGCAATCGATATATAACGGTTTCGTCGGTTGAAAAACCCAAGGGATTGAAGTTGTTGGAGCGGGAAGCGGGAACCTGCCTGGTTATTGTAACATCGGGAAGCGGGACTCGACGACGAATTCAATGGCTGGCGCAACAGCCATTCCGTACGCTTCCCCCTTCCCTGTTCCCGAGTCCCGAACAATAAAACAGCAAAAATGGCTGGTCATACAGCCATTTCGTACGTTTCCCTCTTCCCGTTTCCCGAAAAACAGAAAAAGAAATAGAAACCATAACGTAAATATCGTTTATCGCGTTGCGGGTATCCATGATGTACCCTTGGCGCGGAGAGTTCACTGTCGGCAGCCCGGACAGCCAGATAGCGATAGACACGCTATCGTCCAGGATGGACTTTCCCCCGGAGAAGGTGGCCATCTGGGGCCAGCACAAGACCGAGAATCTCGGGATAGAGAAGATTGTCGCCAATGTGGTATCGAACCCGAACATACGCTATCTCATAATCTGCGGCGAGGAGGTCAGGGGCCACAGGTCCGGGCAGAGCCTGAAATCGCTTCACTCGAATGGTATCGATGACAATGGCAGGATAATCGGCGCAACCGGGGCGGTGCCTTACATCGAGAATGTGGGACCGGAGGCCATTGCCAGGTTCAGGGAGCAGGTGGAAATCACGGATATGATTGGAGTCACCGACATCTCTGCCGTCATGAAAAGAATAGAAGAGTTGGGGGCCTTGAAGAAAGGCCCGATCGGAGAACCAATCATTATGGAATTCAGCGAGAGGCGGGGCTCCAGAAGGATGAAGTCGCTCTCCGGCAAGGTCTCGATTCACAAGGATCTGCTGTTGGACCCGTACCTGGGTGTGGAGAAGATGGAGGTTGAAACATGATGAATTTCTCGACGGAGCAGAGAATAGTCGAGCTCGGCGACATCAAGCTCGGCGGACAGCCGGGGCAACTGGCCACGATGCTTTTCGGAACCGCGTTCTTCGGAAAGAAATACCGGAACCCGGACAGGGCAGCGCTGGAAGAGGTCCGCGGATTCATCAGGAGCCAGGAGGCCATGTCTGAGCTCACGGGAAATCCGGCGGTAGTGGACATATACCTGGGGGACACGGAGAGCATGCCGGCCAGGCTGGAACTGGTGCTTGAGGAGATCCCGAAAGGCAGATTCTTCTCGGTTGACGTGCCCGAATCGGCCGTGCGGCAGGAAGTTGTGAGGCATGCCAGCCATATCGGGATATCCAACCGCATGATACTGAACTCGCTCAACCTGGCTGCGGAACAGGCTGAACTCGATGCTCTGAGGGAGAGCCCGCCGGCCTGTGCCATACTGCTCGGCTACAATCCGCGGGACTTCTCGGTTGACGGGCGCATCGATATGCTTGAGACAGGCGCAGGCTATCTGGAGAGGGGGCTTTTGGAAATCGCAAAGGATTTCGGCATCAAAAATGTCCTGCTGGACACTGGCGCAACACCTTTCGAGCACAGTGCCGCCGAGACGCTTCGCGCCATCCCCGTGTTGAAGAACAAATGGGGGCTCCCTGTGGGCTGCGCCATACACAACACGGTCGAGTCATGGCTCTGGATGAAGCAGTACAGGAAGGAACATAAGTCCGAATACCAGGCATGCGACGCCGGCTCCAATGCGATGCCGATAATGCTGGGCGCGGACTTCTGTGTGTACGGGCCCATCAGGAACGCCGGCACGGTGTTTCCCTTTGTGGCCATGGCGGACAAGTTCATGGCAGAGGGCGCGGAAGATTATTTCGGCATAACCCAGGAAGAGGGACATCCCAGGAGGAAGCTCGGTTGAGCAGGGCGCACATCCAGACCACGGTGGTGGGCAGTTTTCCGGCAAAACCGCCAGCGGGATTGCTGGTCGATTATTGCAGGACTGGCCAGGACCCTTTCGCGCATAGCCTTGAAGAGGCGGTCGAGGCCCAGATATCCGCCGGAATTGACATTGTCTCGGATGGCCAGACCAGGAACGACATGGTCAGGCTCTTCGTCTCTAAATTATCCGGGATAAGGATGAGAAACAAGCCGGTAGTCATTGGGGATATCGGGTACAAAGGCCCGATAACCGTTGATGACCAGAAGCTGGCCGGGAAGATAATCGGGAAAAGGGTGCGGCTCAAGGGCATAATCACGGGGCCGTTCACCCTGGCAATGTCATGCCAGGACGAGCATTACGGAAGCATGGAAAAGGCAGCGATGGCTTTCGCGGAAGCCTTGAACGGAGAAGCCAGATTGCTCTCGGAAGCGGTTGACATCCTCCAGGTGGACGAGCCGTTCTTCTCGGTGGAATTCCCGGAGTACGCGGATGCGCTGGTGTCAACCATGTTTTCCGGCGTGAATGTCCCGAGGGCATTGCACGTGTGCGGCGACGTTGCTGGAATATTCGAAGGGCTGGCAGAGCTTCCCGTGGACATCCTGGACCATGAATTTGCGGCCCATCCGGAGCTTGTGAACGTGATATCCGATGTGGATTTCAAACAGAAATTGGGCTATGGCTGTGTCCGCTCCGACCTTGAAGCCGTTGAGTCCCCCAAGGAGATTTCAGAAAGAATTAAGAAGGGGATTGACTGTGTTGGTCATAAGAGGCTGATGCTGGACCCGGATTGCGGGCTCAGGCATCTCTCGCCAGGCGCGGCAATGGCCAAACTGGAGAACATGGTCAAAGCGAGAAAGATGGTGATTGACAATGAAAGTTGAGGTTCTGGAGGCAACCAAGCACAAGAGAATGGTGAAGGACCCCTACGGTTTCTTCACTATATTCGTGGACAAGTCCCGAAAAGAGATAGTGGTGGAGTTCTACGAGCAGGTCACCAAGGACAAGGACAACAAGATGGCCACCGGGAAGCTGGGATTGGTCCTTTGCGGAACCAGGGCAGAGGCCATATGCCATACGATATCCAGGGAGGAACTCGTCAGCCGGTTCGATCACGCGGCATACCTGGGAAGGGAACTCCAGAAGGCCGAGATAGCCCTCCGGTACAAGCTGGATTATGTCCAGGATGAGGAGCTCATCATCAAGCTGAAAAAGTGATTCTTTTCAAATTTTAAACAGCAAACTATATATTCCCTCCCCGCATGTAGTGAAAAGTAGTGAAAATTGCGGGGCTGGTTGATTATTATGTCCAGGGAGAAGAAGAAATCGGAGAAAACCGCGGCAGGGGGCTATGGGCTTTCCCTCGATGCGCGGTACAAGACGCTCTTCGAAACCTCCCAGGACGCCATCATGCTCCTTGACAGGGACAGGTTCTTCGACTGCAATCCGGCCACCCTGAGGATGTTCGGGCTGACCAGGGAGATTTTCATCAAACTGCATCCCTCGGAAATATCGCCGCCCAGGCAAGCGGATGGCCGGAACTCAAGGGAAGAGGCGGACAAGAGGATATCCGAGGCATTCGAGAGGGGGACAAACAGGTTCGAATGGATACACAGAAGAAGCAACGGCGAGGATTTTCCGGTAACTGTGTGGCTCACCGCATTCTCGCTGGAAGGCAAGAGCGTGCTGCAGGCGACTGTCAGGGAGGTATCCCCCATGGCAGAATCGCAGACAGACCTGGAGGCGCACAGGCTGAAGCTCCAGATGCTGCTGGATGAAAAGGCAGGGGACTTCAAGAAGGAGACAGAGGAGAGGAGGAGGGCGGAGAGGGAAGTGAGAAGGCTCATCAAAGCAGTGGAGACGTCCTTCAACGCCGTGGCGCTCTTCGACATGGAAATGAACATCATATATGCAAATCAATCGTTTTGCAAGATGGCTGGCATAGACAGCAACGAAATCGAGAGCAAGAGTGTTAGGAACCTAATCCCGGAAGAGTCCCTCAAATTATTTCAAGAGAATATACAGAAATCTTTGGAGAGAGAGGAGAACGAAAGGTTCGAGATGACATCCAAAAACGCCCTGGGAGAGGAAAGGTGGGTGGAGGTCGCTCTGTCCATGCTATTCGGGGACGATGGCGAGCCCGAGGGGCTGTTGGCCATCATCAATGATGTGACCGAGAGGAGGAACATCCTTGACGCCCTCAAAGAATCCGAAGAGAAGTTCAAGATGATGGTGGAACGGTCGCTTGACGGCATCCTTATCATCCAGGATGGGAAGGTCGCCTACATGAATCAGGCGCTGGTCAAGTTATCCGGCTATTCCCTGGATGAGCAGATAGGCCGGGAATTCATCGACAATGTCGCCCCCGAGAAGAGGGAGGAGGTCATGGCAAGGTACATGGCCAGGTTGAAAGGGGAAGACGTCCCCCAGATATATGAGACGATTTTCTTCACGAAGGGCGGCTCCAGAATCCCCGTGGAGATCAATGCGGGCGTCATGGAATACCGGGGAAGGCCAGCGGACTTCGTATACCTGAGGGACCTGACCGAGCGCAGGAAGGCCGAGGAGGACATAAAAACCATCAAGGAGCAGTTCGAGTATGTGCTTGGGGCCACCAATACCGGGTTCGACATCATTGACGGGGATTTCAATGTGGTATATGTCGACCCTGAATGGGCCAAGAGCCTGGGGAATTATTCCGGAAGGAAATGCTATGAATATTTCATGGGCGGCAAAAAAATGTGCGATGGGTGTGCCATACCCCAAGCGCTCAAAAAAGAAGAAAAAGTCATTTCGGAAGAGTTCCTTAAGAAGGAGAACAGGCACATCGAGGTCCACACAATACCTTTCCGGGAGAAGAGCGGAAAATGGCTGGTCCTTGAGTTCAACATCGACATCACTGAGAGAAAGAGAATGATGCACAGCCTTAGGGAGTCGGAGGAGAAGTTCAGGAATCTGGCAGAATACTCACCGAACATGATATTCATCAACAAAATGGGACACGTTGTCTATGCCAACAGGATGTGCGAGGAGCTCATGGGCTTTACCCGGGAGGAATTCCTTGACAAGGACTTCGACCTCATGACCATCATCCATAAAGATTACCAGAAGCTGATACGCGGAAATCTTCAGAAGCATTTCAAGGGAGAGGACGTCCCCCCCTATGAGTACAAGCTGGTGGCCAAATCGGGAAATGCACTGGACGTCATCATAAGCACGAAGACCATCGAATACGGCGGGGAGACCGCAATCCTGGGCATCGTGACCGATATTTCCGGCCTAAAGAAGGCACAGGAGGCGCAGATGGCCAACGAAACCCGCTACCGCGAGCTGGCAAACGGCATCTCCAGCGGCGTGGCAGTCTACGAAGCTGAAGAGGATGGTAAGGACTTTGTCATTCGGGATTTCAATCAAGCAGCCGAAAGAATTGAAAAACTACAGAAGGCAGATGCCATTGGCCGGCGCGTTACGGAGGTGTTCCCGGGAATCCGCGAGATGGGCCTGTTGAAGGTTTTCAAGCGCGTGTGGAAGACCGGCGTTCCGGAACATCACCCGATTTCCATGTACAGGGATAACCGGATTGCTGCCTGGCGCGAAAATTTTGTCTACAAATTACCCACCGGCGAGATTGTCGCGATTTATAACGATGTCACAGAGCGCAAGAAGGCCGAACAGGCATTGATGGAGAGCGAGGAAAAATACAGAATGTTGACCGAAAAGGCCAATGACGCGATATTCCTGGCCGACGCCAAGACCGGCATATTGATAGATGTCAACCAGAAGGCATGCGAACTCACCGGGCGTTCCCGCAAGGAACTCATCGGAATGCACCAGGCAAAGCTACACCCGTCAGAAGAAGTGAAGATATACGAAAAAATCTTCAAGGCGCATGTGAAAAATGGCAGCGCCATCCATGAGAACATCGTTGTCGCGCACAAGGGTGGGCGAAGAGTCCCCGTCTCGATTAGCGCCAGCGTCTTTGAGATTGGCGGACGCATGGTCAATCAGGGAATATTCCACGACCTGACTGAAAGGGTAATGGCTGAGGGAGCAATCAAAAAGTCCGAAGAAAAGATACAGACAATTTTCACGTCTATGGAAGACCTTGTATTCGGATTCGACGCAAACGAAATCTTCATTTCCTGCCATTCACCGGCGTCCGGCAAGCTTTTCCTACCCAAGGAAATGTTCATCGGAAAGTTGTATTCCGATGTGATGCCCCCGCATGTCGTCAAATTGCTGGCAAAGGGATTCGGGAAGAACAGGAAACACGAAAGTGCTGATTTCGAGTATCCGCTTTCGCTTGGGGAAGAGGAGCGCTGGTTCTCCGCCAAGATGTCGCCTATTTTCATTGACGAGGAGTACAATGGCTCCGTGGCCGTGGTCAGGGACATAACCGAACGAAGAAGGATGGAGGAAGAGCTGCGCTCATCCAGAGAGCAACTGAACGCCCTGTTCCAGGCGTCCACCAGCGGCATAGGCGTGGAGTGCGAGGAAAAACTCTTCTTCGTGAACCCGGCTTTCGTGAATATGTTCGGCTACGGCGATGAGAAAGAGGTGACGGGAATATCGCTGGCATCCTTGATGGCACCCAAAGACAGAAAGAGGGTCAAGAGCTATTCAAAACTGCGTCTCCGGGGGAAGGCGCCTTCAAGCTATGAGTTCACCGGCCAGCGGAAGGATGGGAGCACATTCGACGCGGAGGTTTCGGTATCTGTGTACAGCATTGGCACACGGAGCTATTATGTCGGCTTCGTCCAGGACATTACTGAGAGAAAACGTGCGGAACTGTTTCTCAGGTTGAGCGAGGGGCGGTTCAGGCGCATGGCAGAGAACATCCATGACGGCCTCACCATAATAGAGAATGGAAAGGTGGATTATGTCAACGAGAGGGCGGTGGAGATATACGGCTACCCCAGAGAAGAATTGATGAAGATGAGCCAGATAGACCTGATAGTGCCCGAGGACCGGAAGCAGATGCTGACCATAATGGAGAACGCCCGAAAGAGGGACCAAAAGATAGGCGAATTGGAATTCTGGATACTGGCAAAGGACGGCTCGCGAAGGTATGTCAGGACCAGGATATCCTCATCCCAGGAAGAGGGCAGCACTAACGAATTCATAATCACCACCGACATCACGGCCAGAAAGCTGGCCGAGGACGAGAACAAGCGCAGGATGATGAAATTCCTTTTAGAGGATGGCAGGATGTACCTGGTCAAGGAGTTCAGGCCGCAGACATCCATAGAGGCTTTCAACGACCTGCTTGGCCTGGAGTATCTGGGCATGGTGCTCTCAAGGACCCCGAAGAAGGATATTGCCAAGTCAATCAAGGGGCCGTTCGAGTTCCTTTGGATAGGTGAGAAGAGCGAGAAGAGCCTTTTCAACGACATACTTTCGACGATAGGCAATATGGGGGGAAAGAGCGCGGTCTTCATCGACCGGCTGGATTATCTGGTCTTCAAATACGGGTTCAAGGAAACCCTGGATTTCATTTTCAAGCTGAGGGACCTGATATACCTCAAGGAACAGGTGGTCATCATCTCCATGGACCCGTCCACGATGAAAGAGGAGGAGCTGGCCATAATGCAGAAGGAGATGAGCGAGGTTGAACAGAGAGAGGTCCCGAGGCCTGCCGAGGATGTATTCGAAATAGCCCAGTTCATCTTCGACAAGAACAGTTCGGGCATCAAGCCATCCTATTCGGAGATAGGTGATGAACTCAAGATCAGCAAGCCCACGTGCAGGAAAAGGGTGAGGCGGCTCATCAATACCGGGTACGCGACAGAACTGACAAAAGGCAACAGGAAGGTTCTTGAACTCACACAAAAGGGCCGAAACCTGTTCTTCAAATGACATTTTTCATAATATTTCACAACAATTTTCACTATCGAGATATATTGTGAAAACCTATACTGTATTGTAAATTAACGGAAAAAGAGGCCTCGATATGGTGAGATTGGTCACTGTACTGGAAAAACAGGCATGCAAGCTCTGCAAGGGATCCGGCAGGAACGGTTCGGGCAAGTGCGCTACATGCAGCGGCACGGGCAAGGTAGAGGTAGAGGTCCTAAGGTGATTATGTGATGATAATTTCACTACATTTCACAACTTTTTTCGTAATAGATATATACTGCGAAACCACTAATGAGGCATAGGACGGCATGAAACATGATGTACCGGAATCACAAGGAGTACAAAGCGCCCCGGGAAAACCCGGACTGCGAGCTTCTCCGAAGCTGGCTCCGCGGTGAGACAGGGGTCGAGAGCCTGAAGAAATGGCTCAGCATCATGTATAACTGAACTGTCCATCATACGCAATCCGGATGAACTCTTCCCCACTTGGGTGGTGCTATTCTCTCTCCAACCTAGGCATTTTGCCAAAAGGCACCACCCCTTTTTTTACCAAATGTTAATAGACGGGGTGGTTCTGGTTATTTTTCGCCAAACAGACTACGATATAGATGGAAACAATCGCTAGTTTGGCGACATCGCCGAGTTTTCTCTGAAACCACATGTGAACAAACGAAAATTCGGCTGGCTCGAAACATAAATTTACAGATTGGCTTTAATTATGTTTCTCGAGGCACCACCCCTTTTTTTACCCGATAATCTCATCGTTTCCAGATTGCGGATTACCGGCAGACGTGTTGAGTCTTAATGATTATTACACGATGACCCGGGGCGAATGCTATCGTAAATTCTGGATGGTATAACATTCACCGTTTGTATGTGAAACGAAGTGAGTTACATAGTGCTCCCGATTAATTCAATCGAATTTATCTGTAGAGAAAAAACATATATATTGCGGCAGATATGATACATCACGGGATGGCATACCGACTGCTTCCTGCAATATTGGCGCTAATATGAAACAAGTAACTTATGTTTGGCTTAGTGTATGTATTATTTTCAGCATATCAATAATGAATATCGGTTCAATACAGAATGCCAGCGGGACAAGCCAGTTGATTACCATCGATGCTGCAAGCACCCCCATTCGAATAAACAGCAATGCCGGGTTCCCAGCCTACGCGTCATCCGGAAACGGCAATCCCTCCACACCCTGGGTCATTGACAATCTGGAAATCGAAGGTGCGGGATTCGGCTACTGTCTCTACATAGGCAACACAACCGATTTTTTCACAATCAAACAATGCAGATTTTCAAATGCCAGCGGTGGCTCAAACCCGGTCTTTGCCCCGGATTCAGGGCTGACACTTTTCAATGCAGCCAACGGCAATGTGACCAACAACACCATTAACCAGAATTCGGGAAACGGGATTTATCTAAACAACACCAATCTATGTGTGTTCACAAGGAATGACATAACCCAGAACAATTACGGAATGAGGATTGACAACACCAGTGAGAACAACACGATATACAACAACAACTTCCTCGGCAACACGGTACAGGCCTTTGATGACGGCTCAAATGCCTGGAACCTTACAGAACCCACGGGAGGCAATCACTGGTCTGACTGGACCGCCCCGGATGATGACCTTGACGGATTTGTTGACAACAAATATGTAACTTCGGGTAACGGCGATGAGGGAGATATTCCGGCTGGATACTACAGCCCAGCGGCCGGGAAGTCCGGGACCGAGCTGAAGGACGCCCTCCATGATATAATCAATGAACATACAGAATTAAGCTATGATGATTTATGGGATGTTTTACCTGAATCCGATGAGGACCCGAACAATACTGATAATTTTATTCTGCTATATACTGGGCGTTCCATACCGAAAACATCTGTCTATCCAGATTGGAACAGGGAGCACGTATGGGCGAAATCACACGGAGATTTTAGTGAGACACCTCCGGCAGGTACGGATGCACATCATCTGCGACCCGCCGACGTTTCGGTTAACTCAGATAGGGGAAATTTAGATTTTGACAATGGAGGCACCCAGCATCCTGAAGCAACTGAATGTTACTATGATTCTGATTCATGGGAACCGAGAGATGCTGTCAAGGGGGATGTGGCACGGATGATGTTCTACATGGCTACAAGATATGACGGCGATCCTGCAGACAATGGGGGTTTGGATTTGGAACTGGTTGACTACGTGCCGACTTCGGGGCCAATATTCGGAAAACTCTCAACCCTGCTGTCATGGCATTCTTTCGACCCAGTTGATGATATTGACCGGCACAGAAATGAAATAGTATATTCATATCAACATAACAGAAACCCCTTCATCGACCATCCCGAGTATGTCGATTTGATATGGGGCTCAGGGAATGGAACGGCCACGGGCGGCGGAGGGGGCACCGGCAGGGATTACCTGCCCTTTACCCACCAGGACGGCTGGGACGCGCCCCCGGGGCCGGTCCACAACATCGATCGGGGCACAGATCACCATACGATTCAGCTGGCTGTCGACAATGCAATCGCCGGCGACAGGATAACTGTGGATTCCGGCACCTATTTCGAGAATGTTGTGATTGATTTGCCTGTGACCATAACTCCTTCTGAGGGGAATGTGACAATCGACGGGGGCGGTTCCGGAACTGTGGTGGCCATACAAGCAAACGGTGTCGAATTCAGCGGTTTTGAAATAGTCAACGGCGGAGGTCTGGCCCCGGACTCGGGCATATCACTCGGCAATGTCGACCAGTGCAATATCCATGACAATGACATCACCGGATGCTACAACGGTATCTTGATATCAAGCGGTTGTGACAACAACACAATCGAGAACAACACCATTCTAAGCAATGCGGTGGGAGCCAATGTCCGGGGTTCCTGGAACACCATCTTTCATAACAATTTTCTGAACAACACGAACCATACTATGGACGCGGGCCTCAATATATGGGACATGGGATACCCGGCGGGGGGCAATTTCTTCGATAACTGGACGGCCCCGGATTCAAATATCGATGGATTTGTTGACAATCCGTTCATCATACCAACAGGCGGGGGCGGGGGGGCTGCCCTTGACCTGGATAACTATAGGATAGAGCAGTACGGCGGTTCGGAAACATGGTACTTCTCTGCGGGAACTTCCGTCCCGCCGCAAGGGTATATAGTCATCGGAAGGCTGGCCGACCAAGCATCCTTCGAATCGTTTTGGGGTGTGATATTTGGCTCGGATGTGTTGTACATCAATGCCAACAATGCTGCGGGAAGCGATTTCCTGGCAATAAACGGAGGCGAGACATTCGAGCTGTTCGATGACACTTCGACATCAATAGACGGCCCAACCGGATATACCATGGTTTCAGGGAATTCGGCCCAGAGAACCGCTACATCGGATGACGGGACCCTGTTGGGTAGTTGGGCCGTTGTTTCAAGCAATTCGGCAACACCAGGCTCCGGCGCTTCGGGAGATACAACCGCCGGCCTGGTAATAAATGAATATTCAGATGCTTCGAGCTACAACTATGAATTTGTGGAGCTCTATTACGATTCTCCGCCGGAGGGGGCTGCCGGAAGCCTCAATCAAGATAACTGGCCATTCACTTCCCAAGACGGGTGGTTAAACCCCCCACAGCAATCCTATCCATTATCATTGGAAGTGGGCTGGAACCTCGTATCATTGCCTCTGGCCCAGGCAAATGCATCAATTCATTCAGTTCTAAGCCCGATTGAAGGCCAATGGGACTTAGCCTACTGGTATGACCCGCTCGATAATGCGGACCACTGGAAGTCATACAATATGAATTACACGGGAATCCAGGATTTGACAGATATCAATCATATAATGGGCTTCTGGCTGCACATGACCGAAGAGGCCATATTGACGGTGCATGGATGCGCGATTGGAAATTCCAGCATCAATTTAATAGCAGGTTGGAATCTTGTAGGGTACCCATCCATGACAGCCAGAATCGCTGCAGAAGCTCTTGCGGGGACAGAGGCGGATATAATCTCCATTTGTCAAAGTGCCAGCCCCTATGTTCTTGACATAACGGACCTATCGACAGTGACTATGGAACCCGGACAAGGCTATTGGGTTCATGTGCCAGTGGACACGGTTTGGGCAGTAGAGTGGTAAAAACCAATGTCCACCTGACGAAAGGTATTTGTGGAGCATTTCTTATCACTTGATGGTGATGCGGGATGTTTGCTAGACAGGGTTGTAGGATTCTCAGTGTGCTGGTCATTGGGTCGTTATTCTGTATGCTTCTTGGCGGGGCCACCATTGGTTCAAGCGTTCATGATATTTCGGCCGGTGTCAGGAACGCGCCGGAGGAGGTAAGGAGCACCCAGACATGGAATCTGATAGACCATACCTGCACAGATATTCATCAGATCCCCGAATCTGCCATATTGGAGGCCAAATCCGACCTTCACATAGGCTATGGCCACACCTCCCACGGCAGCCAATTGATTACTGGCATGGACGGGCTTGTCGGGTTCATGAACGGCCTTGATTATACCGAAGACCTCTACGAATACAACAACGGCGGGACCGGCGGCGCCCTCGACCTCAGGGACGGATGCTTCTCCGGAGCCTCGGACCTCGGAAACCCAGACAGAATAGCCTGGGCATCCGCGACGCAGGATTACCTGGATGAGCACTCGGACCTGAATGTGGTAATCTGGTCCTGGTGCGGACAGGTCAGTTCGGCTTCGGAAGAGGACATTGAAACCTACCTTGACCTGATGACCGAGCTGGAGAATGACAATCCAGACGTTCATTTCGTTTACATGACAGGGCACCTGGACGGGACCGGGCTGGATGGCAACCTCCACCTGCGAAACGAGCAGATAAGGGCCTACTGCCTGGCCAATGACAAGATACTGTACGACTTCGCGGACATCGAGTCCTATGACCCAGATGGCAACTATTTCGGCGATAAGATGCCGAACGACAACTGCGATTACGATTCGGACGGGGATGGAAGCACGGACAGCAACTGGGCCCTGGAATGGCAGGACTCCCACACGGAAGGGACAGACTGGTACAGCTGCTCCTCAGCCCACTCGCAAGCCCTGAACGCCAATCAGAAGGCGTATGCGGCCTGGTGGCTCTGGGCCATGCTTGCCGGATGGGACCAGGGCGGCAATCCCGATGCCGTGGACACGGACGGGGACGGCGTCTACGACAACCTGGATGACTTCCCGAACGACGTCAACGAGAGCGTGGACACCGATGGCGACGGGATAGGCAACAACGCGGACACGGATGACGATGGCGACGGCGTTGATGACGCCGACGACGCCTACCCCTATGACCCGACCAGGTCTGACGAGGAAACGCCGGGATTTGGGCTCATGACCATCGTAGCGGCAATCTTGATAGCCTGTGTTGTTCTTCCTAGAAAAAGATAGGTTTCAGCCTTCATTCCAAACATCGCGCCGGAAAAGGAGGATGGAAACGCTTCAATGCAAGAGAAGGAATTCGCCAAACAGACTAAGAAACAATATGTAAACAATCGCTAGTTTGGCGACGCTGAAGCGCTCCCGGTCTTCACTGTCAGCAATTCTCTACAATAGACCGGGAGAAGACGAATACGCCGGAAAAGGATGATGGAAACGCTTCAATGCAAGAGAAGGAATTCGCCAAACAGACTAAGAAACAATATGTAAACAATCGCTAGTTTGGCGACGCTGACGAATACTTGCAAATATAAGCATGAGGCGTATTCGTCGCGCTCGAAACATATGCCCATAATTGTAACATTCTTATGTTTCGAGAGAGCACCGGTTCGCTAAATGAAGAAACTCTTGCGCAGGCTCCCGGTGGAATCGGAAATTTATCAATCACAATAAATAAACAATAATTTCCGAGACACCGGGAATTTCGAATACCAGCAATCAAAAACTTAGGAATTTCCGGTGGAATCGGAAATTTATCAACAACAATAAGCAAACAATAATTTCCGAGACACCGGGAGCACGTATTTGATCAATAAATAAACTGAGTGCTCCCGGTGGAATTTGAATCCACGTCGAAGCCTCGAGAGGGCTTCATGATTGGCCACTACACTACGGGAGCATTCTTCGGAATTGCGATTCCTGCATGCCAGAAAACCTTGATAACGGATGGTTATTTAACGATTGCCATTCAAGGTAAGCATTCGGTGAAATGAAGTTGCCAGGTCGGGAAGCGGGAACCTGGTTGCATAATGAAATAGCGGGAAGCGGGACTCGGCGGCGGATTCAATGGGTGGAGATGCATCCATTCCGTCCGCTTCCCCCTTCCCCCGTTCCCGAGTTCCAAACAGTATAGCAACAACAATGGCTGGCTATTCAGCCATTCCGTACGATTCCCTTTTCCCGTTTCCCGAATCCCGAGTGAGATGAATCAATAATTCCGCTTTTTCCTCTTGGTCCTGGCGTCAGCCACCTCTTCCTTCTCGGCCTTTCTCTCGTTCCTCGGCGCGCTGTCCCCTTCACTGCGCGGTTTCTTCTTGAATGGTATGAATGTGAGAACTAGAAGGCATACCGCCCCGATGATGAGGGCTATGCCCAGGTAGAAGGTCCAGGGCTTGGTTGACGGTTCAGTCACTGTGATGTGGACGGTCTTCTGCTGGGCGGCGTTGCCCAGGGCATCCTCCGCATAATACACCAAATCGGTGCTTTCGAGCATTATCACCGGCGAGGAATACACATACCAATTGGTACCGCCGTTGATGCTGTAATGTATCACGCAGCCGCCGACACCGGAATCTGTGCAATTCAGCTC
>JAWOHM010000141.1:0-7300 GCA_046485165.1 Thermoplasmata archaeon
GTAACGACTATGGTGGAAATGGCATTCTTGCGCATAATCTTGACAGCGTCAGCAATTTTACCTTCCTGGTGTATGGTTATGGCAGGGGCCTTCATCACGCTCTTGACAGGGACTTTCATGTCAACGTTACCCTTTCCGGCTGTGAAGTCATTGGTCTTGCGCTTCCTGTCCTTCCCGGTGACCTTGGCGAGGTCCTTCAGGCCAAGCACGCCGGTGAGCTCGCCCTTGCTGTTCGTTACAGGCAGGGCCCTGACATCCAGCCTGTACATCATATTCCTTGCCTGCTCCAGGGTATCCTTTTCCTTGATGGAGTAGGGGGAGGCGGTCATGATTTCCATGACCTCTATCTCTTTCAGGATGTTGAGGTCGGGAATTATGCTGACAAGGTCCGTCCTGGTGATTATGCCGATTATGTACTCCTTATTGGTGACGGGCACAGCCCGGTATCCGGATGACAGCATGGTCTCGGCAATCTCGATTATGGGCATCTCCTCGTTGACCCTGGGCGGGAAGGCCATGACATTCTCCACCTTGGTGCTCATGGGTATGCTCCGCCTTTTGAGAAGGGTCTCATAGTTCACAAGCCCGAGTATCTTTCCCTTTTCTGTTACGACCGGGACTTCGTTGATGTCATGCTGCTGCATCTTGCCGATGGCCGATGATACGTCCTCATCCGGTTCCATTGTTATCAGATTGCGCGTCATTATGTCCTTGGCTTTGATTTCCTGAACGCTCTGCCTTGTCATCTCACTCACCTCACTATATTATATTGGGCTACGGGCAACCGCGGAACTCATTAAATACTTTTCCCGTGTGCTCTGCCATCCGATGGATTGCCATTAATCGCCCCGTGCCAGCACATCCCTCAGCACATTCCGGCAACTGGCTTGGAAGTCCTCGAGGGTGCCATCGTTCACCAGAGTGATCTCCGCAGTCCCTATCGCCCTTCCGAGGCCCCAGGACAGTTCTCTCTCATCCCTTCTGTTGAAATTCTCCCTATCGGCCGGGTCGTCCTGCCTGCGCCTGCTCTGCAGCCGTTCGAACCTCTTTTCCGGGGGCGCAGCAATAGCCACCACCTTCAGATTGCCTCCGAGGCGTTCCCTGAAAAGAGCCATCTCATCCAGGCTTCGGGAGCCGTCGATGATCACATTGCCGTCGGGCATTATATCGAGGGTCCTTTGGGCCCATATCGCAGGGCCGTGCTCCCGGCGCTGGGAACCGGCAAACCCGCCGATGGAGGCATCGTCCGAACCCAGGCCGGACAATGACGCGAAGTGCCTCACCACATCCCCCATGCTGACCTTGGAGAAACCCACATCCATGGCCGCTCGCACGAATACATCCTTTCCCGAACCCGGCATTCCAACCACAACAATAATCATACAAACCACATCATATCAGAGAACGTTTCTCGAAATACTCGGGCGCGTATTTTCTCAGAAGGGACACCATGATATTTCGGTTCTTGCTAGCTTCGGGCTTTCCCAGGAAGAGTTCCATGGCTTCCGCCATCTTTTCGATGAACACCATGGCTTCCTTCGGTGTGATGTCTTCCGGCGTGGTGCCTATCTCAGCAAGCTGTTTTCTGATGGCAAACTCGATTATCGGGGAAATCGGCACAAGGGTCTCCTCTACGCTTGATATGAAGGCATTTCCGTCCATGGTTTTATCCGCGCTCCTGTTTCCAAAGCTGGAATAAGAAAGGTGTTGTTCTATTTAAGAGTCTTTATGTGCAAATTCGTGCCCATGGCGCATGAAAAATTCGAAGATTGCCAGCAAAGTTAAGTAGTGCCCCGCATATACCATTCCAATGGGAGAGAGAGCACTTACAGTCAGGGACAGGATTGTTGTCCATCTGTCCGCATTCAATCGGTTTGCGGAAGAATTTGAATGCCCGGAAGACATGTGCCAGTCGGGGATATCTGCTGCGATAGGCAAGTCCAGGGCGCATATCACTCTTGAATTGAATCGTATGAAAGATGCGGGGTTGGTTACCGAGAGGAATGCCCATGTGAAGGGCGCGAAATCAAAGCGGAAGATCTACGTTCTCACTCCCCAGGGCCAGGCAAAATATTCTGAAATCAGCGGATTTCTGGATGCGATGAGGATTGAGATTGTAGAGCCGGATGGTTCTAAGATGCTGTCTGGGGTCGAAGCTGCAGAATACCTGAGAATGAATTTAAGCATGCAACGAGTCGTTGCGGTGGATATGATTCTTGCATCTGGAGGCATGGTGAAGATTGCCCAGCTTCGAAAGGCAAATGGCAATATCCAAGATTGCATCCCACATATCCCGCCGAGACAGGCAAATTATTTGCCCAGAAAGGAAATGACGGAGATTCGGGAGATACTGGAACGCGAGAAGCCGAACACCGTGCTGCTCCTGGGCATCCCTGGAATCGGCAAGACCGCATTGCTTTCCGAATTGGCACGGAAACTGGACAGGGAAACAAAGGTCATGTACAGAAGACTCTATCCCTTCGATTCTCAAACCACGGTCCTGGCCAGCATTGCGGATTTCCTTGACGGCATGGGGGATGGGGCAATGCGCAAGTCCATGGCACACCGGGATGCGTTCGACCTTTCAGAGGCCAGAAGCCACCTGGTAACTTGTTTTTCAAAGAGCAGGATTCTGCTCATGCTCGACGAGTACGAGCAGGCGCCGGCGGCGCTGAGGCCATTGTTCGCGATGCTGATGGAAATGATCAAGGATTCCGGCTCCGGCATGATAGTGGCATCGGCAAGAAGGGGAAATTTCTATTCCTTGAAAAATCTGGCACTGGATTGCGATGTGGGGGAGGTCGTTCTTGGCCCCCTCGATGAAGCGAGTTCCTTAAAATTGCTGGCTGACATAGATGGGTCGGAAAAACTTACCGGGATCGGGGTCATCGGCGGGCATCCTCTCACCCTGAAACTGCTGGCCACAGGCATTCAGCCCGCGAGCCTGGCAGGCTTCGTGGAAGATGAGATTCTTGGCGGGGATTCGGAGATGTCCAAACTCTGCAAGTTCACCGCCGTGCTGAGAAAGCCGTTCATGCCTGACGACCTGGAACTCTTCGGTTTCAGCAATGCTTCCGGCATCAGGAAGGACCTGGCCTTCGAGGCGCAGCCGGGAGGCGGCTACCTTCTGCACCCCGCCATATCCTCCATAATGCTGGCGAGCTCGGGAAAGCGCATGCTCGGAGAGATGCATTCCAGGGCCGCGGAATTTTACATGCGTGGCGGCGCGGTTGCGCATGAGAGCCTGCATCACCTCATTCAGGCCAATCAAATGGATGATGCGAGAAAATTCATTCGTGATAATAGGGAGAAACTGCTTGCCACCGACAATATCGGGGAACTCGCCGGAATGATGGAACTGGCCCTGCCGGGGTGCGATTCTGTGAACCTGATGGAGATGGCGTCCGTCGTCTTCGACAGGGCGGGAAATTGGGACCGGGCAATGAGATTGGCCATGGACATTGCGAATCGCGAACCCGACAGTCCTGCGGCCATGAGGTCGCAGACGCTTCGCGCCAACATTTTGACAAAGACCGGGAAGCCGGATGAAGCGCTGGCCGTCCTTGATGCGATCCCGAAAATCGCCGGGGAACCGGCATTGCATGCCAAGGCGCTGTATTCCAGGGCGACAGCATTGAGGCGCCTGGGACGCAACAAAGACGCTCTGAAAGCATGCGAGAAAGCCATAACGACGTCCAAGGCTGCTGGCGATGACAGCCTCATAGCCCAGTGCATGATGGAGAGCGCCATGGTAATGACGGCCATGGGGAAACATGAACAGGCCATGGAGCGTTTGAATGCCGCGATGGGGGATTTTGAGAGGCTGGGCAGCGTTCCTGACCTCATCCGGTGCAATATCAACACCGGCATGGTGCTCAGGGCCAGCGGAAAGGATGAGGAGGCAATCCTCGCACTGGAGAAATCCGTTGAACTTTCAGAGGGGGCCGGCCTGAACCGGTTCCGGGCGCATGCCCTGGCTAACCTCACCGACCTGCTGAATCGGAAAGGCGAATATGACCGTTCGGCAGAGCTTGCGGAACAGGCCAGGAGCATATTTTCAGGGCTCGGTGAACCGCTGATGCAGGCCGCAGCCATGCTGAACCTGTGCGGGGCGCTGGCCGGTGCCGGCAAGAAGAAAAGAGCAATGAATGTGATGGATGACGCAATAACCCTGATGGAGGAGAAGGGGCTCATCAAAAACAGGGCTTCATGGCTGATAGAGTGCGCGGACATCCTGAGAGGCATGGGCGAGAGTGCAAGGGCACAGGCCATTTTGAAGAGATACGGTATCTGATGTCTCGATACTCAATCGTTAAATATTCCATGACGATGCAAGGGCGATGTCGGACCTAGAGACCATCGCAAAAAAATTCGCGCTCCAGAATGCGCTGGAATACAATGGGAAGGCCAGCCCCGGGCCGGTCATCGGCCGCATCATGAACGAGATGCCGGAGATGAGACCAAGGGCGAAGGAGGTCTCCGAGGTCGCAAGGAGCGCCATCGCCGAGGTAAATGTCATGGACGGCGCCACCCAGCATGCAGAACTGGAGAAACTGGCGCCCGAGATGCTTTTGAAGAAGAAGAAGGAGGAAATAGTCAGGGAGCTGCCGCCCCTGGACAATGCCGAGAACGGCGTTGTGATGCGCCTGGCCCCCAATCCATCCGGTCCGCTGCACATCGGGCACACCAGGATGGCCATACTCAACGATGAATATGTGAGGAGGTACGGCGGCAAGCTCATAGTGAGGATGGAAGACACGAACCCGCCGACAGTCTACCCCGATGCCTACAGGATGATATGCGATGACCTGGACTGGCTGCAGGTGAAATATCACGAAGTGATCAACCAGAGCACCAGGTTCGAGATTTATTATGAATATGCTGAGAAGGTGCTTGCATCCGGACATGGGTACATGTGCGCCTGCAAGGAGGAAGAATGGCGGGAGCTGAAGGACAACAGCCGGGAATGCCCCCATCGCAACACCGCCCCGGAGGAGAACCTCGGCCTGTGGAAGCGCATGCTTGCGGGCGAGTTCCAGGCCCATGAGATATCCATGGTGGTGAAGACAGATATTAACCATCCGAATCCGGCAGTCAGGGACTTCGTCGCCATGCGCCGGGTGGATGAGCCGCATCCGCTGACAGGAGACAAATACAAAATATACCCGCTCTACAATTTCTCGGTCGCCGTTGACGACCACACCATGGGCATGACCCATGTGCTCAGGGGGAAGGACCACCTGAACAACACGCTTCGCCAGGAGTATGTGTACGAGCACATGGGATGGAAGAAGCCCGTGTTCCTGCATTATGGCTGGGTGTCCATCGAGGACACTGTCCTGAGCACCCGGCAGATTAAGGCTGCCATAGGGAAGGGCGAATATTCGGGATGGGACGACCATCGGCTTGGCACGGTGGCGGCACTGGCAAAGCGCGGGATAGACCCGGGCGCCATCCGGCAGTACTGGAAGGATGTCGGCACCAAGGCGGTGGACATACGCTTCTCCTGGGAGAACCTCCATGCCATGAACAGGGACATCGTGGATTGGGACGCGGTGCGGCTGTTCTTTGTCCGCGACCCGGTCGAGAAGCACATCACCGGGGCCGATATATTGCGCTCCAAAGCCCCGCTTCACCCCGAGAGGCCGGAGCTGGGCGCCCGTGAGATAACACTGGAAGGGGACATTAGGGTGTTCCTGACCAGAGAGGACTCCGAGGGACTGGAACCGGGGACAGTGCTCAGGCTCAAGGACCTGGGCAATGTGGAAGTGGGGAATGGCAACGAGCTGAAATACATGGGAAATGGCCTGGACGTGCTGAAAAAGGGCGCCAGGATCGTGCACTGGGCAGGCCCGGATTCTCTGAACGCCACGGTATTCATGCCCAAGGGGGAAGATATCGCTGGCCGCGCCGAAAGGGCAGCCCTGGATTATCTGGGGAAGGTCGTCCAATTCGAGAGGTTCGGATTCGTGAGGCTGGACTCCGCAGATGAGAGAGGGATTGCGGCGTACTTTTCGCATAAATAGAAAGGGGTGGAACGGCCTTCCAGCCGTTCCATTGATGTGTGTTCAAAAATATTCTGAACTCATTCGCTGTCGACCAGCTGGCAGATTATCAGGCCTGGGAAACGTGGGGGGGGCCTCATACCCTGGCCTTACGGCCAAGGCTTCGAAAGATATCGGGATGTTGGTGTTGTCACAGGCATCGAAGCATGCGCTTCGATGAAAAAACCCCGCCCTTGAAATGCAAAATGGTGGCAGGCAGGCGGGGCATGCTTAGCCAGGCCGGTGCCGTGGTGTGAGTTTGGGGTTGAAACCGTGAATGTGGGCAAGAAGAAAATAGAAAGGGGTGGAACGGCCTTCCAGCCGTTCCATTGATGTGTGTTCAAAAATATTCTGAACTCATTCGCTGTCGACCAGCTGGCAGAGAGAGGTCACTTCCCTCTCCCCGCCAAGTATCTGGCCGACCTTGTCCGCATTGGCTATGAGGCCGACGAATTGCCTTCCGTCCTTTCCGGAAAACTTCTCCGCCTTTGCGAATGCCTCCGCGTCGATGCTCATGTTCAGAGAACCGCCGCTCTTGCTCTTCCGCACGTAGCCTACCAGCTGCGACTTTGTGGTCATTGTTTATTCACCTCCTTTTTGTTGTTTTTTGCTTTGTGAAAGCAGGCGATTTCTGACATGATGCCGTACTCTGTGGCGATTTGTCCAAAATTTCACCTCCGTTTGTCTGCTCCGCCGCCGGCAACGGTAGCTCGGCAGCAATATCGAATATGCGTCGATAGGATATAAATGCGAACAGAGGGTGAGCGAAAGTATTCTGGCTTGACTTATTTCGACCCCGCGGAGCTTCAAATGCGAAATGGCGCACACCCTGTTTTTGCAAAATCTGGCCGTGTGCGCTCCGAGGTATTTTAATCAAAAAGAATATATATAATCGAAAGTATATCCTTTGACGAAGAAACGAAGCCGAACACGGTGTTTCGGATGGGTCGCACATAGGGCAAACCATCTCCTTCGAGGCGGTTTGCAGGAAGTGGATGGGATTTGGAAATAGAAGCGTTGGGATTCCTGGCAGACATAGCTATACTCATGATTATTGCTCTCGTCATGGGCTACATCGCGAACAGGCTCGGGCAGCCGGCCATGCTGGGGTACCTGTTTGCCGGCATGATTGTGGGGCCATACAGCTGGAGCCACCTTATCAGCAATGTGGAGGACATCGAGATTCTGGCGAAGGTGGGGGTCTCGCTACTTCTCTTCGTGGTTGGCCTGGAATTCTCCCCCAGGAAGCTGAAGAG
>JAWOHM010000108.1:0-8178 GCA_046485165.1 Thermoplasmata archaeon
TATGCAGAGGGTATTCCAAACGTACCTGCTTCAGTAATTGTTCACAACAGGAACGGCAAAAACAATCAGTTGTTCAACTGTCAAAGTTAAAGAAAGGCGCGGAAATCTACAAGAGCGTCGGAACCATACTGGTCAAGAGCGATGACAAGGACGGCCTCAAAAAGGAATTGGAAGATAAAAAGGAGACGCTGGAGATAAGGAACAAAACCCTGGCCAATCAAGAAAAGACGCTGAGGGAAATGCACCAGAGCCTGCAAAAGGAACTCACCGAAGCCCTCCAAAAGGAAAAAGCATGAAGTGTCAGCCAGAGGCCATTCGAGAAGCTTTGAGAACCGGCAAAAGGGCCATCCTCCTGCATTCCAATGCAGACATGGATTGCGTGGGCTCCGCAGCCGCTCTTGCCTCTTTTTATGGGATAGACACGATTTTCGCACCTGCCGGAGTGAGCCATCTCGGAAAGAGGTTGCTGTCAGCAATCGGCATTGAGACAAATTCCGGCCTCAGCACTGAAGGCGTGGAAAATGTCATCCTTGTTGATGCCCAGGACGATGCGTCCCTCGGGTATTCCGGCACTCCGTGGGACCAGGCGACCGTCATAGACCATCACCGAAGCAAGGGAACGCCCAAAGCTGCCCGATGGATTGTGGACGAGGGCGCGACCTCCTGCTGTGAGATCATATGGGACATCATAGGTCGGCCAAAGGAGATTGCCAGAGAGATAGGATTGTGCCTGATGGCAGGCATGGTTGCCGATACCGGTCATCTGAAACGCGGAGGGCACAGGACATTTCTTGTTGCGGCGGAGATTCTGGGAGCGTCTGGCCTCTCGATGGAGGAGGTCCTGGAGGTATTCGAGAGCGCCGAGGACCAGGACATTTCCAGGCGAGTATCCCGTTTGAAAGGAGTCCAGAGAATGAAGTATGAGAGGAATGGCGACTGGGTTGTGGCCGTTACCGAGATAGGTGCCTTCGAATCGGCTGTGTGCCATGCATTGCTGTCGACAGGAGCGGATGTCGCTTTTGCGGGTTCCCAGAAAGAGGACGAGTTCAGGATAACTGGAAGGGCCACAACACTTGCCACAGGTGTGGGGATTCATCTGGGAGAGATGTTCAACCGCATCGCGGCCGAATGCTCCGGGGAGGGCGGGGGGCATGACGGTGCCGCCGGCCTATCCGGCACCGGGGACATCGAGGCGATGCTGGGCATCTGCCTGCACAACGCTGTCGCAGAACTGAAAGGAAAGAAAAGGAAGAGCCGAGCGCATGAGGAAAACGTATTATAGTGAAATGTGATTAGCCAGAAAGGAGTTCAGAATGCCAAGCAAAACACCCCCACCCCCGCAGGCCGCGGGAAGTTCCCAGATGCTCATGATGATGATGATATTCGCAACGATGTTCATCATGTTCATTCCCGAGCTGAGAGACGCGGTGGGCAACATTGCAGGCATAGTTCTGGAACCTGTCATCGGATTCAACGGAAAATACCCCGTTTTGACAGTGTTATTCGCGGGCATTGGGCTTGTCACATTCTCAAGCGCGGTCAGGCATTACTTCATAGACTGGGTGGACACGGCGGAGAAACAGCACAAGATGAAGGACTTCAACAAGACACTCAGGGATGCCCAGATGGCAAGGAACGATGCGGAAGTGAAGAGGCTCAGGGAAAAACAGCTGGAGATGTCAAAGGACCAGATGACATCCACCTTTGACCAGATGAAGCCCATGATGTTCACCATGATATTCCTGATAGGAACATTTGCGTTCATAGGAACATTCATCGGAGATATACCCGGCGCCACGCTCTCAGTTCCCTGGTCCAGCAACGTGGACATGAAGGCCTCGCTGAGCACGAGCACCTGCTGCGCATTCTCCAACTGGATGCTGCTGTACATGCTGGTATCCATGTCCGTGGCGCAGGTCATCCAGCGTGTTTTCAAGTACTACAGCTTCTCCAAAGCGCTCAATGACCCTGATTCCAAAATATGGAAGGCCAAGGCAGAACCGGCCGAGGCCGACGAGGAACCGGAGGACGACCTGGACCTCGAGCCGGATGAGGGCGATGAATATCTGGAGATAGAAGAGGAGACGGAATCAGCCGGCGGTGCAGAAAGATGATAATCACCATAAGCGGGCCGCCCGGCAGCGGCAAGACCACGGTGGGGAGGCTTCTTGCAGACAAGATGGACATGGAATTCATTTCAACCGGCATGATATTCAGGGAGATGGCCCAGGAGCGCGGGATATCCCTTCCCGAGTTCGGCAAGATGGCATTGGAGAACCATGACATAGACAAAGAGCTGGACAAAAGAATGCTGGCCCTGGCAAAGGAAAAGAAGGACATTATCCTCGAGGGACGATTGACCGCGCATATGCTTCATCTCAATGGCATAAAATGCTTCAAGGTCTGGATAGAGGCGCACATCCATACAAGGGCAGGCCGCATCTCTGGCCGGGAGGGAAAGAACCCCGAACAGGTGAGGCTGGAGATCCTTGAAAGGGAGAAATGCGAATGGGACAGATACAAAAAGATATACGATATCGACTTGAAATCACTTGCCGTCTATGACCTGGTCATCAACTCCGATGATATGACGCCCGAGCAGATAGTCAGCGAGATCATGAACACATGGGAGGCCAGTTGATGCCGGATGCCCAGCTTTCAAAGAGCAGGCACGGTATCGCGCCCGATGAGAGGGGCATCAAGGACCATCTCAGGAAAGGCATCATCGTCCTTGACAAGCCCAGAGGCCCGTCAAGCCATCAAGTTTCAGCCTGGGTGAGGAACATAGTGGGAGCCGAGAAAGCAGGTCATGGCGGCACCCTTGACCCCAATGTCAGCGGCGTGCTGGTGATAGCACTGGACGACGCCCTGAAGGCCCTCCAGGTCCTTCTCCTTGACTCGAAGGAATACATCGCAATCATGAAACTCCACGGCCAGGCCGACAGGGAGGAACTGAACCGGGTATTCAAGGAATTCACTGCCGAGATATACCAGACCCCTCCGGTCAGGGCCGCAGTGAAGAGGGAGAGGCGCTCCAGGACGATTCATGAGATGGAGATGCTGGATGTCGTGGAGAAAAGCGTTCTTTTCAGGGTGGTGTGCGAATCGGGCACATACATCCGGACGCTGTGCGTGGACATGGGCGACGCCCTGGGCGTGGGTGGCCACATGTTCGAGCTTCGCAGGACCAGGACCGCGGGATTTGATGAAAGCCATATCGTGAAATTGCATGAGCTAAAGGACGCATTCGTCGCTTACGAAGAGGGCAACGAGAAACTCCTGAGGAAAGTCATCCTGCCGTTCGAGAGAATGCTGGACAGGCTCCCGAAGATATACGTGAAGGATTCGGCCGTGGATGCGATTTGCCACGGCGCGGACGTCGCGATACCGGGCATATCGAGGATAGAGGGGAATTTCGAGACCGGCCAGGTCGTTGCCGTGATGAGCCAGAAAGGCGAGGGCATAGCGGTGGGAAAGGCCAAGCTTGATTCCGCGAAGATCCTGGAGATGCAGAGGGGGAGCGCCGTGAACCTGGAGAGGGTGTTCATGGCCCCGGGGACGTACCCGCAATTGTGGAAGCGTGCAAAAGAATGAAGAAATCCAAGCCCTCCGTCATCCAGACCTACGATGCCATCGCCGACGATTTCGATGAGACGCGGTACAAGCCCTGGCCCGATACAATCCGATTCTCCGAACGTTTCTCACCGGGCCAGCTTGTTCTAGACCTCGGGTGCGGCAACGGCAGGGACCTCCGGTTCTTCGGGGATAGGGGCATCCGTGTCATCGGACTGGATATGTCACCCGGACAGTTGGGTGTTGTGAGGCGGAGGTCGGCCGATGTTGCCAATGTCATCCAGGGGGATGTCACGCAACTTCCTTTAAGGGGAGAAATTGCCCATGGGGCGATACTTGTGGCCACACTTCATCACATTCCGGATGCCGGGGAAAGGCTGGCAGCGCTCAATGAAGTCCACAGATGCCTTTTGCCCGGCGGCCATTGCCTTCTGGGGGTTTGGGCCGCTGAACAGGCCAAATTCAAGGACAACATCCGGCTAGCGAGGGAGGAGTTCCAGGGGGATTGGGAGCCCAATGACATGCTGCTGGACTGGAAGCTGCCTGACGGCAGGGTGTTCCAGCGGTACTACCATCTCTTCTCGGAGAAGGAATTCGATAAGTTGCTGGCTGAATCGAATTTTGAAGTTGAGGAAAGATTTTATTCCGCGGAGAACCATTATGCAGTTTTGAAGAAACATTAATAGAGCATTATTTCAAAGCATGCCCCGCCTGTGAGGGCGGGGTTATGTATTCTCATAATTTCGAGTGCGTTTGTCCCTTCATTTGAGGACATTTTTTAAGCCTCCATTCTGTCAAACCCCGGGTGTACGAGCATTGCGGACAATGCGAGCAAGCCGAATTGCGCACAGTTCGGCGCTGAGCCCGGGGTGACAGGTACTCGCCCGGCCAGTCCTTGCCGGGTGAAACACATTACGCGGATCTTGTACTGGAGCTTTTCTTTCATCCTTTTGTGTGTGCTAGTGGGGCATCTATTCAACCGGTTCCCTCATGGGTCCAGTTCGAGCGGCTGAACGAGTGCCATGACTCCAGCACCGGGTTGTATGCCGATGTCAACACCTCCCCGCCCTCACAGGCGGGGCTTTCCAAAATGGTCTTGCATAATGCCTCAGAATGAAGGGTCAAGCGCACTCAGAATGATGGGACATCGAAACCTGGCCCTTACAGACCAGGCATGCTGCCATCATCTGCCAATATCAGCCTATAGCTACTCCACGGTCACGCTCTTCGCCAGATGCCTTGGCTTGTCTATCTCGCATCCCAGGATGTTGGCCGTGTGGTAGGCCAGCAATTGCATGACCACCGATGTGAGTATCGGCGTGAAGAGGGGGTGGACCTTGGGAATGTATATCACATGGTCCGCGTACTTGTCCAGCTCCCTGTCGCCCTCGGTCCCGATGGCTATCACGGTTGCGCCCCTTGCGCTCACTTCCCCGATGTTGCCCAGCATCTTCTCGTATGTCTGGTCCTTCACGGCAATGGCGACGACCGGCGTCTCCTCGGTGACCAGGGCCAGGGGGCCGTGCTTCAGCTCCCCGCCCGGATATCCTTCCGCGTGTATGTAGGATATCTCCTTCATCTTCAGGGCGCCCTCCAGCGCCACCGGGAAATTGATGTTCCTGCCCAGGAAGAACATACTTTCAGAACCGGAAATAACCTGTGCGAGTTCCTCAATCCTGTCAGACTGGTCAAGTATGGCGCGGACATGCTTGGGAAGTTTCCTCAGTTCACCCGTGAGATGCCTGGCATCGTCAATCCCGAGCGACTCCTTGGCAACGCCCATCTTGATGGACAATGTCAGAAGCGCAACAAGCTGCGTGATGTATGTCTTTGTGGCAGCCACGCCCACTTCCAGGCCCGCACGGGTGTAGAACACGGAATCCGCCTCCCTGGTCATTGTGCTGCCGACTATATTGACTATGCCCAATGTGTCAAGGCCGCGTCTCTGGGCGGTCCTTATGGCCGATAAAGTATCGGATGTCTCGCCGCTCTGGCTGATGCCTATCACCAGGGGCTCGGAATGCGTGTCGGAAGAGAAGCGGTATTCGGAGGCCAGTTCGACAGTTGTCGGGGTGTGAGCCAATTCCTCAAGCATGTATTTACCGACATAGCCAGCATGATAAGACGTCCCGCAGGCGATTATCTTGATGGTCTCAGGCTTGAGGCTGATGGAATAACCGCTCTCCGCATTGAGGTTGGCGCCGATGATGGTGTCCTGGATGACCTTTGGCTGCTCGAATATCTCCTTGAGCATGAAATGGTCGTATCCGCCCTTCTCCGCGCCCTCCAGGGTCATGTCCACCCTCTGCCATGCCCTTTTTATCTTCTTCCCCTGGAAATCTGAGATGCTGACGCTGTCCCTGGTTATTGTGACCATCTCGCCGTCCAGGAGATATATCATCCTGTCCGTGTATTCCAATATAGCTGGCACGTCGGAAGCCAGGAAATTCTCGCGTTTGCCGATGCCGATGACCAGCGGGCTGATGTTCCTCGCCCCCACTATCTTCCCGCCCTCCTCCGCATGCATTGCGACCAGGGCGAAGCTGCCTTCCAGCCTGGCAACGGTTTTCCTCATCGCCTCTTCGAGATTTCCTTCATAGAATTCCTCGAGCAGATGAACCGCGACCTCGGTGTCTGTTTCGGAACGGAACACATGGCCCTTTTTCATGAGCTCTTCCCTGAGAGAAACGTTGTTCTCTATTATCCCGTTGTGAACAAGTGCTATCTTGCCCTTGCAATCAGTCATCGGATGCGAGTTATTCTTCATTGGGCGCCCATGCGTCGCCCAACGCGTATGCCCTATGCCATACTTCCCGCGCATCACCGGGAGTATCTCCACAAGATGGTCCATGTCGCCCTTGTCCTTGAATATGTTCAGTGAACCGTTGGCAATGGCAATCCCCGCGGAATCGTAACCGCGGTACTCCAATCGCTTGAGGCCGGATATTATCACATCCCTGGCCTGCCTGTTGCCGGTGTACCCGATGATTCCGCACATGATTATACCTACATGACCCTGGTGTCATCCTCGACATTGCTGTTTATCGTGGAATGATTGGCAATCCTGCAGCCCGAGCCGATTATTGTGCCGGACTTCATCGTGACCTGGCTTCCAATAGTGGTCCTCTCACCTATAAGGGCGCCCAATCTGTCAACCTTTCTGAACTCGCCTTCCAATTTGACATGGGCTTCCGATTCCACGGCACAGAACTGGGGGTCTATCTCGACGCCCTCCCCGATGACGGAATGGGATACATAAGAACCGGAGCTCAGCTGAATATCATTCATCAGCACGCTGTTCTCAAGCACTGTGAACGGGCCTATCCTCACGTTGTTGCCGATGCTCGTGGACGGGTATATGCACACGGACGGGCCAATCTCGCAACCGTCGCCGATGACAACCGGCCCCATTATGTGTGTTCCGGAACGGATTATGGTGCCCTCCCCGATTGAGACCTGGCCCTTGAGAATGACACCCTTGTCTATCTTGCCAGAGGTTTTCGATGCACACTTTCTCAGTGCCACGGCATTCATCGCAAGTATGTCCCAGGGATAGACCACATCGCTCCAGACCTTTGATGTCTTCACGGCTGTGACCTTTGTGGTTGACATGATGCTCTGGATGACGCTGGTGAGGCCGTAGCTTCCTGACTTCATCACCTTGTCTATCACACCGAATATCTCATCGTTGAATTTGTAGATGCCCGTGCTTATCAGGTTTCCCACATGGCGTTCCGGCTTCTCGGTTATATTCATTACAGCATCGCCCGATAGTTCCACCACGCCGTACTTGGACGGCGTGTCGCTCTCCGTGACCACGACCCGGTATTTCCCTTTCATGCTCAGGAGGTCGCCGATTAGGCTCGGGCTGATGATATTGTCGCCCGGAAGCACAAGGAAATCGCCTTTCATATATGCTTTAGCCATTGACAGAGCATATGCGGTCCCTGCCTGGGCCACTCTCTTCTTCTGGTCGATGTACCGGATGCTGACCTTCCAATCTGAACCGTCCCCGAAATGGCTCATGATGCGCTCCTTCTTGTACCCAACTATCATGGTTATGTCTGTAACCCCGTTCTTGGCAAGGGCCTCGATCGCATATCCCAGTATCGGCCTGTTGGCTATGGGTATCATCGGCTTGGGCTCGGAGTTCGTGAACGGTCGCAGTCGCGTGCCTTCCCCGGCGGCGAGTATCACAGCTTTCATTTTATCACGTTTGGCCTTACAAAACGTGTTCTATATATAGTTTTGTAGCGGATGGATTGGGTAGAGAAGAATCGGGCGTTTGGCCATCTCAAACCGCATCCGAAATAATTTATCGATAATCCATGTGCCTGGTAATATTTTATATACAGTACCCAATCGGGGGTCGCTAGGTGATGAAAGCCTGCATGAAAGGGGTATCAATATGGACAATGAAGAGAGCGAAAAATCGAAAGTCAACAAGATGTCGGTAGACGGGAACACAGCTGCAGCCCATGTAAGCTATGCTTTGAACCAGGTCTGCAGAAGTTCAAAGAAATCTTCGTTGCCGATTTTGAGACGCAGCATATGCAGGACGGAAGCTGCTTTTTCATAGGACTGGGGGTAGAAATAATAGTTGAA
>JAWOHM010000098.1:0-5139 GCA_046485165.1 Thermoplasmata archaeon
GCAATTCTCGCAATTCGAATCATGTTCCCACAACCCGCGCTTTACTTCAGACAAATATGATTTATGTGGTATATAAACATGGCGATTTCAGGGCTCCTTTCTCCCCGCCATTTTGAATGCTTCGCAACGCTTTGTCCGGAACCGGATTCAAGTATTACGGCGGCACTGTCCATATGCAGTCAGCCGTCACATGGACCCAGTACGCGTTCCCGTGCTCCATCAAGACATTCTCCAGGTCGGTCCTGTCCTGGACATAGGGGCTTGCGGCCTGCCAGATGGAGATTATGTCTGCCTGTGGGGGCAGAGTTGCCGATGCCGTCCTGTTTGTCGCCGAAGGATATCCGACCATGTTCCAGCCGGCATAGAGCGTGATGTTGACGGCCCCGGTATAGCTTCCGGCAACCGCCAGCGTGAGGTTCTCATCACCCTCGTTCCGGGTGAGGTGCAGCCACGCGCCCACGGTGTTGTCCACATCCGAGAACGTACTGGCCGGGCTTCCTTTCCTGTAAGTGAGCCATCTCTTGTTCTGATTGTCCCAGGCCTTTGCCACGTCCCAGTCGGTGAGGCCATCGCCATTGATGGTATCGTTCAGCAAGGCCTCGATGTGGCCGCTTACCTGGACGGGAAACGAGACGAAGACCCAGTTTGATTTTCCCGCAAGGCCGATGGAGTAGGGAGTGCCGCCGCCCGGCTCCTGGACTGCGATTGCATTCGCCTCCTCGAGACCTGTGGATGATTCCGCCCTGACAATGTACCACCAGAACGTGGCATCGGCCATTCCCTTGTTGATGTCCGTGTATGTGTTGGTCCCTGCCGGCGCAACGCCTATGGCCGCCCATGGCTCGGAGCCCGTTTCCGAGCGATATACATTGAAATGGGAAACGCCTGTGCCGGTGTGCGTCCAGTTGAGCCGGTTGTGATTCTCCGGGTCTGTGAACTCCACGTAACTGAAACCCTCTATCCTGGTGTCGGCGACACTCGAGCCCCACCGGACATAGCTGTTCACGCCGGTTCCGCCGCGATAGACATAGTAATGCACCGCCCAGGTGGAAGATTCCAACCGCCTTGCGCCGAGCTGGCCGGTGGTGAAGCTCGCTCTCAGCGTTCCCGGGGGATTGCTGGCATCCGCATAGAGGCGCACAACGATTGAATCGGTGGTCGCCAATTCGAAGCCCGGATGAACCCAGGTTCCCGACATCGTCTCGGCCCCGAGGGCAGTCCTGCCAGCCACGGCAGACACATTGGAGCTCAGCTCAGCCTCCGCCCCGGAGGAATTGCGCCTGTAAACCCTGATGCCGCAGTATATGTTGGAGTTCCTTGCTGTGTTGGAGGTGACATAAGTGGTGGTCCTGGCTGTGCCCAGGCTGTAGGCGCCGAGGGCGTTCACGTTGACATTGTCGGACCTCATGTACCTGGTTTCAGTCACCGGGTCGGGTGTCCAGTGCTCCACCGTGAGGCTTTCGGGCTGGAGCGGGGCCCCCAGGTCTATCTTCCTGCCCCATTCGGTGCCGATTGTGAAGTTCAGGGAATGTCCCGCTGCAGCAATGTTGAACGCATGGGATATGGTGTAGCCGCTCTCTGCCATGCTTGCCAGGTTGAGCTCGTAATATCCCCTGGAATCCGTGAAGATGGAGATATCCTCTCCGGTGTCCCAATTGTGTATTGTGACCTCGGTGCCGGCGACGCCCTTGCCGTTCTGGATGATGCCGTAAACGATGTAAGGAACCGGGGGGAACAGGTGGACAGTGCCGTCTCCGAGGTCCACGTCCGCCACCCTGACCTGGTACAGCAGTGCATCGTCAACGTCCTGATTTATGGTCATTATGAGACTGGTGGGGGGGTAGAAGCCATAGCCGCCTGTCTGCAGCTCAAAACAGTATCCCTGCATCCCCAGGGCGTCGTACACCCAGTCTATTGAACCTCCCGGGGCGTTGTAGAATATCGTGTCTATCGCCTGGCCATAGGAGTAATCGTTTGATTCGACGCCCAGGCTGGATGTCAGCGCGGTCATGTGTGCGGCGGTTCCGCGGTACCATGCGTTATGCGGCGACGGGTCCCCGGTGTAGCACCAGGGTATGAGCAGGGTCCCTGCATAGCTGTGTATGTCCTGGAAAGAGTCTATGCTGTTGTTGAGCATGAAGCCACGCAGGGCGATGGTCTCGTTCTCGGAGAACGGGTACGGGCCATGATAGGTGATATTGCCGGGCGTGTAATCGCCACTCTCCCAGTCTATGTCCCAGTTCCTGTTCAGGTCCACGCCGTCCAGTGTCGGCTCGAATATGCCGTTGCCGTTGTTGTCCCTGGTGTTCTTGCGCCAGTTCTTTCTTGCGCTATAGTTGCCGTCCCCGTCGTAGTAATATCCGTCAGGGTTCAGCATGGGCATGACGTATATCCTGCGATTGTTCAGGAGCCAGTGTATCGTGTCGTTTGTCTCGTAATTCTCCAGCAGGAACCACGCAAAATATGCCGCTGCCTGATGGGCCGACCATTCCCTGGCATGGATGTTGCCGGTTATCAGCACCCCTGGCTTGTAATCCACGACCGTGTCCTCGTCCGCGGTGATGTTCAGCACCCAGAGCGCCCTGCCCTGCCATGAGGCCCCGATGTCCATCTTGGACACCAGGCCGGAGTAATTGCCCACGAGCGAGTCGTACCATCCATAGAGCTCGGTCAGCGACGGGTACGCCGCAGTGAATGGATAATCGGAAGACATGGCCGCAGCATCCGGCACCCCTGCAGGCCCGGGGCTTTCCGGCGGTGCTGACGTTTCCGCCAGGGAAATGCCTGATAGGAACATCGAAAATACCATCATCAGGCTCAAAAGAGCCACATAGACCTGCCTCATGTCTGCGCACCATGATGCTGGACCCGAATAATAAAGATTTGGACGAATAATCTTGCGCGGCCGCTGCCAGGGCGAACCATATTATACCCGGAAATGAATTATGAAACTGATGCGGGATTTCACCTTGGAGAAGTACTCGGAGCTGATGCTGGCGCTCATGGGGAATTACAGGATAATGACGGTGGGGGATTACCTGTCGATGTTCGCCATCGGCAAGAATACGGCGGTGCTGCTGCATGATGTCGATAAACTTCCAGAGCGGGCTGCCCGGATGGCCCTCCTGGAGAAGCGGCTCGGCCTGCGTTCCACGTATTATTTTCGATGGGACCCGAAAGCCGTGTACTGGGCAGGCACCGGCGAGGACCGGTACGGCAACTTCCCGGAGCTCCAGGTGGTCGAGGCGAAGCTGCACGGCCACGAGGTGGGATACACGCCTCTCAAAGGGGAAGACCCGGCACCCAGATTGGCCAGGCTCAGGGCGCTGGCGCCGGTGCGGACCGCCTATTCCGAGGCGGTGCGGACCGCCTATTCCGAGGCCCCGGATGTCCTGGGCGGCCCCCACTCCCCCGAGTTCGGGGAATTCGCCAGGTTCACTGACAGCAAGCGCGGATGGCGCGCGGATGGCGCGCAGGAGAAGCTGAAAGGCACCGATTCTCTCATTGAGATACTGAAGGCCGGCAAATACCCGCTGGTGATGGTGGACGCGCACCCCGGGCTGTGGCGGGAGCCCCGAAAGCGCTGAACAGCCAATTGAGCCGCAGTGGCAAGATTTATATCGTGTCAGCAATATCTCAAGACATTCAAGAGGTCATTTGATGCCGATAATCGACGAGACGCAATTCAAGGGAAAGACCGTTCTGGTGACTGGCTCCTCGAAGGGAGTGGGCCGCGAGATAGCCCTGAGCTTCGCCCAGATGGGCGCCAACGTGGTGGTCAACTACAACACCGACGAGAAGGGCGGAAAGGATGTTTACGACAAGTGCGTTCAGCTGGGCTCCGATGCCCTGCTGGTCAAGGCCGATGTCTCAAAGACTGATGACATTGATGAAATGTTCAGGCAGATAACCGAGAAATACAAGGGCCTGGATGTCCTGGTGAACAATGCGGCGATATACAAGGACAGTGTGGTCTGGAAGATGTCCGACGAGGTCTGGGACGATGTCGTCAGCGTAGACCTGACCGGCGTGTTCAAGTGCACGAGGAACGCCATCAAGCTGATGCGCGAGAAGGGGCAGGGCCGCGTGATAACGGTGTCATCCGTGGTCGGCCAGGTCGGCGGCTTCGGCGTGTCCAACTATGCCGCCTCGAAGGCCGGCGTCATCGGCTTCTCGAAATCCGTCTCCAAGGAGGTCGCGACCAAGAACATCACCGTGAACGCCATCACCCTGGGCTACATCGAGACAGGCATGCTGCTGGCATTGCCGGAGAGCGTCCGCGAGCAGATCCTTCCCACGATACCGATGAAGCGCTGGGGCCACGTATATGAAGTTACCTCCACGGTGCTGTTCCTGGCGTCAAAGGAGGCAGGGTACATAACCGGCCAGAGCATCAACGTGAACGGCGGGAATTACGTCTAGGAAAAACCTGTTCTCGACCGGTGAAACGCTGACCGGCGCTTTTGAATGCCTTGTGAAAATGTTACGGGCCTATTCCTTCAAAATCACGGCCAGCGCCTCGCGAAGCGGGGGAAGCCGATTCCGGTAATCTCATCGTTTCTCAAATGTCGATTACCGGCCATTCGCATTGGGAATCATTGTTTGCAGAATGACTACCCAGGGCGAATGCTAATTATCGTTTGCATTCTGCTCCCGCATTCACCAATTGTTTTCAGAACATTTGGAATCAATGATGCTGCATTCGATCCACGCAAATTGAATGTAAGCTGAAAATGAAGCATTGGGGTTGCAGCCAACAGGCCGTATCAGGTCATTCCTTCAAAATCACGGACAGCGCCTCGCGAAGCGGGGGAAGCCGGTTCCTGACAATATCCCAGATGGTCTCCAGGTCAATCCCGAAATTCGTGTGGGCCATGACGTTCCTGAACTCGTGGATGTCCCGCCAGTCTATGGCCGGATACCTTTCCTTGATTGCGGACGGCACGTTGTTCGCCGCGTCGGCGATTATCCAGAGGTTCCGGACGACCGCATCCTCAAGCATCTCGTCTGTGCTGAACATCTCGAAGTCAGCCTTTTCCGTGTACCGGTAGACCTTGTCGATGGAATTGGCCATGTCCTGCATGTAGAATCTGTAATCTCGCGGCATCTGTCTCACCGGGGGATTATCCGGGTGAAGCA
>JAWOHM010000054.1:0-3174 GCA_046485165.1 Thermoplasmata archaeon
AGGGTGCTGCATGAGAAATTCACCGGGCTGGCCATCACCGAGGCCCAGATAACCGCCGCCCTGAGGAAGGCGAACCTTGACCCCCAGCCCGCAAAATGGAGCGAAGAGGGATTGCTTAACCTCTGCGCGGAGATTCGCCGCTCCGGAAAGCCCATGCTGATAGCGGCGAACAAATGCGACCAGGCATCCGACGCGAACCTGGAAGCCCTGAAGGCGCTTCCGGTCACTGTTATACCCACATCCGCGGAGTATGAGCTGGCCCTGAAGAAAGCGGCCAAGGCGGGGCTGGTGGATTACCTTCCCGGTGCCGACTCATTCAAAGTCAGGGAGCCGGCAAAGCTCAGTGAGGCCCAGAAGAAGGCGCTGGATAAGATCTCGCAATTCATGGAGAAGTTCGGCGGTACAGGAATCCAGAAATGCCTGGAAACCGCTATTTACGATATGCTGGACCTCATCCCGGTGTACCCGGTGGAGGACGAGAACAAGCTCACGAACAAGGAGGGGCTGGTGCTGCCTGACTGCCACCTCATGCCGAACGGCTCCAACGCCAGGGAGCTTGCTTACCGGGTGCATACCGACCTGGGAGACAATTTCATCAGGGCCATCGACGCCAGGACGAAGCGTGTCGTGGGCCATGATTATGTGCTGAAGAGGGACGATGTCATAACCATAGTGTCGAGGCGGTGAGATGGCAAGCTGGAATGTTCGCATATTGGCGGTATCATACACCAAAGAGGATGATGTCGTCATAGAGATGTTCGGCAGAACAGATAAGGGGAAATCCATCACCGTGCGGTATTTGGGGTTCAAGCCGTATTTCTTTCTGGTCACACCATCGTCAGGCATAGTGGCGGAGCTCAAGGCGAATGCCAATGTCATCTCTGTTGAGGAGGTGCAACTGTTCCATGATGGTCGAGACAGGGCTTGCAAGAAGATCACGATAAGATACCCGTGGCTGGTGCCGGATTTCCGCAAGGCCTACGGCAGCCACTGCCGCGTCCTGGCCGCTGATATCCCGTTCCATCACAGGTTCATGTACGACCTTGACCTGGGCAGTTGCGTCCGAGTCACAGGCAAGAAGGTCGAGATTGAGAAATACACAACTGAACTTGTGGTCGAAGCCTCCAAGTTCGAGAATATCGAGCCTTTCAAGCCGGCCATGAAGATACTCAGCTTCGACCTGGAGAACAGCATTAAAACTGAAGAGATACTGACGATATGCTGCGCCATTTCGGACGGTTCCGACATCATCCGGGAGAGCCTTGTCGGGGACGAGAAAACGATGATAACCGGCTTTCTTGATCTCATCAGAAAGACCGACCCGGACATCATAACCGGGTACAACATAGACGGGTATGACATTCCATTCATCCTGAAGCGGGCCAACCACCATCGCATGCAGGAGCTGGGCATGGGCAGGGACGGTTCGGAAATAAGGGATGTGAGCAACAAGTTCTGGCGAGCCAAGGGCAGGATAATCGCGGATGCCTGGTGGAACGCGAAGAGGGAGTTGAGGCCGAAGCAGGAGACGCTGAACGCAGTGTCAAAACTTGTGTTGGGGGAGCAGAAGGACGACGTCAATCCCGCGCAGATAGACCAGGAATGGGCTGCGGACAGGGACAAGGTTGTCAGATACTGCGTGAAGGATGCGGAACTTGCGCTCAGGATACTCCAGAAAATAGCGGTATTGGAGAAGAACATGGACCTCGCGACAGTGTCGAAACTGCCCCTGGATGACGTGATAAACGGCCGCACATCCACATTGATAGATTCGGTTCTGATCAGGGAGGCCGACAGAAACAGCATCGCGGTCCCGCTGACCGGGGGATTCAACAAAGAGGAGCAGATCGAGGGCGGCTACGTCCACACCATCGACCCGGGCCTGTACGACTGGGTCGGCGTGCTGGATTTCAAGAGCATGTACCCCAGCCTCATAATCGCCAAGAACATTTGCTTCACCACACTCAGCAAGGATGGGAAGATAAAAAGCCCGGAGAAAGATGTGAATTACCTTGACAAGGAGACACGTCTGGGACTGCTGCCCCAGGTCCTGGAACGCCTGATGAGGCAGAGGGACGACACAAAGGCGAAGATGAAGGTCGCCAAGGACCCGGTTCAGAAACAGTATTACAACGGATTGCAGGAAGCCATCAAGGTCCTGATGAACGCGGTGTACGGCGTGTTCGCATCGTCGTTCTACAGGTTCACCAACCCGAAGATAGGCGCCAGCATAACGGCTTTTGCCAGGGAAAACACGAAGCGCATAATCAGCCAGCTTGAAGAAGAGGGCGTTCGTGTGATTTACGGCGATACCGATTCAGTGTTCTTCCAATCACCCGGGACGACGCTGGACGAGGCGCTGGAGCTGGGTAAGGCCATAGCCAAAAGGTATTCGAAAGAGGGGGCCACCCTGGAGTTCGAGAAGATAATCAACCCGCTGTTCAGCCATGGCGCGAAGAAGCGGTATGTCGGGAATGTGGTTTGGCCGGAAGAGACCATGATTGTCAGGGGGTATGAGACGCGCAGGACCGACGCGTTCAACATCCAGAGCGACTCCCTGACCAAAGTGTTCGAGAGGATACTGGACCACGACACAGAGGGCGCCATATCCCTGGCCAGGGAGACTGTACAATCGATCGCCAAGGGCGAGGTGAAGCCAGAAGATCTTGTAATCTCCAAGACCTGCAAGAGCTTCAACACCTACAAGGACCCGGACAACCAGGCCACGGTTCAGACTGCCAAGAAGCTCATGGAACTGGGTTACGAGTTCACCCCGGGCATGAAAGTGAGCTGGATAGTCACCAGCGGCCGCAAGACCCCGATAGAGGTAGAGCCGTTCGTCAGCGGCAGAAAATTCGAGAAAACGCCGGATTACGAATATTATGCCAGACGGGCCGCAATGACGCTTGCCAGGGTGACCGATACCTTCGGCTGGGATGTGCAGGAATTGCTCACGGGGACGCAGCAGAAATCCCTGTTCAGCTATGATGCCGATTCGCCGGCCAAGGCCAAGAAAAAGGAGGAGCCCAAGGTGAAAAAGACCGATAAAGAATTGACGCTGGATGATTGACCACCTCCTGGTAACTTTTCTCGAGGTGCAGCTCCGTTTTAATTCCCGTTGTATCGGTAAGATAATCCATCAGCGGCTGATAACGTTCGTAGGCGAGAATCGGG
>JAWOHM010000014.1:0-3639 GCA_046485165.1 Thermoplasmata archaeon
ATCGGCCGGAGACAGGGGATCCGCCGGCGGGTTCTGAACGACCCAGCGCCGCTCTCTGCCCTCCCCGTACGGTTCGGCGAGGGGAAGGCTCCGGAAGGGGTCGGTGTTGTCGTGCTGGATTCTGAAACTCTTCGCGTAAACCTTCGGGTCGGCGGTGACTTCCTCGAAGGAGGGAAGGACCAGGCAGTCCCGGTCTTCGGGAGGGCCGGATGCGGCGTGCGCCGTGCCGGGTATACCGGTCAGGTCCGGGGTCTCGTCCGCCGCCTCCGCGAGTCTGCGCGCGGCTTCGAGGATCTGCCTCTCCCCCATTCCGTATACGAGGAGGTCCGCCTTCGCGTCGAGCAGTATCGAACGGCGCACCTTGTCGTCCCAGTAACGCCCATGTGCTGGCACACGACCTCCGAATCCACGCCCACAGGAACGTGGCCGATTATCCGTTCGCCGCTGCGCAGCTTTCCCAGGGGCATGTCCCCAAGATAGCGCTCCAGAAAGGCATAGTCTCCAGTACTGGCCCTCCTCACCCTGGAGAAATGCGACGGTATGGTCTTTGGGCTGCGGAATTCCGTCTCATCACCCTTCTCGACCAGGTATCCCAGGGGCGCGCAGACCACCTGATTGTACAATCTGCGGTCAGCGTCATAGATGTGATATTGCTCGTCCCTGGAATCACCGTCCATGAACGCGCCCGCCGTCCTGGGCGCCCAGCCCGACTCGCCGCCCTCGTTGCCGTGCATGATGTTCACCACCCTGAGCAGGAAGCGCCTGCCGGAATCCTCGCACTCGCCGACCAGCATCTCTCCCAGGAACACGTCCTGGTTCCTGTACGCCCTGAATATTATCTCCGTGACATCCCGGCCGGTTATCCGCCCGAGGTTCATTTCCGTTCCCGCATCATCTCCGCTCATCTCATCACCTGCTCCTGTCCAGTACATCATGGAAATTCTGGAATGTCAATTGCCATTCTTCCGCGGCCATGCCCGCACGCAGCGCCCTGGCCCTGAGCATGTTCCTGAGTTCCTCCGCCTCCGGGCGCGAGAATGCCACATCATTGTGCACCCTGGCCAGCGGGTACGGGTATCCCGCATAGGTCGGGTCGTTGGCATGGTAAGCAAGCTTGGCCAGAGCGTCGCCGGCACTCACGCCTTCCGGCAGGCTGAGGTCCACCCTGAACGCGTATCCGGAGCGCGGATGGAGCTTGGCCACATGAACCTCCCCGTGCATCCTGTCGCCATACCCGGAGGCATCCACCGGGTAATGCCAGAGCGAGTTCGGAAATGCAGAATCGCCGGCCATCTGCACGGCGGGAATCAGGGGCCTGGACCGGTGGGTCAGCATGCTCTTCTTGCTGATGCCGCACAGCACCACGCCCTTTTCGGAGGCCGAATCCACAATCCTGGCCAACATCTCCCCGATGCCCTTTATCCCGGCCCAGAGCGCGCCGTCGAATGCCAGGACAGTTCCCGGTTCGATGTCGCCGGCCAGCAAGTTCTCGAGATGTTTCCATTCCAGGAGCGTCCTTATCCTGCCGACCGCCTCCTCCAGCCCCCTGGGGGTATCGGGCGCCTCACCGCCCACTGTCTTGCCGAAGAAAATGGAATAGGCGCTTGCCAGTTCCGATGTCGACAGGTGAAGCAGATGCATCTCGGGCCCTTTTCCCGGAATGAAATCCCTGTCACGGTAAAAGGCATGGCCCACCCTGACCGCCGCCACAATGAAAGAGCCCGCGTCCAGGATGGCCGAGCTGCCGCCGTCCACGGCCAGCATGTCGGATTTATCCGCCTTCCCGAAGGGCCGGAAGTTCTTCGGTTCTATCGCTTCCCCGACCTCTATGATGCCGACATCCGCATGAGATTCACCATTGCCAGGCTCCCGGATATCCGTGACCATCTGGCGGATGACATTCTCGAACTCGACATCGCTGGGGCTCATGGGCATGAAGGGTAAATCTCCCAGGCATTACTTAAGGGTTGAGGGGGGAGGTGGGCGAAACTGATTGTATATCGGTAATCTCATCGTTTACAGATTGCTGATTACCGACCAACGCTTTGGGAGTTGTCGTTTGTTTTTTGACTACCCAGGGCGAACGCCTTTGTTATCCAATTACTGATACGGCGTTCACCAATTGTTGTCTCATCGTTCTAAACCGTTTACTCCCTCGATATGCCAATAGATTGTTGCCGGGTGGAAATGCTCCGCTCTTGATTGTTGGGAGCCGCATTCAAATCTTGCCTGGCATTCGCCCAGGCAAGCCATTACCCTGAACCCTAGACCCTCAACCCATTTTCTCAGCAAAGACCCTAGACCCTTACATTACGGCACAAATCTACAATCGAAAATCTAAAATTTCAAACTAGAAGCAAACTATAATATTGAGCAATCCATTCAAATCCGTGATGAAACTTCCCCCGCAGCTGGAAAAACTCAGTCAGATCAAGCATGCAAAGATCATCGGGCTCTTGATTACTGTACTTCTGGGCCTCGCACTGATTATCGCAATAATGTCGATTGGCTCGCAGTTCGGCTACTCCGTGATGATGTTCGGCCTTGTGATAATCACTTTTGCCGTGCCATACCTTTTCGGCTGGAGGGACGGAAAAAAACTGGCAGTTGCCGGCATCGGCATATTCCTGCTCGTGGGCGCCATCAGCGGCCCCCTGGGATTGTACTTCACCTATAACGCCGAGCAGCCCGAGCCCGTGGAATCGGCATACCTCGATGCATGGTTCACCAAAAGCCGAACGGCATTGAACGAGAGCACTTACACGACTCCCGCTGCATGGTACCGCCTTGAGAACGGGACTGTCGAACCATATCAAAACGAGGTGGGCCTCGAATACACTTTCAGGGTCACCCTTTACTCGAACGCTACGGAATCACCCGATGTAAGAGTTGGCTATCTCAGGGACATCTGGGGCATGGAGGGCGACAAGTATTACATGAGCGAGGTTGAAACATCCGACACCAATTACCTTGACGGAAAGGATTATTACTTCGTGATGGCCGGGGACAATCCCGGCATATACTTCCATTGGTTCTCGGTGGTTTTCGGTTCCGGATCCGAAGCCTACAGCCTGAACACGACAATGGCGCTCGGCCCACTCGTCGGTTCCCAGGCAGACAACTGGGGCACTTACATTCCCATGGGCGCTGTGACAATGTTCTGCAACATCGGCCTTCTGTTCCTGATCATCGTATTGCTCTACTGGTGGCTGGGCACGGCCAAGGCGAAGCGCAAGGTCTGGGACGAGGCGCTCCGGGAGAAGGAGGAAGAGGCCGATGAAAAGGATGGCAAGGCAACTGACGATGCGCTGGAATTCAAGCCATTCTCCTGCGACCAGTGCGGCGCACCCGTTGGCGTGGATGACAATTTCTGCCCCAAGTGCGGCGAGCGGTTTGACGGCGTCGATGACGATGCCCGGGAAGATGGCGACAACAGCAAGGCGGATGGGAAAGCCGAAGAAGAGGGCTCCTGATGGGCCGAAAAGAGTTCAAGGCTTATTATGTCTGGCCGGATTTTCCGTCCATATCCTTATCTGGCGAGGCCTGCTCCCTGAATTGCCTGCACTGCGGGCGCGTGTACCTCGGGGACATGGAACCGGCGGCCACACCGAAAAAGCTGGTTGTCCTTTGCACAGAATT
>JAWOHM010000034.1:0-4359 GCA_046485165.1 Thermoplasmata archaeon
CAGCTCCCCCCAGGTGAATTCGCTTCCATTGAAAACCATGGTCTCGGGCTCTTCTTCTCCTCCGAGGAATACGAACGCAGCGGCGACGACCACCGCAACCACCACAATCGCTATTATCGCCATCAACATTTTGTTCATGTTCAACACCACCCATATATGGATATTCTCGGGTGAGAATAACGGCATATATAAACATAGTGACCGGTAAAATGGAGGTTCAATCTGTCCCTTCCAGGCTCTTCTGTGCCACGCTGACGCAGGCCAGATAGTCATCTATGGTGTTGCGCAGCGTCATGATGTTATCGGCCTCGGCTGTGACATGAATGACATTTCCTTCAACCCTGGTCTCCAGGTACCCGGCGTTGTCCAGCTCCAAAGCCTTTGCTATGTTCCTCGCTGTGATTTCATCGGGAAATTCCAGCTCCATCGTGCAGGCCGATTTCATGGGATTGGGATTGACATTCAAGGCTTAAAGGCCTCGCAAGGAAGTGAGGGTTTAGGGTCCAGGGACTAGCTTCTTTTTTGACTCTAAGGGTCTAGGGACTGGTTTGGTTATTGATTCTTAGGGTCTAGGGTCTAGTTTGATTCCACAATGATTTCGGCTGGCTTTCCACAAAGCCAGCCTCACTAGACCCTCTGTAGCATTTTATCAACAGAGACCCTATGACCCTAGACCCGAAAACAATCACGCTTCGCTTACTAGCAATGAGAAACTTATATATGCCATTGCGGATTTAAGGGGGCTGAACGAGGGGGAGCCATGTTCAAAGCAAAGATAAGACCAGAAGTGCTCAAGGAAGTGGTTGATGTAGTGTCAACCACGGTGGACGAAACCAAGATAACCGCAACCAAGACCGGCATCAGCATAAAGGCTGTTGACCCGGCCCACGTCGCCATGATAGACCTCAGCCTGGGCAAGGGCGGGTTCGAGGAATACAAGGCCGACGATGTGGCGCTTGGCGTGGATATGGACAAGATAAAGGAAGTTCTGAGATTGGCCAAGCCCGGCGACATGATCCAGATGGAGCATGACGAGGAGAGGAACAGGCTTGTTTTCAAGGTCGGCAACATTACCAGAAAGATGAGCCTCGTCGACACTACTGGCATGTCCGAGCCGAAAGTCCCGAACCTCAACCTGCCTGTCAAGATAGTCGTCAAGACGGATGAGATACGCCAGGGAATCAGGGCCAGCGAGAGCGTCTCCGACCATATCGCCCTGGTGGCGAACTCGGAGGGCTTCGAGATGGTGTCGGAAGGAGACACCGATTCGGTAAACCTGAAGCTGGGCAAGGACCTGTTGGAGGAACTGAAGTGCAAGGAGGAGACCAGGAGCCTCTTCCCGCTGGATTACTTCTCCAGCATCTTCAAGACAATCAGCACCGCGAGCGTCGTCACCATGCACATGGGGAGCGATTACCCGGTCAAGCTGGAATTCTCCATAGCCAACGAGAAGGGAGAGGTAATCTACCTTCTGGCGCCGAGGATAGAGTCCGAATAAGCGACTTTTCATATACGAAAAGACCATACCTCAGTGTAAGCCAGGTGTTGACGGTTGGCAGCGATACGATTGGGCCGCATAGGCCTCAAATGGTGCATGTCGTGCAATGTCCCGCTCGTGGAGCTGGAGAGATGCGGCACCTGCGGTTCCGAATCGCAACCCGTGGAGATAACCCCGCCTGGCGATTATCGCCCTGCCTTCCCCCATGACATAGCCCGGATACGCAGGACAATCGATGAGAATTATGGCCCCGGTACCGGCATCGCCATGATACCGGAAGGCCATCTGGCCGTCCTCAACAAATGCCCCGGCGTGGACATAATGGACGAGGTTGTGATGAACGGCATCGTCCTGGGCAGCCATGTTTTCGAGCCTGGGACAGGTTGGCATTTCATCTGCCGGATAGAGGGGGCCAGGAGGATTGCCGGAATCGCAACAACGAACTGGGCCATCATCGATGACGGCGCAATACCTTTCATCCGCAAGGGCGCCAGCTCTATGGCGGTCGGCATTCTCGATGCCGACCAGGGAATCAAGGTCGGTGACGAGGTGATTGTCCTATCCAGCTCAAGAGAAGCCATATCCACCGGAAAGGCCCGCATGACCGGCATCCAGATGAAAGATGGCCAGAGGGATGCCGCGATCAAATCCAGATGGTACAAGGAGGTGCCGCCAAACCCCGAATTGAGCGGAGAGCAAACATGGCAGGATGCCGTTAAAGCCAACGAAAGGAAGCTCGAAAAGAAACGGAAGAACTCGAGGGCGCACATCCATCACACCATCGCCAGGTATCCAGAGCTGCCGGTCGCTGCATCCGTGTCCGGAGGGAAGGACAGCCTGGCAACACTTTTGCTTGTACTCGAAGCGGGCATAAGGCCAAAGTTGATATTCACCGACACCGGCCTCGAATTTCCAGAGACAATAGAGAACGTGCACAGGACCGCAGAAAAATATGAACTGGAACTCATAGTTGAAGATGCCGGAGACGCGTTCTGGCGGGCGCTTGAGCATTTCGGCCCGCCTGCAAAGGATTTCCGGTGGTGCTGCAAGACCTGCAAGCTGGGCCCCATGGCGAACCTCATCCGGAAGAATTTCCCGGATGGCGTGCTGAGCTTCATCGGCCAGCGCCAGTATGAATCAAGCCAGCGCTACGAAAAAGGCAATGTCTGGCAGAACCCCTGGGTACCGGGACAGATTGGCGCAAGCCCTATACAGAACTGGCCTAGCCTACTTGTCTGGCTGTACATTTTCCAGCAGGGCGGCGAGTACAACCCACTATACGAGAAAGGCATGGAGAGGATAGGATGCTGGCTGTGTCCCGCCAGCGACATGGGGGAGCTGGAGGAGGTGGAGAGGCATTCCACCCAGACAGAGCAATGGCACGCAGCCCTGGATGTGTTCGCCGCCCGGAAGGGCTTCCCGAAGGAATGGCTGGACCTCGGCCTGTGGCGGTGGAAGAAGCTCCCGAAGGGGATGGCGGATTACCTGGCACAGAAAGGCATCGCGGCCATGGAAGAGAGGGAATCCGAGATTTCGGATGCCGAGCTGACCTCCGAACAGGAGGAGCGCCTGGAGAGGTTCTCCAAAGTCTCCCAGGACCCCAGAGAAGTGCGCATGAAGGCGTTGCATTGCGTGGGCTGCGGGATATGTATTTCTCTGTGCGAGTTTGGCGCACTGCGGATGGAAGGTCAGAGGGTGGAGATAGACCCGGAGAAGTGCACAGGGTGCGGGAAGTGTTTGCACCCGTGCGTTGTGGTGGATTTCGGGCCGAGATAATAGGCATTCGCCGAACTCCCACCCAATACCTTTTTAAACCATATCGAAATTTTCCGCAGCAAGGAGGGGATGAAATGCCTGTTGGAATCGTAAGCTACGGCGGATATGTGCCGCATTACCGCATCGAGGCGGGTGCCATCGGCGCGGACACCCCTCAAGGAGCACAGGGAGACGCGCTAGAATACTCCGCCGTTGCAGGGGGCTCCCCATTCCAGATGCAGATACCTTACACCATGGCAATTATCGAACTGGATGAGGGTACACGATTCACCAGCCAGATTGTCGATCGCTGCAACGGCGATGTTAAAATTGGCTCTTGGGTGGAGGCCGTGTTCCGGAAGCTGGGCGAGGAAGGAAAATCGGGGATAATCCACTACGGATACAAATTTAAAATTATTGAGTAGGGGATTATTACTCAGTCCTCAAAGATGAACAGCTCGTCAATCGTTGTCTTCAGCGCCTTCGCTATGTCGTGGGCCAGCTTCAGCGACGGATTGTACTTCCCCTTCTCGAGAAAGACTATTGTCTCGCGGCGCACGCCGACCTTAGCCGCAAGCTGCTCCTGGGTCAGGTCATATTTTGCCCGAAACTCTTTGATTCGGGTTCTCATTAGAAGTCTCCCTTCTTATCATAGTAATAGTACGCAGAGAATTCCGCGACCATCAATACGACTATGGAGGACAATATCGCAGCGGTAACATCCAGTCTGGGTGCCACAGGGGTCGGGATATCGGTCAATTCGTGATACATCAAAACGCCGATGAACCAGAACAGCATCACCGGGAAAGTGATGCGCCTGGCTCTGCCCATTACTATCAGGGACCGCTCATCCGTCTTCGGCAGCCCGGCATCCAACCGTTTGGATTCGGTTTTATAACTATGATAGAACACTGCAAACAACAATATTGTGACAATGAAGCCGTAAAATCCGAACAGCAGAACCCATGAAACGGTCACAAGCATTATTAACACTATCTGATGAATTGCAAATTTTCTCAGTTCTTCATGCATCGAAGCCCCTCCGGAATTCTTGATTCATTACCCCAATCTTTGTGTTTCTTTCCACCTAATCACCTCATGTTTGA
>JAWOHM010000055.1:0-17839 GCA_046485165.1 Thermoplasmata archaeon
CAGCAGAGGCCTGCCGGTGCTTGACGAACTCATCGCGTGCCTGTCGATCGCTACGGGCGTGGCTCCTATCGTCCAGCTCGATCCCGGCCACCGGGCGCAGCGTTCCCGGCTCGCACAGCAGGAAGTCGATGTGCTTCCGGTCGATCTTGTTCGTGTAGGTGCGGTACTCCCCATAGTCGCTCGACTTGGCCGTGAAGACATCACTCAGCGAAACCTTCGGGCAAATAACGGCCCAGTCCTCGACCGCTTGTCGTAGCACGAGGTAGAAGCTGTGTTCTGCGGCAGACAGGAAGTCATCGCGGAGGTGGTAAGGGTAGATCTCCGCCTTGCCCTCCTTCTCGGGTTCACCCAGCTTCTCCTCAGCTATGAGTGTGAGCGTTCCGGAGTCCAGAAGTCTTTCGGCCTTTATCGAAAGGCTCAGGGCTTTTGTGTAATCCTCCCTCTTGAAGTGGCTCACCGCATCGGAATAGAAATTGTACGCTTCACCGCTTGTTATGCCTCTCTTTTCCAGTATGTCCTTGGCGGTCGCCAGCATGAACTTTGCCTGCACGTAGTTGGCAGGCAGCGAATCAAGGCTCCGCTCCTCGCGGACAGGCTGCTCTTTCAGCTCGTAAATGCTCCTGTCCATGGGGCGCGTCCCGGGGTCGGCGTACTGGGGTGTGCCCCCATCCTTTCTCGATTGGTGCTCCCTCTTTGCCCTCAGGAGGACGAGCTTTGCGGCCTCGGCCCTTTCAGCGGCGGAGACATAATCCTTCATAGCCAGCTCCTTCCTCGCCTGCCGAATCAGCGCGTCCGCCTCGCCGGTGTCTATTCCCTGATTGGCAAGCGTGGCCGAGATGCTCTCTGTCGTGATGATGCTGTTGTGGGCCCTGTCCGAAAGTGGCTCTGTCGGTTCGCTGGGTTTCCTGAGCATTCTCATCTCTTCCTTCCTCCGCTTCTTTTTCAGCAATAGGAACATCAGTTCGATAGTAAGGACAATGGCCATAGTCATCAGGAGTACGAATATGATTTGGTCCTTGTCCATAGTGCGCGCACCTTGTGTCATAAAGGGTATGAGGTTATAAAATGGTTTCGCAGAATACCGTGTTTATTGACAAGTTCATGGTCATATTGCTTGCAATTCACGCCCGCCAATGTTTCCGCAAACTTTATCTCTGCGGCAAATATAGCGGTCGCCAGTCATAGAAAATCAGGATGTGATTGAATGGGTGGTTCTAGGGAAATGAAACGGGTACTGGTTACGGGCGCAGTGGGCCAAATTGGCTCGGAATTGACATTGGAGCTGAGAAGGATACACGGCAATGACAATGTCGTGGCCATGGGCAGGAAGACCAAGCCGGGAGACGCGCTGGCCAACTCCGGCCCATTCGAGTTCGGGAACGTCACAGACCGCGCCTCGCTCGATAAGATCATCAAGGAATATGATATAGACACAGTCTACCACATGGCCGCAATACTCTCCGGCGCCGGGGAGAAGAATCCCCAGCTGGCTTACGATGTGAACATGAACGGCCTTTACAATGTCCTAGAGGCGGCCAGGGAATTCAAGCTGGCCAGGGTCATGGTGCCCAGCTCGATAGCCGCTTTCGGGCCCGAGACCCCAAAGGAGAACACCCCCCAGGAAACAGTCCTGCGCCCGACCACGATGTACGGCCTGACCAAGGTGGCCGGCGAACTGCTCTGCGACTACTACTTCAGGCGTTTCGGCGTGGACGCCAGGGGGCTGAGGTATCCTGGCATCATCAGCTCCGAGACCCTGCCGGGCGGCGGAACCACGGATTATGCGGTCGAGATATTCTACGAGGCCATCAGGCACAAGAAGTACAAATGCTTCGTTCGGGAAGACACCGTGTTGCCCATGATGTACATGCCGGATTGCATCAATGCCACAATCATGCTCATGAATGCCGACTTGAATAAGCTGAGGCATCATTCGGATTTCAACCTCGGAGCCCTCAGCTTCTCCGCGGGAGGGCTGGCAGCGGAGATACGCAAGCATATCCCCGGATTCACCATAACCTACGAGCCAGACTTCCGCCAGGCAATCGCCGACTCCTGGCCCAGGACCATAGACGATTCCGCAGCCAGGAAGGAATGGGGCTGGAAGCCAGCCTACGACCTGGCCAAGATGACCGCGGACATGATAGAGAAGCTGTCTGCAAAACTATTATAAATCCCGGGGGCCATTTACTACCCATGAGATATCCGTCCGTCGCAGGCCAGTTCTACTCGGGCAGCCCCGAGGCATTGAGAAAGGAGATAGAGGATTGTTTCCTTCATGAACTGGGCCCAGGCAGGATTCCGAAGCTCAACCCGAAAGGAAAACGCCGCATCAGGGGCATGGTCTCGCCCCATGCCGGGTTCATGTATTCCGGACCTGTGGCCGCGCACGGCTTCGCGGCACTGGCGGAGGACGGCTTCCCCGATGTGTTTGTCATACTCGGCCCCAATCACCATGGGGTGGGCAGCGGCGTGGCAGTCACGGCACATGATTTCGAAACGCCCCTGGGCGTCATGAAGAACGACAATGGCTTGGCGGATGCGCTTCGAAAAGGCATAATCGAGGATAGCATGCTGGCACACAGGCACGAGCATTCCATAGAGGTTCAATTGCCCTTCATCCAGTATTTTTCAGAAGAAAAGAGCTTCGTGCCCATCAGCATGATGGTGCAGGACCACAAGAGCGCCGCCCAGGTAGGCCAGGCCATCCGGGAAGCGATAGGGGGAAGGGATGCCGTCGTGATTGCATCCACTGATTTCAGCCATTACGTTTCCCCCGAGCAGGCAAAGGAGCAGGACACCATGGCCATCGACCAGATACTGGCCCTGAACCCGAAAGGCCTGTACGACACTGTCCGCAAGAACAGGATAACCATGTGCGGCTTCGGCCCCGTAATGTCCATGCTGGAGGCGGTGCAGGGTTCGGAGGCGGAGCTTCTGAAGTACGCCAATTCCGGGGATGTGCGGCCCATGTCGGAAGTCGTCGGTTACGCCAGCATTGTCGTCAGATGAGCCTTCCCATGTAAGGCCCCACTCTCTCGAACCCCAGCTTCCGGTAATACTCGCGCGCCCCGACCCCGCTCATGACCAGCAGCCTTTCCCTCCCGCTGTCTGCGGCAATCTCCAGGCATCTCTCCACGAGTTTCTCTCCAAGGCCGCGATGCTGCAATGACGATTCATCCCTGGCAGAGAGGGGCAGTTGCTGGCTCACAGTCCGCAATTCCCTTATTATTGCGGAACCGGCCATCTCATGCCTGTGGGCTTCGGGCGAAGGGAAACGCATCCTGGCGAATCCCGCCAATATGTCCATCTCCACATCTTCGAATGACACGAAGAACTCACTCCCGCCGGATGCGGCATATTCTTCCTCCAGCAGGACCAGCTCTCCCGCCTCCCTGCCTCTCAGGAGGTTGTGGCCCGCCTCCCTGCACCTGATGCATCGGCATTTTTTCCCGCGCGCCTCCAACTCCCACTGGGCCAGCTCTCTCAGGTGGCTCTTCCGGTTCCCGGCTTCGACCAATTGGATGGGTATGTCCCTCTGGATGCGCTGGATGCGAACCCATTTTGGCAACCTCTCCTTGATGTCTGCCAGAAGCCCCACGAGCGTTTCTTGCGAATAGGGCTTGTAATCGCCGGCCTTCCACATATCATGCAGCACTGTGCCGCCTATGACCAGCGTGGGGTAGATTTTCAGTATGTCAGGCTTGAATTTTTCATCCGAGAACAACCTTTCGAACGTTGCCAGGTCTGATTCGGGAGTTTCGCCCGGAAGACCGGGCATCATGTGGTAGCCGACCTTCATCCCCGAGTCCCTGGCAATCCTGCTGGCTCTGGCACTCTCCGCGGAACCGTGCCCCCGCTTCATGGCTTCCAGGGTCTCATCGTCAAGGGTCTGCACGCCCAGCTCCACCCGGGTGGCGCCGAGTTCCAGCGCGAGGTCTGCCTGCGTTTCGAAAAAATAATCCGGCCTGGTCTCGACAGTCAACCCGATGCATCTGTGCTTCGCAGTTTCGTTCATGGCCTGGGCGGTTGCCAGTGTGTCCGAATCCTGCCCGTTCATGGCATCGAAGCACCTTTTGACAAACCCTTCCTGGTAGTCCCTGTCCCTGGCAGTGAAAGTGCCGCCCATTATTATAAGGTCGATTTTATCGGTCGGGTGGCCGATGGAGCCAAGCTGCCGGATCCTGGCCTTGACCTGGTCATGGGGGTCGAAACCACATTGCGCCGCCCTGAGCGCGGCCGGCTCCCGGCCCGTGTATGACTGGGCGGTCCCGCGCTCCACGCCGCCCGGGCAGTACAGGCATTTCCCGTGCGGGCAGTCATGGGGGGATGTCATTGCAGCCACAACGGCCACGCCGCTGATTGTCCGGACCGGCTTGGTCCGGAGCAGCGGCTCGAGTTCGTCAATGTCCTCCTCGGAAACCTTGGCGAGCACATCCGCATTGCTTGGCAGATGTTTCATGCGGTATTTTTTGCAGAGTTCGACCTTCAATCTCTGGATATCATCCTTGGAACTGGCCTTTCCCGCAAGCAGCAGCCGTATTAGCTCGTTGAAATATTCCCGTTCGTCCACGAAGTCCTCATGCCCCTTTCGTATAAATAAGTAACAAACAGCCCCGATTTTAATCCAAACATTTTTACATATCGTTCTTATTCCCTGACCAGTTGGGCATAAGAATCGCGAGGTAAGATGAACGCCCGTGCAATGCATTATCGAAACATAGGGGTGAGGCATACTGGGCCCTAAGTCGAAGGAGGACAAGCGCACATGCCAAATTTGCGGCGGCCCCGTCGACGCTGCCACAGGCAAATGCAAGCTGTGCGGCAGCGAAGATGGGGCTTCGCAGAAGAAGCATGGCAAGAAGCTCCAGGTTACCCTGGGTTCCGGCTCCCGCTCAAAATCAACCACCCCCTCTGGAAAAGAAACAAAGCCGGGCGAACACGACAAGGCCGCAAAGGCAGACGACAAAGCCCTCACGAGTTGGCTTTCAGGCGAGGGCGGCGATGATGAACTGGGCGAATGGATGGGCGGCGAACCCGGGAGCAAACCCAAACCCGAGGCAAAACCCACGCCGGGCGGGGACAGCCATGCCAAGGAAGAGGGCCAGGACGCTCTCAGGAAATGGCTCAGCGGCGAGGACGAGACCCTTGAAGATTGGTTGGGCGGCGCCAAGCCCCTGAAGCCGAAAACCGCCTCCGTGGATATAGGATCCCTCGGCACACAGCTCACGGAGAGAGACAAGCTTCTGGGCGACAGGGAACAGGCAATCAAGAAAAAGGAAGAGGAGCTTGAGGGCCTCAAAATCGAGATGGAGGAGACCAAGAAGGCCATGACCGAGGCCATGAAGGCCATTGATGTCGGCGCCTTCGATGCAATCAAGATTCTGGAGGAAACCGCGCGCCTCAACAAGGAGTTGAACATCGAACAGAGGAAGCGCAAGCAGCTGGAAGAGGAGATCCAGCAGGTGAAGAAGGGCAGCCTTGCCGTGGTCAAGTACGTCAAGGCGCAGCAGATGCAGGACAAGGGCGGCGCAGCCAAGTCCCTGAAGAAGAAGCTGGACGAGGAGAAGGCCAAGTTGGGGCAGCTGGAAGCGGAGCTCAATAAAAATCAGGAGATAATGAAGGCGCTCAGGTCCGAGATAGAGAGCGGCCTGGACAAGTTGCCTGCGGACCTGAAGGACGGCAAGAAGCTTCAGCTGGAAAACACCGAACTCAAGAAGCAGCTGGAAGCCGCCGAAGGAGAGCTTAAGAAAGCCAAGGAGGAGTACAACAAGAAGCTCAGAAGCGGCGCGACATCCGGTGAGGCCGATATCGAATTCCAGCAACGCATGGCCGCCGAGCTCAGCGCAAAGGAGCAGGAATGGATAAGCAAGGAAGGCCAGCTCAAACAGAAGGTCATAGAGCTCGAGGAGAGGCTGCACGAGTTCGAAATCGATGATAAGCTGAGGCAGGAGAAGAGCGACCTATCGGGCAAGTCAGAGACCGAGATTAACTCTCAGATGGAGATGAAGATACGCGAGTTGCAGGTAAAGGAAAAATCGCTTCTGGTCAGGGAGGACGAGATACAGCGCCTCAAGGAGAAGCTGAAATCGATGGAGGGCGAGCTCAAGCAGGTGAAGGAACCGCTGGCCTACAAGGAGGAGGAGATGCTGCGCCGCGAAGAGGACCTGGTATACAGGGAGCAGATGCTCATCGAGGAGCGCAGGAAGGTCGAGGAGGCGATGCGCGAGTCCGGCAGCATGGAAGCCCATGAGATGAAGAAGAAGCTGGAAGAGCTCCAGATGGCCATCAACCGGAAGGAGGAGGAGATTCGCACCAAAGAGCAGTACCTCAGCGCCAAGTCCGAGGAACTGAAAATACGCGAGAAAGGCCTCATCGAGGAAGAGATTGACGCCCGCGAGGAGGACCGCAAGATGGAGCTCAAGATAGAGAAGGTCAAGACAGGCGACAGGCGTCTCGACGACCTGCTCTTGGGCGGCATTCCTTTCGGCAACAACATACTCATCTACGGGCCGCCCTTCACCGGGAAGGAGGTCACAATCAACAGCTTTGTTGGCGAGGGATTGGCCAAAGGGGTTCCCGTTCTCATGGTGATAACCGACAAGCTGCCGTCAGAGATACGCGAGGAGATGATGTTCGTCGTGTCCGGCTTCGAGGAGTACGAGCGCCTCGGCCTGGTGAAGTTCGTTGACGCATATTCCAGAAGCATTGGCATAGAGGATTCCGAGCCGAATGTCGTCTATGTGGACGAGCCGACAGACCATGCCGGCATCATGAAAGCGGTCGATGCCACGGCCAAGGATATCCTCAAGACACACAAATACTACAGGTTGGCATTCAGGTCCATATCCACGCTCATTGCCTACCTGGACTCCAACACCGCATTCAAGTTCCTGCAGCCGTTCTGCGGAAAGAGGAAGCGCGAGCGCGCTGTCTGCATGTTCTCCGTGGAGAAGGGCATGCACGAGGAACAGGACATCCAGATGATAGGCAGCATCATGGACGGCATGATAGAATACAAGGTCGAGCAGCTGAAAACATACCTCTCCATCAAGGGAATCTGCGACGTCCAGTCCCGCGCATGGATTGACTATACCTGGAGCAAGCAGGGCCTGGGCATCGGATCTTTCTCGCTGGACCATATACGTTAAACGATTGTGGATTTGGGGATTGTAGATTTTAGTGATAAAGGCCGGAAACCCCCTGGTTTTTAAGCCAGGGATGAAAGGCCTTTACACGAATATAAGCAAAAGATAGGCCGCCATGCATCGTGTGTTTTCTAGCATATGAAATCAAAGCGCTTGGGCTTTGATAAATAGATTCATGGCCTTGTGGGTAAACTTCCAGCCCCGAATCATGCCAACGACACCATCAAGCGTCAACGCCAGCTCCTTTAGGGGCTGGTAGTTTACTTATGGCGATGGCTGGCCGCCCTTAACGGTTAGGCATGCCGTGTCATTGCAATCTATGGACACAAATCAAAAATTTCAAATGTGAGCAAATCATTTTACCCGGCATCGCAATTCAGTATACATGCCCTACGTTCTTGACGCCACGGCGATCCGTTCCGGTATGCCTACACAGGACCCCAGCCAGTACTTTACAACCCCCGGCGTCATCGAAGAGGTGAAGCGGGGAAAGGCCGGGCGGGATTTGGCCCTGGCCCTGGAGATATCCATCACAGCGAAGGCGCCTGAACCCGAGGCCATGAGCGTTGTGGTTGCGGCCGCCAGCAGGACCGGGGATGACGGCCGCCTGTCTGAAACCGACCTGCAGGTCCTCGCCCTGGCCCTGGAATTGAAGGCCACCATAGTGTCCGACGATTATTCCGTTCAGAATGTGGCCAGGGTGCTGGAGATACCCTGCCAGGGGCAACTCGAAGGCATCAGGGCGGTAATACACTGGACATACCGTTGCAAGGGATGCGGCAGGTATTATGAAGAGGCACAGCCGGACTGCCCGATATGCGGCTCTGAGGTCAGGACGGTGCGGCGCCGCGGTTAATCGTCTTTCTCGGTGATGCGCCAGACATCGTCCGGAATATCCTCGTAGATGGACATGGCCTCCTCGGTTATGGGGTCTATCCTCTTGTCCCGGGTCCTTGCCAGGTCCAGAATCCTGTCCTTCCTGAAAATCCAGTAATGGATGCGCCACTCGCGCCCATCATATAGAGTGGTCTCTTCCCTCTCGGTTGTGAGCAGCCCGGAATCCTCCAGCATATAGAAAGCGTCCCTGTCCTCCGGCTCAAGGATGTTGTCGATGATGCGCTCGCTGTACCCGAAGAAATTCATCACGTGCTGGGCCATCTGCTTGGCCTCGGCCTCGGGCATGCTGCGTATGTCGTTCTTTATGCTGTTGCGGATGGCCCTGGTGAGGTCATCCACCGTGAGTGTCACGAACTCGCTCTGCGTTGTCTTGGTCATTATCGCCATAAGCTCACCTTATGCATTCCTGCCCCTTATACAATTAGAAACGCCCCCTATATAATGTTTATGGAGGATTGTCAGTTTTTCACAGGGGGTGTCCTCCTTAAGCGCACACGAGAGGAAAAGACCCTGAGCAAAAGCGTGTGGTCTTTTTGTATAATGGGTGCCGAGCCGCATCAAAAGCCTTATGTGTCGCCCCGCGATGCGGTTTGCATGGCGGGGTTCGAGGATAAGCCACAGAGAATCATTTCCGATTTCAGCAAGCTTGACTTTGACTATGTCCCGGAGAAGCTGGTGCACCGCGACGGGCCCATGAACAATATTTTCTCCATAGTCAAATCCTCGGTGGAGGACGGCACGAACCAGCGTGTGGCCATCACCGGCTCGGTGGGCACCGGCAAATCCTCGCTTTCCAAGCGGTTCTGCATCGACTTCCAGGATTGGGCATCCAAGAAAGGCCAGCGTGTGGAATTCGCCATAGTGAACTGCCGGTCCCGGAACACGCCCTCCGCCGTACTGCTCAAGATACTGGAGCGATTCCAGACAAATTTTCCTGACCGCGGCTTCTCCGTCACCGAGATGCTGGAGATACTGAGGAAGGACCTGACCAAGGGCGGCATTCACCTCCTCATCGTCCTGGACGAGGTCAATGTCCTGGTGAAGAAGTCCGGCTCAGACCTGCTTTACAGCCTGTCCAGGTTCGACGACGAGCGCGTCAGCGACTCCAGGCACAGCATATCCCTGATACTCATTTCGCAGCAGCCCGTCAACGAGTTCCTTGACGCGGCGACGCTCTCGACCCTCAAGAGAACCAACCAGATAACCCTTGACAAGTATTCCCGCACTGAGCTTGCTGACATCATTCGCCAGAGGGTGGAACTCGCATTGCATCCCGGAACGGTGGATGACGAGATAATCGAGTTCATTGCTGACATTTCTTCGGAGTCCGGCGATGCCAGGTTCGCCATCGAGCTACTGGAGAACGCGGGCAGGATGGCCAATGACGAGGGCCAGGGCTCGGTCAGCCCGGAGCATGTCAGGGCCGCGAAGGCCACGACGTATTCCATAGTGACCGAGAGCAAGCTCGCATCGCTCGGCGAGCAGAAACAGCTCGCCCTTCTTGGCATATCTAGGATGATGCGCAGGAAGGCGTTCGCCACAACCGGCGAGGCGGAAAAGGCCTACGGCCTGGCCTGCGAGGAGTTCGGCCAGAAGCCCAGGAGCCACACCCAGTTCTGGGAATACATGCAGGCGCTGGGCGACATGGGCATTATAGGCCTCGGCTCCTCCGGCAAGGGCATGCTGGGGAAGACCACCATAATCACGCTTCCCGATATCCCGTGCAGGGCGCTGGAGGACAAGCTGCTGCAGATAATGAGGAAGAGATAGGAGAGAAATGCTAGACAACAAGAGACTGCTGTTCACCGTTACAGCGCTGGCTATAGCGGGGGTCCTGATATTGCTGGCCTATTCCACTTCGTTGGACGCGCTGGAACTGGCCATCGGCGAGATAGACCGTTCACATGAGGGCAGCATAGTCATAACGGTCGGAACGGTCACGGCAGCGCGCACATTCACGGATGGAGCCATCACCCTGACATTGAGCGACATGAACACAAGCGCCAGTGTGAGCGTGTACATACCCGCGGGAATGCCCGAATCCCCTGCGAACATGACCATGACACCGGGCGCGGTCCTGAGCGTTCGCGGAGAAGTCGCTTTCTACCTGGAGTCTCCCGAGATAAAGGTTGCCAAAGCCGGTGACATCTCGGTTCTTGCTGAACCCGGAACATCGGAATACCGCCTGGACACGGTCATGGGCGCCATTGCATTGTTCGATGGCCTGGAGACCACGACTACCGGCACTGCCATCGACATGGTTGTGATGTCGTCATCAACCAACCTCGTTGGCACAACCTTCCGCCTGAGGGAAGTCCTGGACAACCAGACATATTACCTTGAGTGCATTTGCTTTGACCGGGACCTCACCGCCCAGCATGATGATTGGGATCGCGTCCGGGTCACCGGCACCATCCTTTATGCGGAGAATCAGGGGAGATGGCAGATGTCGGTTGAAATCATCTCTGCTGCATGAGCATACGGAAACCTTATTAATCCAGACAGCAATTCTGTGCACATGCAAGGCCTCGGCGACATCGCAACGGAAATCGAATCGCAGCTGAACGAGAAGGAGGAGGTGAGGGAGATAGCCCTCAAATCCTCGCGGACCATTGTGCGGCTGTGCGGGATGGGGATACGGGCGATGCACCTGGGCAATGACCCGGTTCCGGACATGGGCGAGGCCATGGAGGAGCTTCACAAGCTGATAGGCATCACAAGGGACTTCCCCGACCTGAGGCATTCGGGCATAGTGGAGAGCGCCATGCAGGAATACGTGGAGGTCAAGGCGCTGCACGCATATTCATTGGGTGAGCCCCTTCCTTCCCACGGGGACCTGGGCGTTACACCGGAAGCATACATCCTGGGCATAGGCGACCTCATCGGCGAGATCCGGCGCATGGCCCTGGACAACATCAGAAAGGGCAAGGTGGACGGCGCGGCCCAACACCTGGAGCATATGGAGATGCTGTATGACTTTCTCATGAATTTCAATTACCCGGACAGCCTGGTGGCAGTGAGGCGCAAACAGGACATTGCCCGCGGCATTCTGGAAAAGACCAGGGGCGATGTCACGAACGCAATACGTTCGCATTCCCTAGAGAAGATGCTCAGCAAGAAGAGGTAGCCGGATGGAATCAAAGAAAAGATGCGGCATAGTTTACAACGCCAATCACATAGTGCACAGGTCGGAGATGTCCAGCCCAGAGAACCCAACCAGATTGATCAAGATTATGAATTTCTTTCAGGGGCGCCTCAAACTGTTTGACAGGTCCGACTGCCAGCTCATAACCGAATACGCACCGGCAAGCGACGAGGACCTCGTCCGGGTGCATGACATGGGGTATGTGAACTTCATCCGCAACTACTGCCAGAAGGGCGGCGGATTCCTGGGGGATAGCACCTACATCGCGCCCAACACCTTCAAGGCCGCGGCATCATCCGCCGGCGCGGTGATGGAAGCCAACAAGCTGGTCGCCAACGGGTCCCTTGACTCGGCATTTGCCATAGTGCGGCCCCCCGGCCATCATGCCAGCATGGACAAGTTCGGGGGCTATTGCATATTCAACAATGCCGCGATAGCGTCCAGATACCTCCAGAAACTGGGCCTTGCAGAGAAGATACTGATAGTTGACATAGACGCCCATGCCGGGAACGGCACCATGCGGATATTCTACGAAGACCCAACCGTTCTGAACCTGTCCGTGCACAGGGACCCCCATGATTTCTACCCCCATGACGGTTTCATCCACCAGATCGGCAAGGGAAAGGGCAGGGGCTACAACATCAATGTGGAGGTGCCCGAAGGCAGCGGGGATGATGAATACCTCATGATACTGGAGAACATCATACGCCCCGTGGCCCGGTGTTATGCGCCGGATTACGTCATGTGCCTTGTGGGGTTCGATGCCCATTACACAGACAACCAATCCAACCTCCAGCTCACATCGAACGGATATTACGAGTTCGTGAAACGGCTGAAGAGCCTTAACAATGGCAAATTGTGCGTCGTGCTGGAGGGCGGCTACAACACCGTTGAAAATGTCAATCTGGCGCATACCATAGTGTACTCCCTTCTGGGAGAGCCCGCACCATACGACGACAAGATGGACGGCCTCAGCAGCGTCCTGACCAGGAACATTAAGACACGCTCGATTCTGGAGAACAAGATGCTGGAGATAATTGATGTGTTGGGCGATTATTACGATTTCAATCAGGAGAAGATCCTTTCAGGCAAACAGGAAAACAATAATGGATAGTTTTTTTTACGTGACCTGCCTATTTGTGCTCAATGACCTCAGAGGACCGGCAGAATGAATCCCACATGAAGGCCAATTACCTGGCAAGCTGTCAAAGATACGAGGATGCCGCCAGATACTTCGAGAAGTCCATCCAGGCCAGTCCCGGCGACCCTGTCATCCACAACGACTTCGGGGTGTGCCTGGATGCCATGGGCGAACACACCAGGGCGCTGGAGATGTACAATCGCGCAATCGACCTGGACCCGGACTACGACACTCCGCTCTACAATATGGCAAACACATACATGTTCTTGGGCAGGAACGCCGATGCCCTGGCAATCCTGGAGCGCATCCTGGAGTCCCAGCCGGATAATCTGGACGCTCATTACGAACGAGCGGCTGTGCTCTCGCAGATGGGCCGCTGGAAGGATGCGTTCCGGTCATACGAGAAATTGCTGGAGAACTGCCCGGATGATGCCGCAGCCCGCCTGCAGTACGCAGTCCTGCTGAATTCAAGGGGGCAGACCGACCAGGTGACGGAGCAGATGGATATCATCCTGGAGAAAGACCCCGATAACGAACAGGCACTCAATTTCATGGGCAATTTCCTCTACTCCCGGGAAGAGTTCGAGGAGGCCATCGAGTATTTCGAAAGAATCATAGCCGCGAACCCGAATAATTCCGAGGCCTGGAACAACAAAGGCCTCGCCATGTTCATGCTGGGAATGCAGAACGAAGCAATCCGTTGCTATGACAAGGCCATCGCCATCGAGCCGGCCAACAAGCAGGCGCTGTACAATCGGGGCTACACCTACCACAACATGGGGATGCTGGAGGAGGCCATCGAGAGCTATGAGATTGCCCTCAAGTTTGATTCCGGGGACGAGGTCCTTCTCAACAACATAGGCAATGCCCATTACAACCTTGACAAATGGGAGAAATCGATTCCGTATTTCGAGATGGCCATAGATGTCTGTCCGGATTACGAGATTGCCTGGAACAACATAGGGAACGCCTATGACAAGATGGGCAGGCATGCCGAGGCCCAGAAGTACCATGACAAATCACTGGAGCTCAAGCCGGATTTCGATTATGCGCTCTATGCCAAGGGTTATGGCATGGCAAAACTGGGTGACATGGAGAACGGTCTGGAGTATATCGAGCAATCCCTGAACCTCAACCCCAATTATGACCATTCTTGGCTGGCCAAGGGCAAGGTGCTCTACTGGCTGGGGCGCTACGAGGAGGCCCTTGACGCCGCCAACAACTCGCTTCTTTTGAACCAGACATTCGACGAGGCATGGGAGTTCCGGGGAGAGATATTCGAGAAGCTGGGGCGGTACGAGGAATCCGGGTACTGCTATGACAGGGCATTGGCCACGGTGAACGAGTATCTCGCAAGGAACCCGACAAACAAGGACTCGCTGCATTTGGGCACGGGGCTGATGGACACGCTCAAGCGCTACACGGAGCTGGGTGTCTGCTGCGTGAATGTCATCGGAAAGGAACACACCAGGGAGCAGAAACTGGTCAAGGCCAGGCTCCTCCTCAAGATGGGCATGCATTCAGAGGCGCTGGAATGGTTTGACGCCCTGTTCGCAGGTGGAATATCGGACTGGGAAACGCATTACCTGAAGGCCAGGGCGTTGGCGGGCTTGGGGCAGCCGCGGAAGGCGCTGCCCGAACTCGAGGCATCCCGGAAGAAGGGCGCACCCGGTGTTGCCAACATCCTGCAGGCCGAGATACTTGCTTCTCTGGGCAAGGAGGCCGAAGCCCTTGCCTGCCTTGCAGTTCCAAATCCCGATGCGGGCATATTGAGGTCCCGGGGCGAGGTCCAGCTGAAATTCGAGAGGTATGGGAGTGCGATAGACAGCTTCTCCAAGTCCCTTGAAAAGGAGCACGGCTGTTTGCCGGCTTGGTACGGCCTGGGAATGGCGCACCTGGGCGATGGCAAACCCGATGAGGCGCTCAAATGCTTCGATACGGCCATAGGCCTCAGCCCAGATTATATATGGGCCTGGGCAGGGAAGGTGCGCGCGTACAGGGCCAAGGGAGATGCGAAGAACGCGGCCAGGGCTGAAGCTGTTCTGCGAAAATTGGATGATGCGTTTCAAGTGAATTGAAAAACATCAGCGGCTTCAACTTTTTACCCCTAAAAAAGTTGTTTCGCCACGGGGCCCTGTGAACACTGGATAGGCCCCATACCCGGGCCTTACAGCCAGGGCTTGCATTGATTCTTGAAATTGGTGTTGTCACTTGCTAAAAAAATGATGCCAGTACCCCGGGCTTACGCCCGAGGCATGCGACGGGCCACTGAGGCGCTTCAGTTTCTCAGGATAATCTCGATGTTGACGCCATCTGGCACATTAATCCTCATCAAGGATCTCAATGCCCTTTCGTCAGCATCCAGCTCAATGAGCCGCTTGTGGATGCGCATCTCCCAGCGCTCCCATGTTTCCGAGCCCTCGCCGTCCGGGGACTTCCTGCAGGGGACGACCAGGCGCTTCGTGGGCAAGGGTATGGGGCCGCTCATGGCGACGCCTGTTCTTTCAGAGATGCTCTTGATTTGCTGACAAACGCCGTCGACCTTCTTTGGGTCGGTTCCGCTAAGCGATATCCTTGCTTTTTGTTCTGCCATTTTTCAGTCCCCCTTAAAAATAGAAAAGGAGAAGGAGATTTACATCTCCTTCTTTTCTATGGCTATGCAGACGCCTGCGGCGACTGTCTGGCCCATGTCACGGATGGCGAACCTTCCCAATTGCGGGAATTCCTTGGCGGTCTCGATGACCATCGGTTTGGTGGGCTGTATCTTGACGATTGCCGCATCTCCGGTCTTCAGGAACTGCGGGTTCTCCTCAAGCGTGGCGCCGGTCTTCGGGTCGAGCTTCTTCTTGAGCTCGATGAAGGTGCATGCGACCTGGGCGGTGTGCAGGTGGAATACCGGGGTATATCCGACAGTCAGAACGCTCGGGTGGTTCAGGACCATTATCTGGGCGTCGAAGGTCTTCGCAACGGTCGGCGGGTTGTCTGCCGGTCCGGCAACGTCGCCGCGCCTGACATCGTTCTTGGCTATGCCCCTGATGTTGGCACCGACATTGTCGCCGGGCTCTGCCTTGGGCAGCATCTGGTGGTGCATCTCCACGCTCTTGACCTCGCCGATGACGTTGGCGGGCATGAATTTGATCTTCATGTCCGGCTTCAGGACGCCGGTCTCGATGCGGCCGACAGGGACGGTCCCGACACCGGTGATGGTGTAGACATCCTGGATGGGCCAGCGCAGAGGCAGGTCGGTGGACTTCTTCGGCGGTGTGAGTTCGTTGAGCTGTTGCAGAAGCGTGTTTCCCTTCCACCACCCGAGGTTCGGGGATGGCTTTGCAGCGTTGTCGCCCTTGAAGCCGCTGATGGGCAGGAACTTGACCATGTCGTCGCGGTATCCAACGGACTTCAGGAGCTTCGTGACATCGTCCTTGACCTTGTTGTAGGTGGCTTCATCGAATGCCGGCTTTGTGGCGTCCATCTGGTTGATGGCTATGATCATCTGGGTAACACCGAGCGTCCTTGCAAGGAACACGTGCTCCCTTGTCTGCGCCATGACTCCATGCTGAGCGGCGACCACGAGAACCGCGGCATCTGCCTGGCTGGTTCCGGTAATCATGTTCTTGATGAAGTCCCTGTGCCCGGGAGCGTCAATGATAGTGAAATAATACTTGTCAGTATCGAAACGCTTGTGGGCCACATCGATGGTCACACCCCTTTCCCTTTCTTCCTTGAGGCCATCCATCACCCATGCAAACTCGAAAGATGCCTTGCCCTTTGACTCGGCTTCCTTCCTGTACTTGTCGATTATGTGCTGTTCGATATTCCCCGTGTCCAGCAGCATTCTGCCTACAAGGGTTGACTTTCCGTGGTCCACATGGCCGATGAAGACTACGTTCATGTGTATTTTATCTGCCATACTTCATTCCTCCATATACTCGATATGTAGTGCTGCCCCTATATCTATCTTGTATTTATTCCTTTTTGTGGGGAATCATGTGATTTATGTGGTTGCCAGTATCTATCTTGTGCAATTATGCGGCCGGAAAGAGAACAGTGAATGAGTGACATGAAAAGCATCGCGTGGCAAAGTTTTTAACCTTATTTGACCTATACTATCCGGCTAAGGGACCTGCCCGTGGGATGCATTGAAGGGGGACGTTATCAGCATGCCTATCCAGCAGGCCGCTTGCTCGACCCAGGGATGCACATGAAAGTGGCAGTCAGCGAGGAGATGGGAGCTTATTTCAAGAGCCTGCAGGACGGGGCAGACAGGTGTTACAGGGTTGCAAAGGAGGCCCGGAAGGCGGGCTTCGACCCGGAGCTTGATGTGGAGATACCGCAGGCCGAGGACCTGGCATCGCGGGTTGAGAAATTGCTGAACTTCGAGGGCATTGCCGGTCTGATAAGGGAGACTGCCAAGAAGCACAACAGGGAGGAGATGTCCATCCTGGTGGCCAAGAAGGTGGCCAAGGATTATCGCGGGCCAAAGAACGAAGCTCTGGACAAGGCGGTGCGCGTCGGCCTGGCAGTTCTAACGGAAGGAATTCTGGTAGCGCCTCTCGATGGCATAGGCGAGGTCAAGATACATGGTTCGGGAAGCCAGAGCTACGCATCCATATCGTTTGCCGGACCCATCCGATCTGCTGGCGGCACAGGCCAGGCCATGAGCGTCCTCATTGCGGATGTTGTCAGGAGCACGCTCGACATTGGGCCGTATGTAGCCACTGACCAGGAGGTGGAGCGCTGGAAGGAGGAGCTGCCCATGTACAGGAGGCTGGCTAACCTCCAATATCTCCCAAACGACGAGGAGATTGAGATCATAATCAAGGGCTGCAGGGTCTGCGTTGACGGCGAGGGAACAGAAGATGCCGAGATTTCCGGGTACAGGGACCTGCCCAGGATAGAGACCAACCGCGTCAGGGGCGGCGCCTGCCTGGTGGTGGCCGAGGGCCTTGCCCTCAAGGCCAAGAAGCTCAAGGGCCACGTGAAGAAACTGAAATTGCAGGGCTGGGACTTCCTCGACAGGATAGTGAAGGAGACGGCAGACGACCCCGGTAAGGGCCTGGAGCCCAGCGAGAAGTTCATCAAGGACCTGGTGGCCGGCCGGCCGGTTTACTCGCACCCCAGCAGGAAGGGCGGGTTCCGCCTCAGGTACGGCCGCTCAAGGACTGCGGGGCTGGCATCCATCAGCTTCCATCCGGCAGTGATGTATCTGGTGCAGGAGACCATGGCCATCGGCACCCAGATCAAAATTGAAAGGCCGGGCAAAGCCGGAATATCCACGCCATGCGACCGGCTGGAAGGCCCTCTGGTGCTGCTGAAGAACGGCGACCTGGTGCGGCTGGATACTGGTGAAGCAGCGAAGAAATTGAAGCGCGCCCAGATAGACAAGATAGTGGAGATGGGCGAGATACTCATTCCAGCCGGCGAGTTCCTTGAGAACAACCATCCGCTTGTCCCGGGCGTGTTCGACATGGGATGGTACATGGCCGAACTCGATGCGCTCGGCATCCG
>JAWOHM010000123.1:0-21505 GCA_046485165.1 Thermoplasmata archaeon
GTGGATCACCCCGTAAGACTCCTGGAGCGTCAGGCTCGAGCACCCCTCCTCGTAGTACACGACCGCCTTGTCCGACGGAGAGTGGTACTCGACGTCACCGATGAAGATGTTGTTGACCGCGACCAGGCTCTCCCCGCCGCTGCACGAGTGGCCCTCGCGGACGCTCACGGCGACGAGCACGTCCCCCTCACCGTAGAGCGTGGAGTTGACGAGGGCGGGGTTGTGGGCCTGGCTGTCCGAGCCAGGCCTGGTGATGCACAGCGTGCTTAAATCCCCTAACCCTGCCTGTAAGGGCAGTGGTGTGGGGCCTTATCCAACGCCAACAGTGGCCCCCAAACACCCAGCTCTTGCACAGAAGACTTTTCTCTCATCCTTTCGTGTGTGCTTGCGGGGCATCCACTCAACCCCATCACGCTTTCCGGTGCCCCAGCGCCAGATCCCCGACTTCCGCCACATCCTCCAGCGTGGCCCACACCCGGTCACTGAAAGCGGCATTGGCCAGGGCTGCCTCCGTCAGCGCCTTTCTTGCCCGGTCATTGTCCTGGCCCACCTTTTTCAGGACCTTGGACATGGCATCCTCCACCTTCTTCGGCATGTCCACCCTGTTGACCAAGTCCCTGGCGCGCTTCACCCTGGCGGCGAATGCCTCCATCTCCCTGCGGTTGCGGTTGACGAAGTCCTGCGGGTCCTGACGGTATGCCTCGACGCGCCTGACAATTTCAATCCTCTCCTCTATGTCCCTGATGGATTGCACCTTCACAGCCAGGGAGAACCTTTCCAGGACGTCCTGGTCCAGCTCCCCGTCCTCCGGGTTCATGGTGGCGATGACATTGAATCTTGCCGGGTGCGTGAAATCCCCGTGCTCCTCCTTTGACTTGTGGATGCCTGCCTCCGAGATATCCAGTATGCGGTTCAGCAGTTCCGGGTCCAGAAGGTTGGCCCTGGCTATGAGCAGGTATCCGCGGTTCGCCTGCCCCACAAATCCCGGTTTCAGCCGAATCTGGCTATCGAATCCCCCGAATATGCGCCTCACCGAGGCCCCGACTGGGAGCTCAAGCAGGGGCAGCCGCCTTGCGGAGTGATTGAGCTCCGCAACGGACGATTTGCAGTCCTGGCACAATTTGGATTTATCATTTGGGTCGCAGTTGTATTCGCAGCCATTTACCATGCTCACTTCCGGCAGGATATCCCTCAAGCCCCTCGCGGATGTGGATTTCGCGGTTCCCGCCTCTCCTATGAGAATCACATTGCCTATCAATGGGCTTGCCGCTGCCAGCAGAAGCGCTTTCTTCATCACCTGCTGCCCAACTATGCCCACCAATGGGAAGGGCGGGACCTCGCTTTTCTTCCTGAATTTCGAAAGGTCGGTGAATGTGATATCCGCGTCATCGTCACTCATCTGGCACCTCACGCATACTGCAGGACCATGTTCTTGATGGACTCTGCCAGTTCTTCTCTTGTCTCCTTGTCTGAGGACAATGTCAGCGGTATCACCATCTGGGCCGCCCGGACAATGTCGTTATCATCGACACGGCGCTCGCCCCGCATAGCGCAGATGCTCTTGGCCACGCTCTCTATCCTGAACTCATTGCTGTTGCCCTCCACATTGAATTCCGCGCACATCCTGGCAATGAGGTCCAATTGCGCATCGGATATCATCACCTCGGGCATCATCTTCTGGCCGCCCAGCACGCTGCTGATGGCTGCCTCCTTTCCCTCCAGTATCTTACTGCTGAATAGTTCGGGCTTGGAACCGAACTCCTCCAGATGGCACAGGGCCTTGATGCGGATGAGAATATTGTCTTCGGGAGTCGCTTCCAGGAGCACACTCAGTCGGTCCGAGATGAGCGGATGCAGTTCAGCATCCGGATCCTCCATGGTGGCGATGAGCAGCATCCGGCATGGCTGCTCCACGACCTTTCCGTCCCTCTCCACGGAGTTCTTGCCGGTGGCGAGGGTGCTGGCAAGCGCTGTCTCAACATCATGGTCAAGCTCTTCCACATTTTCGACAAAGAGGATGCCGCGGTGTGCCCTGGTCAGAAGGTTCGGCCTGACCACGTAATTCACGAACACGCTTCCCTTCAATCCTTCGGAGGTCACATTATTTGGCAGGAACACAACAGGCAGTTTCTGCATCTCTATCTCCATGCGGTCGTACTCGTAATCCAGCCTGCACTTGGCACAGAACTCTTCCGGCCTGGCCGGGTCGCATCCTACCGTGCAGCCTTTCATCACGTCAATCGAGAATTCCATCTCCTGGAGGTATCTCAGCGCGCTTCGCACCGAGTCCGGATCGAAGCCGCGTATCAATGCCCCGCCCATGTCGTCCATGGAGACTAGGAGCAGAAGGATCTTGTCCTTGAGAACCTCCGCCTCCGCAACCGCGTGGGCGATGCTATAGAATGGCTTCAGCACCGGGGGGATGTCCATCTCCATGTCTCCCTCCGCCTTGAAATGCCTTTTCATGATGTTGACCGCCTCGGCCGCGTCCCTCTCGCTGACGGCCGGGCTGAAATTCTTGGCGGCTATGACCTTTGCCAGTCCCTTCAGCTTTTCCGGGAAGCAATCCTCCCGGCTGAGCTCTGTCGAGTACCTCTCAAGGGTCTTGCCCAGGACTTCCGGTATCTGGATATCGTGCATGACCTTTCTTGCCTTGAGATAGTTGATCATCCACTCCTTCCTGAACCTGTCCAGCTTCGTCTTGAAATTGGCCGGGTCGGCATCGTATTCCTTGCCGTACTGTATGGTCTTGGTCCTGTATTGCAGGTTGTCTATGTCCTCCGACCTGACGAACAATGTTATCTGGTCTCCCAGTTCTTTCTGGACGTCAGCGCCTTCCTTGCTGAGCGTGCCCACCACGGAGAACTTGCAGGGGAAAGTCATGTTCCTGCCGTTCTTCTCCAGGGTGTAGGAGCGGTCCCTCAGGGTCTTGGCGATGACCCTGGCCACATCCTTGCCCAGCAGGTCGATGTTCTCAATGAACAGTATCCCGCGGTTCGCCTCCTTCAGCTTGCTGGTGGTGGCAACGAACCTGACGTAGATGTCGCCCATCATCTCGGAGCTGGTGTTCTCCCTGTCCAGCTGAACGATGGGGAACGTTCTGAGCGTGGTCTTGACATCGGGCGGCTCCTGGGTGTCCAGGTATTTCATGCGGCAGTAATAGCAATAGGCATCCTTGTCAGCCGGGTCGCACCCGACCGGGCAGTCGGCTATGGCCCTGAATTCCAGGGACAGCGTGTCCACGAATTCCAGGACCTCTTTCACAATTTTCTTATCCCCCGAACGGAAGACCGCGCCCTTGAAATTGGGGTCCACCAGCCCGATTGAGACGAACTCCAGGACCTTGTCGAAGGCCATGACATCTTCGATTCTCACAGTCGATTCTATGACCTCGCTGTGTTCCAGATGATAGTAAATTCCACCGCAGAGGCCGGCCATTTCCGAGGCCAGCCTGGAACCGGTTTTTGAAACGTCAATGATCAGGGTGGGGATATGCGCCTTTTCTATGGCCGCGCATGTCTCCTTGATCTCGCTTTCGATGTCCTCCCCGGGAACTATGGACATGTTGGCGGAACCGTCGGTCACAAGGATCAAGAGGGGGTTTGTATCCTTCTCTATCCTGAGCTTCGACCGAAGATTGTCAAGGCCCCGGCGCATGCCGGCGGCAAGCGGCGTCGTGCCGCCGAACTCCAGTTTCTCGATGTACTGCTTGCCCTTGTCTATGCTGGACGTGAAAGGAAGAACGACCTCCGCGTTGCGGCCGTAACAGCTGACCAGCGATATCCTGTCCCTCTTCTGGTAGGCATCCAGCATGACCTCGCCCAGCGCGTCCTTTATCCCTTTCATCTTCGCGTCCATGACCATGGAGCTCGAAGCATCCAGCACCATGCATATCAATGTGGATATCTTGCGGCGCCTGACCTTCTCCCTGTAATCGCGCTTCTTGACCTCTATCTTGCCGCCCTGGGAATGCATGATGGCGGCTTTGATGGTCGGCAGGATGGCTATGTCAGTTACATCGGAAGTCTTCGGCGGCCTTGATTTGAGATATCTGCCCTGGCTGCCAACCGTCATGATGTCGGTGCGCCTCCCCGTCCTCACAATCCCGGTGACGATGCGCTTGGACTTCTGCTGAAGAAGCGAGCCCATGACTTTCTTTAGGTCCCCCGATGCCATTCTATTAATCCTCAGATACTAATGTAGCATTGGATATATTATATTTATCTAGGGGGCGATTATATGGTTTATTGTCGAAATTTTAGATTGTAGATTGTAGATTTGTGCCAAGAATACGCCCGCTCGGAATACAGAGATGGCTGGCCGTTAATGACGGCCGGACCGTTATATCTAAAATCTAAAATCCCCCAATCTACAATCAATTTACGGAAACCCTCAGTGTACCAACGCCTTCGATGCAGGCCTCCACGGCATCCCCTTTCACGAGCGGTCCCACGCCCTCCGGAGTTCCCGTGGCGATGATGTCCCCCTCCTCCAGTGCCATTATCCCCGAGATGTGGGAGATCATGTCAGAAATCCTGTAAATCATCATCCCGGTGTTGGATCTCTGGCGATACTGGCCGTTCACCTTCAGCCAGATATCCAGGTTGTGCGGGTCCTTTATCCGCGAGGCGTCAACCGCATCGGATATCGGGGCGAATGTGTCGAAGCCCTTGGCGGCCGTCCACGGCTTTCCAGCCTTCTTGGCCTTTGCCTGGATGTCCCTGGCTGTAACGTCTATCATGACCGCATAGCCCAGGACATGCCCCATGGCCTTCCCGGGGCGTATGCGTTTTCCCGGCCTGCCGATTATCACAGCCAGCTCCACCTCGTGATGCACGTCGTTTGACTCGGACGGAATGACGATGTCCTGGCCGTCATGGATTATGGCGGTCCTGGGTTTCAGGAAGAACTCTGGCTTCTCAGATACGGCATTGCCCATCTCCTCGGCATGGGCGCGGTAGCTGCGCAGAAGGCATATGATCTTGCCGACCTCCATCCTCTTTCCGTCCAGGTTCACATGTGTCATGCGGTCATCTCCGGGACATGATTTCATCCGGCCTATTAATGTTTCACGGAGGCAAATCATTTAAAACCATATTGCGCTTCAAGGGGCATGAACCTCCGGACCCTGGCCAGGTACCCATTCCTGCCCGATGCCTCGCCCTACCTGAAGGGAATCGGCATCGAGCTCAACGCGCTCGTCAGCCATCCTGCCTACGACCAGGCGCGCCACGCAGGCCGCCGCAGGGTCATGGACGCTCTGGCGGATAACGAGATACGCGAGCAGGCCATGATAACAGAGGCAGACCAGCTTGTGGAACTGCTGTCATACGTCGTGGCCCGGATTATAGTATCATGCACTGCCGACGAACATCTCATTCAGAGGTACGCCCTGGCCGAGGCCGTCACCACTCAGAGGAGGCTGCAATCCGAGAAGTTGGATTTCGTTATCGACATGGCTGCATTGCTGGGCCTGGGCGCTGTCCCATCGAAGGACGGCGAAGCCCGCGTTCACTTCTCCGACTATCTCAGGCACAGCAGCCAGATGCGCAGCGAGGAATGGAAGCTGGTGAACCAGGAGATGGACAGCGGCCAGATATCTGTGGGCCGGGAGAGACTGGCCAGGCTTCTGCAGCATGCAATACAGGTCAAGATAGAATCCGAGCTTCCGCTTCCGGTCAATGACACAATAATCTCCTCCTTCCAGAACTCCATCGACCTGGTCAGGGAAGAGATAGCAAGGCGAAAAGCCCAGTTCGAAAAGGAGAATTACGGCCGGGTGAGCTTCCTCAGGCTGCCCCCCTGCATGAAGGCGCTGCTGGAAATGATGAAGAAGGGCCAGAACGTGCCCCATGTCGGGAGATTTGCGCTGACTTCCTTCCTCCACACCATCGGCATGAGCAATGAGGAGATAGTTGCCGTATTCTCATCCTCGCCCGACTTCAAGGAGCAGTTGGCCAGGTATCAGATAGACCACATAACCGGCAAATCTTCCGGCGTCGAATACCTGCCTCCCGAATGCGCCACCATGAAGACCCAGGGCATCTGCATCGACCCGGATTCACTCTGCAAGAAGAAATGGATGCACCACCCGCTCACATATTACAGGACCAAGGGAAAGAAGCGCCAGGCCACATTGCCGTCTGCAAAGGAAGAGCCTATTTCGCCCGCCGAAGGGTGAGCTCCCTCCATATTCTAACGCCTCGCTGGATTGCCGTGAAGTGGCCGGCAATGGCGAACCATATCAGCAGGAAATCGAAAGCGGTCAGCGGCAGGTCCAGGTAGGGCAATGTCACCAGGACCGATGTGTTCCAGAAGAACAGCATGCCCCAGAGGATCAGAGGCGTCAGCATCATGAGGACCAACCGGTCCGCCCTTCCGAGGATCCCCCCGTAATCCCTCTTGACGCCCACTGCCTGGGCCTGGGTGCCGAGGTAGCTTGTCATGAAAACGCCGGTCAGGGCGAGGATGCCGATGAACCAGTTGCAGTAACCGGAAAGTATGATGCCAATGATAAGGAATATGTCGGCGTACCTGTCCAGGACATGGTCAAGGAAGTCGCCGCGGATGTTTGCGGTCCCGTTGAGCTTCGCCACCTTGCCGTCCAGCGCGTCCATGAGCGAGCTGGCCATGAGCGCGGCGACTGCCGCGATGAGAAGCCAGTACCATTCGCCCGAAAGGCAGAACAATGCGCCGGCCAGTCCGGCGAGGACTATGGCCAAGGCCGACAGGTGGTCCGGGTTGGCACTCCCCAATTTTCTTGCCATCGGAATGAGGACCCTGTCCGCCGTGTCCCTGTGTTCGTCTAGTACCAATCCATCACCGCCCCGCTCCAGTCTATCTTCCCGGGGGGATGCTTATCTGCCTCGCCGTTGATAATGCTTTCGATTGTGTCCGCAACCTTTTCGGGGGGCATTCCGCTGGTGTCCACCTCGCACACCTTCCCGCATGTCTCCAAAGCTTCCGTGAGGATTATGTCAATGGCCTCTGCCTCCAGGTTCTCCAGCAGTTTCTCCCGGGAGTATTTTCTCGGCAACAGCCTTTTCCTTACTTCTTCGGGGTGGCATCTCAGGATGATGCAGAGCCCGTTCGGCAGGTGATGCGCCAGATGTCCCTCGATTATGATGGCCTCTGAAGGCTCTTCCAGAGCTTCGGAGAGCTTCCCGGTGTCCACTTCCAGTTCCCCATCGACAGTCTCCAGGGCGCCGTGCTGCCTGGCCAGTTCCTCCACTGTTCTGACAATGAAACCGCGCCCGGCCAGTATATTGGCGGCGCTGCTCTTCCCGGTTCCCGGGGTGCCCGTGAGTGCTATGAACATCAAGCCTGGAATCGCAGGGGGATTTAAAAACTTAATCACGCCGCCCTGACATCAGACACAAATCTTATAAAGCCCAAGGGGGATATTCGCCCAATGTCAGGCAAGAAGAAAGTCCTGATGCTGCTCAGCAACCCCTTCAGGCCGGACCCCCGCGTCAGGAAGGAGGCGAAAAGCCTTTTGGAGGCTGGCCACAGCGTGGCGATTGTGGCCTGGGACAGATTGGGTTCTTCACCCAGAAAGGAGAACAATGAAGGCATCGAGGTACTGAGGGCGGGCCCGCGCTCAGCATTCGATAGCATGCTGCCCATAATCGCCACATTGCCGATATTCTACCTGAACGCGTTCAGGTTATCGTTCAAAACCAAACCCGATGTGATACATTGCCATGACTTTGACACGCTTCCCCTGGGGCTCATCATGGGGCGCTTGAAGGGTGCCAAGGTGATATACGACTCGCATGAGAGCTACCCGGACATGATAGCTGGCTCGGTGCCCGGATGCATCTCCGCTTTCGTATCCTTTCTGGAATCCAGGATGGTGAGGCATGTTGATGCGGTCATAGCCCCGTCTCCCACGATTATAAGAAAGTTCAAGAAGATGGGTGCCAGGCGCCTTGTCACGGTGATGAACTGCACCGAACTGCTTCCTCCGCCCAGCGAAGTCGAGATAAAGGAATTGAGGGGAAAGCTGGCGAATCCCGGAGAAACGTTGGTCATATACATAGGGACGCTGGAAAAGATACGCGGCCTGGAGCAAACGGTGCGCGCATTTCATAAATATTCAAACGGCGAATTCAAGCTAATCATGGGCGGGTTCGGGCCCATCGAGAGCCAGTTGAAAGACCTGTGCCAGAAATCCAAAGACGTTACATTCATCGGCCCCGTGAAATCCGAGAATATGCGGCTATACAACCATGCCTCGGACGTGATGCTGATGCTCAGCGATCACAAGAACATCCAGACCAAGTACGGCCTCGCGAACAAGATATTCGAATCCATGTCAGCCGGAAAACCTGTCATTGTGAGCAGGCGCACGCTCCACGAGAAAATAGTGCTTGGCGCAGGAACCGGTATAGCTATCAGGTATTTTGATGGAAAAGCCCTGTTCAAAGCCCTCCGGCGGCTCAGGGACGACCGCGAATTATATACTAGGATATCGGAGAATGGTCGGCGGGCTGCAAGAAACACATACAACTGGGATGTTATGGCGGCAAGATTGAAAAAGCTCTACCAGACACTTTAATTATATCTTTGCAATATCATTCAGCCATGCGCAGGAACCGTTTCGAGAAGGCCAAGAGCCGCCGCATCAATATAGCCAGGGAACGCATTTTCCTGCTGCTTGAGATGGCCGAGCAGCGCGCCCTGTCCGGGCAGATGGCCCTCGCGAATCGGTATGCCCAGCTGGCCAGGAAGATAGGCATGCGCTACCAGGTGCCGATGCCCAGGAGTTTCAACCTCCGGTTCTGCCGGCGATGCATGAAGTACCTGGTGCCGGGCAAGAATGCCAGGGTCCGGACGTCGGCGGGCCGGCTCAGCCGCAAATGCCTGGAATGCGGCGCAGTGTATCGCATACCGCTGAAGCCAAGGAGTTCTTGACATGGACAGATCATTGAGGGAGAAAAGGAGCATCGCCGCGAAGCTGGAATCAACCGTCCGCATGGGCAAGTCCGGCGTCACCGCCGCCCTGGTGGAGGAGATTAAGGCCCAGGTGAGCAAGAAGGGCATGGTGAAGGTCAAGCTGCTGGGCACAAGCAGGGAGGAGACCAAGCAGATTGCCATTGAGCTTGCCGAGCGCTGCAATGCAGAACTGGTGGATGTCAGGGGCAACACTGTCAGTCTCTGGAAGAAAGGTGAATGAAGCTGTTTTTATAAATGGAGCCTCATGCCCCTGCGATGCCGATAGCTAAGGTCAACGATATCGCTATGAATTACGAGGTCCACGGCCAGGGCGAGCCCCTGGTCCTGATAGGGGGGCTCGGGGCAGACATTTCCGTTCACAGGAAGATGATTCGGCAGCTTTCGGATAAGTATAAGGTCCTGGCCCTCGACAATCGCGGTGTGGGGCGCACCGATAAGCCAGATATTCCTTACACTATCGAGGTGATGGCCGACGACACCGCCGGACTTATGGCGGCGGCAGGCATTGAGCGGGCAGATGTGCTGGGCATATCCCTTGGGGGGCGCATAGCCATGGCCCTGGCATTGAGGCATCCCGGCCGTGTTATGAGGCTTGTTCTGACGTCCACTTTCGCCAGCCAACCGGAGAAGAAGCTTCCTTTGAGCTATCATGCCGTCAAGCTCATTGCCGCATGTGCCAGGCCTTTCAGGAAGCAGACGCAGCCCTACTGTGCGTTCGTCCGCCAGCTGGAAGCGTCCCGGGGCTATGAGTGCGCGGCCAGGCTGGGGGAGATACGGGCCCCGACGTTGATACTCCACGGCACGAAGGACAAAATTGCGCCCTTCAAGCTGGCAGAAGAGCTGCATGCTGGCATACCTGGCTCGAAATTGATACCTTTCCGGGGAGGGCATGCCTTCCCTTTCACGCAGAGAGAACTGTTCATAAATGAAGTGTCCAACTTTTTAGCCGGGACGATGATGTCAGCATCCAATATGGCGGTGGGCAAATGAGCGCGACCGGCGAAGAGGTCGCGCGGTTGAAATCCGAATATGCCAGGCTCAAGGCAGGCATAGATGTCCGCCTGGCCGAGTTCAGGGCACTGTGGGATTCAGCCGACGATGCTACCATATTCAGGGAGCTGGTGTTCTGCCTCTTCACGCCCCAGTCAAAGGCGAGGTCATGCTGGGCTGCGGTGGAGAGGGTCTGTGATTGTGATTTATTGCTGAAAGGTTCAGCAGAAGAAATATCCGAAAAGATGTCAGGCGTCCGCTTCCATCACACAAAAGCCAGGCGGGCAGTGGAGGCCAGGAAATACACGCCAGGCTTCAAGAATCGGATCGCGGCATTTCCATCCCCCTTCGAAGCGCGCGAATGGCTCGTAGCCAATGTCAGCGGCATGAGCTACAAGGAGGCCAGCCATTTCCTGAGGAACATCGGCATGGGCGGGGAGCTGGCCATACTGGACAGGCACATCCTGAGAAATCTCGTGAGGTTGGGCGTGATAACCGAAATGCCGAAATCGCTTTCCCCGAAGAAGTACCTGGAGATAGAGGCCAGCATGCCCGCTTTCTCAGAGGATATCGGCATACCGCTGGCGCATCTGGACATGCTACTCTGGCACAGGGAGACCGGGGAGATATTCAAATAGGGTGGGTTGGGTGGGTGCCCCACCAGCACACATAAAAGGATGAAGAAAAGTCCTCTGTGCAAGAGCCAATACATCGGGGGGCCACTGTTAGCGTTGGGTAAGGCCCCAAACCACTGCCCTCGCAACGAATCGCAAGCGATTCGTCTCGCTCGAGGTCGTCAGACCGAGAAAGGACGAGGTTACGCCTCGTCTCGCTCGGGTTGATGTTGGGAAATTGCTGGGTAGCTACAACCCTCGTACAGGCAGGGTTAGGGGATTTAAGCACGCTGTGCATCACCAGGCTTGATTCGACCAATCAAGCCCACAACCCCGCCCTCTAGATTACAGAATGTTGCATTCAGGCGGGGCATGATGGGGAGGGACGGTGCCAGTTTGCAGTCTTCGGCAATTCAGATATTCTACTGAAGTCGATTTATGCAACATTCGCGCATAAGCTTATATATTATCTTGTATTCCTTATCAAATTGTATTAATTACAAATTGGTGAAACGATGGAGAAGTACCTGAAGATACTGAGGGAACACGGCATCAAGGTCACGCCCCAGCGCCTTGAGATACTCCGCTTCCTTGACACCCACCGCACACATCCTACCGCCGATGAGATATACAACGAGCTGAAGAATAGCAACCCGGCGCTTTCCAAGACCACGATCTATAACACAATACAATCCCTCAGGGAGCACGGTCTTTTGACCGTCCTGGCCTTCTCCGCCCACGAATCAAGGTTCGATAGTGTTATCAATCATCATCATCATCTTGTCTGCAGTGAATGCGGCAATGTCATAGATATTGAGGTTGAATGCCCGTTCACGAAAACCAAGGTTGCGGGGGGACACAGGATAGACGAAGTGTACGGTTATTTCAAGGGCGTCTGCGAGGACTGCCTGATTAAGGGAGGCAAATGACATGGATAAATGGAAATGCACGATATGCGGGTACATCTACGACCCTGCAGCGGGGGACCCGGACAGTGGCTTAAAGCCAGGAACCGCTTTTGAAGATATACCGAATGACTGGCGCTGCCCCAAATGCGGCGCCATGAAGAAATATTTCGAGAAGGTGAACTGATGATTTTAATAAATTATGAGATAAAGGAGGGATAGAATATGGAAAAACACATAGAAGTTGAAGAGAGATGTGAATGCGAATGCCACGGGATGCCGAGGCTGGGAGAACCCGCCCCGGAATTCGAGGCCGAGACAACCCACGGAATGAAGAAGCTGAGCGACTACAAGGGAAGCTGGCTGATACTTTTCAGCCATCCGGCGGATTTCACGCCGGTCTGCACCACCGAGTTTGTGGCGTTTCAGGAAATAGCCGATGAGCTGGCCAAGAAGAACGTGAAGCTCCTGGGCCTGAGCATAGACAGCACCTATTCGCACATTGCCTGGGTCAGGAACATCGAGCAGAACTTCGGGGTGAAGATAACCTTCCCGGTTATTGCCGACCTGAACAAGGACGTCGCAACCAAATTCGGCATGGTCATGCCCGGGGAGAGCGATACCGAGACATCCAGATGCGTTTTCGTGATAGACCCGGACGGCATAATGCGCGCCATGATTTACTACCCGCTCACGACCGGCCGCAACATGGACGAGATAATGAGGCTCATTGACGCGCTGCAGACCCATGTGAAGCACAAGGTCGCAACGCCTGCGAACTGGCGCCCCGGCGACAAGGTCATAGTCCCGCCGCCAAGAACCCAGGATGCCGCTGAAAAGAGAGTGAAAGAGGGGTACGAGTGCAAGGACTGGTACTTCTGCAAGAAAGAGCTGAAGTGAAGGAGGAATGAAAGATGCCACCGAAAGTTGACAGGAATAAATGTGCGGGCCACGGAGACTGCTATGACGTATGTCCGGCAGATCCCAAGGTCTTCGAGATACAGGACGGAAAGGCAGTCGTGGTGAACCCAGATGCCTGCATAGAGTGCGGGGCCTGCGGGGCCGCATGCCCGGTACAGGCAATCAGTATGGAGTGATAGCATGGCAAGTCTGAAAGGAACACAGACAGAGAAGAACCTGCTCACATCCTTTGCGGGCGAGAGCCAGGCCAGGAACCGGTACACGTACTTCGCCAAGCAGGCGAAGAAGGAGGGGTTCGTGCAGATACAGAATGTATTCGAGGAGACAGCCAACCATGAGAAGGAGCATGCAAAGCGTCTGTTCAAGTTTCTGGAAGGGGGGGATGTGGAGATAACCGCCGCATTCCCTGCCGGCAAGATTGGCACGACCGCCGAGAACCTGAAGGAGGCGGCCGGAGGCGAGAACCACGAGTGGTCATCCATGTACCCGGAATTCGCCAACATTGCGGACAAGGAGGGTTTCAAGGAGATTGCCGTGGTCTTCAGGAACATCGCCAAGGCCGAGAAGTTCCATGAATCCAGGTACCTGGGCCTGCTGAAGAACATCGAGGAAGGCAAGGTGTTCAAGAAGGACAAGCCAGTCAAATGGAAGTGCAACAACTGCGGCTTTGTCCATGAGGGTCCGGAGCCCCCGGAGAAATGCCCTGCCTGCGCCCACCCCAAAGATTACTTCGAGGTTCTGGCGGAGAATTGGTAGGTGCTTGACATGGCGAAATACGTGTGCAAGGTCTGCGGATATGTCTATGACCCGGCAGCCGGGGACCCGGACAGCGGCGTCGCGCCTGGCACCGCGTGGGATGACGTTCCCACGGACTGGGTGTGCCCTGTCTGCGGCGTCGGCAAGGATGAATTTTCTCCGGAGGCGTAACCGTGCCGGCCATGGAGATAAAGAAAGGTATACACTGGGTCGGTGCCATAGACTGGGACAGGAGGCTGTTCGACGAATTGATACCGCTGCCCGATGGAACCACGTACAATTCTTACCTGGTCAGGGGGAATGATAAGACCGCGCTCATCGACACGGTGGACCCGACCAAGGAGCAGGCTCTGCTGGCCAATCTGCGCGAAGCCGGCGTGAAGAAGATTGATTATGTGATAACCCACCATGCTGAACAGGACCATTCCGGAACCATCCCCAAGATTCTCGAACTTTTTCCCATGGCCAAGGTCGTCTGCACGCAGAAATGCAAGGACCAGATTAAGATATTACTGCATGTGCCGGACGACAGGATTGTCGTTGTGGCAGACGGCGAGACCATGGACCTGGGCGGCAGGACCCTGGAATTCATCCATGCCCAGTGGGTGCACTGGCCGGAGACCATGCTCACCTACCTGCGCGAGGACAAGATTTTGTTCCCGTGCGATTTCCTTGGCTCGCACCTTGCCCAGAGCGACCTGTACGCGACCAACGAAGCTGCCGTATATCGCTCAGCCAAGCGCTACTATGCCGAGATAATGATGCCTTTCGGGTCTCACATTGTCAAGCATCTGGAGCGGCTCGCGAAATATGACATCCAGATGATATGCCCGAGCCACGGCCCCATATACAAGAGGCCGTCTTTGATACTCGACGCCTACAAGGACTGGGCATCTGAGAAAGCTAAGAAGGAGGTTGTTCTCGCGTATGTTTCGATGCACGGCAGCACCCAGTTGATGGCCGATAGCCTGGTCGGTGCCTTGATTAAACGCGGAATACCGGTAAAACCATTCAATCTCAGCCGCACCGACATCGGGGAGCTGGCCATGGAACTTGTGGACGCATCGACCATTGTTATAGGCACGCCGACCGTCCTGGGCGGCGCCCATCCCCTGGCTGTATATGCGGCCTACCTGGCCAACGCCCTGAGGCCGAAAACCAAATTCGTCTCAATAATCGGTTCATACGGATGGGGTGGAAAGACGGTTGAACAACTTGCCGGGATGATTGGCAACCTCAAGGTCGAGGTCATCGAGCCCGTCCTGGTGAAGGGCATGCCCACCGAGGAAGATTACAGAAAGATTGACGCTCTGGCCGATGCCATAGCGAAGAAGCATGAGGATAGTAAAATAGAATGATAGGAGAGTGTGATGAATGACGGAAATCAAGGAGATATACAAATGCGACATCTGCGGGAACATTGTGGAGGTGTTGCATGACGGCCCGGGAGAACTGGTATGCTGCGGACAGCCCATGCGCCTGGTGAAGGAAGGCATTGTTGACGCGGCGCTCGAGAAACATGTGCCGGTCATTGAGAAGAATGGCGATATCATAACAGTGAAAGTCGGCTCGGTCGCCCATCCAATGGAGGAGAAACACTATATCGAGTGGATCGAACTGATGGCTGATGACAGGATTTACAGGAAGCACCTGAAGCCCGGCGATGCGCCGGAAGCAGCCTTCCTCTGCAAGGCCGAGAAACTGGTTGCCAGGGAATACTGCAACCTGCACGGGCTCTGGAAGAAGGAGTGGTTCACATGATAAACAAGAAGGTCGAGAAGGCGCTGAACGAGCAGATAAATACTGAGTTGTACTCTTCGTATCTGTACCTCTCGATGGCATCTGACATGGAGGGAAAATCGCTGACCGGATTTGCGCACTGGATGAAATCCCAGGCACAGGAAGAACTGTTCCACGCGATGAAAATGTACGATTACGTCGTGGAACGCGGCGGCATGGTGACACTGAAGGGCATCGCAGACCCCCCCATCAAGTGGAAGACTCCGCTGACTGTGGCCGAGAACGTTTACGAGCACGAGCAGCATGTGACCGCCCTGATAAACAGCCTCATGGACCTTGCCATCAAGGAAAAGGACCATGCAACGGTGAATTTCCTGCAGTGGTTCGTCAAGGAGCAGGTGGAGGAGGAAGCGTCCGCCGACGAGATTGTCCAGAAGCTGAAGCTCATTGGCGGCAAGGGTGACGGCCTGTTCATGATAGACAAGGAGTTGGCCGCAAGGGTGCCGCTCTTCACTTTCCCGGTCGCCCCCGAGTGAGGTGACACCATGGACCTGAGCAAGTTCACACTGGAAGACCTGTTCTTCACAGCGATAAAGGCCGAGATTGACAGCCGCGAGGCATACTCCATAATGGCAGGAATAACGCACAACGCGTTCCTCAAGGACCGCTTCAGATTCCTGGCTGAAGAGGAAAAGAAGCACAGAGCCCTATTGGAATCTGAATTCCACAAGCAACTCCCAGCCAATAAGCTGATATTGCCCAAGATAAGCCCGGTGCCCCTGCCGGAGATAATTCTTGACGGTGACAGAATGCCAATGAGCAAGCTTATCCAGCAGGCCATGGACGCGGAGATGGCCGCATACGATTTCTACACCGAGTTTGCATTGTATGTCAGCGCAAGCAAGGAATTCTCAGTGGTGCTTGGCTACTTTGCCAGGATGGAGCAAAGCCATTACCAGATACTGAAACAGGAGCTTGTGGCCGCGGAGGAGTTCGAGGCATTCGATGATTTCAACCCCGGCATGCACCTGGGGCCATGAGGTTTTGATATGGCATCCCACATTCTGATTGATGTAAGGACAAGGGAGGAATTCGTCAAGGAACACATCAAGGGCGCGATATGCATACCGCATTACGACCTGAAATACTACAAGGAATTCCTTGCTGACAAGGAGATTGTTCTGTATTGCAACACCGAAAGGCGCTCAGCTATCGCCAAGGAAAAGCTGGCCGAGATGGGCCTCGATTCCAAGCTGTTAACCTTGAAGGAGCAGGAGGCTTTTGATTGGGTTGGGGGGTCGATAGTGTGCGCCCAGAATTTCATCAGCATAATGCCTGGCCATGAGGAAAAATTCATGGAAAGGGCCATGCTGCTGTGCCGCGCCACCGAACACATGCCAGGGTTCCTGGGCTCCAAGGCCCTGAGGATATCCGGCATGTCGGGGATTGGCAGTTTCGTGGATGCCGACCTCACGGAGCTGGAAATCAAGCCCACAAAAATGATACTGGTCACTTTCTGGGAATCAAAACAAGCGCATGAGAATTCCCACAGGGACCCGGAGTTCAAGAAAATATTTGATTCTCTGGGCGAACACTTAGTGCAGATGCCTGTCGAGGAATTCTACGAGGTTTTGAAGTAGGGCCGGTGATGTGTTGCCAGATGATGTCGAGTTAAGATTTGTCAAGGCCTGGCCCCGGGACCAGATAGTCGAGCTGTACAAGGCCGGCGGCTGGTGGCTGGATTCCTACTCTTCCGAAGGAATAGGCGACCTCATCAAGGGCAGCTTCGCCTTCGCGGTGGCTGTGGACAGAGCCACTGGCAGGGCCGTGGGCATGGGCCGGGCCATTTCCGACGGGGTCTCGGATGCCTGGCTACAGGATATCGTTGTCCTGAAGGAATTCCGAAAACTTGGCATCGGGCGAGCCATTATATCCAAACTGGTGGAACATTGCAAAAGCAGTGGATTGATCTGGATAGGCCTGGTCGCGGAACCCGGCACAAGAAAATTCTACGAGCCGCTGGGATTCGAGGTTTTGCCAGGGGAGCCTATGGTCGTCAGGAGTGGGTAGCGCGTTCAGCACTGAAGATTTCCAACCACTCAGGCTGGAGCACAAACCGCTGTTCGATGCTCATTACAGCAAATATCCGCCCAGGCACAGCGAGAACCTCTTCACTACCCTGATGAGCTGGAGCCATTTCGTGGTACCGCATTTTCTGTTCCAGGATGGTTGCCTGATGATAATGACCCGGCCGGACGAGAATCCGCGGTTCAGGCCGCCCTCCGGACCGTGCAACCCGGAATTGGCCGAACAGCTGGTGGCCCTGTCAGGGCAATCCGGCTCCGAGTATGCCCTGGTTCTCGTGGACAATGACACCAGGATATGGCTGGAAAGCATCTTCCCGCAAGCCAGCTTCGTCAAGCATCCCGATTACTTCGATTACATATACAAAGCATCGGACCTGGCCACGCTGGAGGGCAAGAACTACCTGAAGATACGCAACAAGCTGAGCAAGTTCAAGCGCCAGCAGGCATATGAGGTGGAAACATTATGCAAGCAGAACATCGAGGAGATAAGAAAATTCCTGCAGCGCTGGTGCCTGTGGAAGGACTGCGAGTCAGACATTCTTCTTGACAACGAGCGCATCGCCATCATGTACACCGTTGAGCATTGCTTCGAGCTGGACCTGAGCGGCCTGGCCATCAGGATAAACGGAGAGATACAGGCCGTGGCCATGTTCGAGTCCATCTGCCCCGATACCGCAGTAATACATTTCGAGAAAGCGATGCCCAGCTTCGAGGGCCTCTACCAGGCCATAAACAACGAGAGCGCTAAAATTCTTGCCGAGAACCACCAATTCATAAATCGCCAATCAGACCTGGGCATCGAGGGCCTCAGGACTGCCAAGCAACGCTACCATCCGACAATGATGCTGGAGGTCCAGCACATGCTATCCCGGCCCGGGAAAATTGAGCTGGGGCATGAGCATTACTGAATGTGATTGTGGATTAAGGGTCTAGGGACTAGGGTCTAGTTTATTGATTGTTAGTGTGGGTCTAGGGTTGATTCCACATTGATGTTCGTCTGGCTTTCCACAAAGCCAGACTCACTAGACCCTTTGTATCAACTTTCAAGCAAAGCCCCTCTATCCCAATCTCCAAACATAGCCCCTAGACCCTAAAAATCAATAACCAAGCTAGCCCCCAGCCCCTTATATCATGGCACAAATCCAAAATCTAAAATTCAATCCCCCAGCTTCTCAATATCCTTCCGGACCATATCTACGTTCCTGGCTATTCCCAGTTTCTCATATAGCACGAGTGCCTCCCAGAACTGCTGCCTGGCCTGATCTTTCTTATCCATTTTCACATAAGTCAGCCCAAGCTCATGTGTCGCATCTGCCAGGTATTTCGGGATGCCCAGCTCTCTCAGGATCACGATGCACTCCCTGAGATGCTTCACGGCTTCATTCCATTTTCTGCGTTCCTGGAACAGCTCCCCGAACTTCATGTGCACGCCTGCCATGCCCATCCGGTCGTCCGTCTTTTTGAGCAATTCGGCAGACTTGTTGAGAGCCTCCTCCGCTTTGTCCAGCTCTTTTAATTTGGTATATGCTTCCGCAACATTGAACAGCGCCCATGCCATTGTGTTGAGGTAGCCTTCTTTCTCCGTGTATCGGATGCATGCCTCGTAATGTTCGGCCGCTTTCTTCCAATCTTTCTTCATGGAATAGATGACGCCCATGTTCATGTTGATGTTCGCGATGTTGTATAGGTCGAATCGCGGGTCGAACATGGATATGCTTTTTTTGTAGAATTCGAGGCCCCTGTCATGCTCGCCCTTCTCGCCATAGACATCGCCCAGGTCCTTGTAGAGGTAGGCCAGGTTGTTGCCGTCCCCCACCTTTGCAAAATGCTCTATGGCATTGTTGCTTGCCTCGATGGAGCTGTCGAACTCCCCAGTCCTCCAGAAAAGCTTTCCCAGGACGCGGTGGATGTGGGCGACCGAGGCTGCATCCATTTGCTTCATGGCATCATCAAGGGCATTCTCGAGCAGCGTCCTTGCCTCCTCTAACTTTCCCATTTCCAGCTTCGCTGTGGCAATGTTTGCCTGTATCTCGAATTTGTTGCTCTTCCCCGCGGTCATCTCAGCAAGTTCCAGTGCCTTGCTGTAATATTCGATTGAATTGTCCCATTCACCGATGATGCTGGAAATGTCGCCCAGCTTTATCAGCGCGTTCAACTTCCTCTTCCGGCCAACCTGTTCTGCCACCCCGCCGGCCGTGGCCAGCTCTTCAAGGGCTTTGAACTTCTCGATCTCGCGTACGATGCGGTCGGCCTTCTCCCTCCCGGTGAATGAGGTTATGGCTTTTGATATGGGTCCGGCCAATCTTTCCAGATCCTTGATTGCCAACTCCCGCCATTCGATCCCAAGGTCCTGGCACTGTTTCCTGAGAATGTTCTCCCCCATGTCCTTGAGCTCTCTCCGCATTATGCGTTTGACTTCCAAAGAGAGATGGGTCGCCGCCATGTCTCACCTCAGTAAAGGTCCCTCTTGCAGGTTGCGCAGACAGTCCTTGTGGGCTTGCCGCACTTGCTGCATTTCGCGGCCATGAACTTTTCCTCCACCGGTGCGCCGCAGCACTGAGACACCGCGTTCACGATGTGGCCGCAGTACTTGCAGGGATGCTGTTTCACCTTCTTGCCGATGATGAGCTTGTTGTAAATGTAGAGGGCGACATAAAGCACCAGCAGTATGATGCCCAGTATTATGAGGTAGCTGCACACCATGTCGCTGCCCTCCTCGTCTGTCTGGAGGGCCGCCAGCCGAAAAATCAAGTACAGGGCTTCTCCCATGTGCCGGGTCATGCAATTCGGCCTTAAAACCTTTGCTGCATTGCCTTTTCCAAGATGAAAAAAGCCAATCAATTTGATATTCCGATGAATAGGGCAGATGGCAATTTTAAATACATTCTCTCATTATCCCCCTCCAGAAACAGAGGTCACGAAAATGTTAGAAAGGATGCTTGAACATTCGGGCGATTCCCCCGCGTCCCGGGCGCATGAGGCATCAAGCCCGCGCCATCCGCATCCCGCGGCCGACCTGTTCATTTCACGCACATTCGGAGGCCGGGCATGAAAACTTTTGTCGCCACCGGCATATTCTCGTTCCTCCTGTTCATGGTGCTGACTGCCGGCAGCGGCGACATAGGCATTGCCGGTATCGGCATGTGGAGTTTGGAGAGCATTATCTTCGGAATCATAGTCGCGGCCATCGCCGGTGCCGTGTCCCGGCGCTTCTTCTGTTCCACCGGCAGCATGCGGATGGGAAATCCCGCAAGATGGCTGTCTGCCATAGGCTACTTCTTCGGCCCGTTCCTGCTGGCCATGCTGAAAGCCAATCTCGATGTCGCTTACAGAGTCATAACCGGGAAGATAAGGCCCGGCATCGTCCGGATAAGGACCGGCCTGAAAAATGACCTGGAGGTCCTGGTGCTTGCCAATTCCATCACGCTCACTCCAGGCACGCTCACGGTGGACGTCGATGATGGCACCAACGATCTTTTCATACACTGGATAAATGTCGAGGAAGGCTCGGAGAATGCGGAGCTGTGCGATGGGTCCAAGGTCTGCGGCAGTTTCCCGAAATGGGCAAGGAGGATAGCCGGATGACCCTTGACCTGTTCCTGCCAGTCGCCCTGATGCTTGTGATATACATCGTGGGCTGCGCCGTGCGCCTGATACTCGGCCCCACGACCCCCGACAGGGCCGTTGCCCTCGACACCATCAACACCCTTGTCGTGGCGGTCATGATAGCCCTCGGGGTGGCTTACCGTGAAGTCCTGTTCATCGACATCGCGATAGTGTATGCTCTTCTCTCTTTCATCACCACGCTGTACATAGCTAGATACATGGAGAACAAGGCATTGGAGGAAGGCGGGGGTGACGGGCAATGATAAGCGTGCTGCTCATAATCCTCTATATTATGCTGGCCATCACATTGGCATTCAACGGCCTCGGGGTTGTCGGCCTCCTCCGGTTTCCCGATGTTTACACCAGGCTTCACGCGGCAACGAAATGCACGACGTTCGGCTCAATATTCCTTGCGCTTGCGGCCATGGGCTACGGCCTCGTCCTCTGGTACCGCTCCGACTACGCTGACCCCTACGGGCTGACCCTGACCATCCATACCTTCCTGGCCCTCATCGCTCTGCTGTTCACAAATCCCACTGGCGCGCATGCCCTTGCCCGGGCATCCCACCGCAGCGGAATCAAGCCCTATGGAGCAGTGGTCGACAGGCTGGCGGAGGTGAAGAAATGATCAGCGACCTCATTCACATTCTGGTCCTGGCCGGGATAGTGGTTTCCGCCGTCATCGTGATATGGCAGAGGGATCTGATCAGCGCCGCCATTGCGCTGGGGGCATGCAGCCTGCTCCTGTCTCTGGAATTCTTCATACTCGGTGCGCCCGATGTCGCCATTGCCGAAGCCGGCGTCGGGGCGGCACTGACAACCGCGATATTCATCATGGCGATCAAGGAGACCATCGGGAGAGGGGGGGATGGCGAATGAGGAAAATAATCGGCCTTGTCGCACTGGCCATCATCATAGTTTTCCTGGC